>NZ_AEWG01000119.1 GCF_000190375.1 Rubrivivax benzoatilyticus JA2 = ATCC BAA-35
AGGCGTAGAGGTCGACGTGCAGCCACGGCAGCGCCGGCGGCACGAAGTCCTCGAGGAACAGCGCGGCGTTGATCGCGCCGGCCTGCGGGCCGCGGCCGGTGTTGACGATGTCGGCGATCTCGCTCTCGATGCCGCCGTGATAGTCGCGCCACAGCGGCATGTGCCACAGCGGGTCGTGCAGCGCGAGGCCCAGGTCGACGAGCTCGCGCGCGGTGGCCGTGTCGCGGCAGAACAGCGCCGGCAGCTGCGCGCCGAGCGCCACGCGCGCAGCGCCGGTCAGCGTCGCCAGGTCGATCAGCAGATCGGGCTGGGCTTCGGCGGCGCAGGCCAGCGCGTCGCAGAGGATCACGCGGCCTTCGGCGTCGGTGTTGCCGATCTCGACGTGCAGGCCGCTGCGCGTGCGGATCACGTCGCCGGGGCGGTAGGCGTTGCCGGCGATGGCGTTCTCGACCGCCGGGATCAGCAGCGTCAGCCGCACCGGCAGGCCCAGCGCCATCACCAGCTGCGCCAGGCCCAGCGCGTTGGCCGCGCCGCCCATGTCCTTCTTCATCTGGCGCATGCCGTCGGGCGACTTGATGTCCAGCCCGCCGGTGTCGAAGCACACGCCCTTGCCGACCAGCGTCAGCTGCGGGTGCTTGGGGTCGCCCCAGTGCAGCTCGATCAGCCGCGGCGCACGCGTGGCGGCGCGGCCGACGGCGTGGATCGCCGGGAAGCCGGCCTTCAGCAGCGCGTCGCCGACGGTCTGGCGGAACTCGGCGCCGTGCTGCTCGGCGACCAGCTTCACGGCTTCGGCCAGCTCGGCCGGGCCCATGTGCTCGGCCGGCGTGTTGACCAGGTCACGCACCGAGGCGATGGCCGCGGCCAGCAGCAGGCCGCGCTGGGCGGCCGCGCTCTTGGGCAGCTGCAGCGTCGCCGGCGCACGCGCGGCCGGCTTGTACAGGTCGAAGCGGTAGGCGCCCAGCTCCCAGGACATCGCCGCCACCTCGGCCGGCAGCTCCAGCCCGTCGGGCGACAGGCGATAGCGGCCCTCGGGCAGCGCCCGCGGCAGTGCCGCCAGCGCCCACGGGTGATCGGCCGCGCGCACGCCGGCCCAGACCTCGGCGATGGCGCCGTCGGCCGCCGGCACCAGCACGTGGCTGTCGGGCGCGGCGCTGAAGCCGGTGGCCTCGAGCCAGCGGCGCGTGGCCGCGGGCGCGGCGTCGAGGCGGGCGGCCAGGCCGGCGCGGTCGACGACACGCACGGGGATGGCGGAGGCGGCAGGTTTTTTTCAGCTGGACGGACATCGGCGGCAGGCCGCACGCGGCGGCAGGACGAAAGCGGCGATTGTGATCGGTGCCGGCCACCGGACGCGGGCACGGGGGCGGCGCTTGCGGCATCATCCGCGCCCCGATGAGCCCCCGCCCTGCCCCGCCCGCCGCCGCCCCGCGGCTGTTGCTCGCCCCGATGGAGGGCCTGCTCGACTGCAGCCTGCGCGACGTGCTGACGCGTGTCGGCGGCGTCGAGCTCTGCGTCTCGGAGTTCATCCGCGTCACCGACCAGCTGCTGCCGGCGCGGGTGTTCACGCGCATCGCCCCCGAGCTGCTGGCCGGCGGGCGCACCGCCGCCGGCACGCCGGTGCGCGCGCAGCTGCTCGGCGGCGACCCGGTCTGCCTGGCCGAGAACGCCGCGCGCCTGGCCGAGCTGTCGCCGGCCGGCATCGACCTGAACTTCGGCTGCCCGGCGCCGGTGGTCAACCGCCATCGCGGCGGCGCGGTGCTGCTCGACGAGCCGGAGCTGGTGCACGCCATCGTCGCCGCGGTGCGGCGCGCGGTGCCGGCCGCCGTGCCGGTGACGGCCAAGATGCGCCTGGGCCACCTGGACACGTCGCGCATGCTGGACTGCGCGCACGCGATCGCCGACGGCGGCGCCGCCGAGCTGGTGGTGCACGCACGCACCAAGGCCGAGGGTTACCGGCCGCCGGCGCACTGGCACCGCATCGCCGAGATCCGCGAGGCGGTGGCGCTGCCGGTGGTCGCCAACGGCGAGGTCTGGACGGTGGACGACGCGCGCCGCTGCCTGGCCGAGAGCGGCTGCGACGCGCTGATGCTGGGCCGCGGCATGGTCGCCGACCCGGGGCTGGCGCGGGCGATCCGCGCCGAGCCGGTGCCCGGCTGGGCGGCGCTGCAGCCCGAGCTGCGACGCTTCTGGGCGAGCGTCAGCGCGCGTGTCGAGCCGCGCCACCGCGCCGGGCGGCTCAAGCAGTGGCTGGGGCTGATGCGGCGGCGCTTTCCGGAGGCCGGCGAAGCCTTCGCACGCATCCGCGAGAGCAACGACGCGCGCCGCGTCGAGGCGCTGATGTTCGGCGAGGCGGCGCCGGCCGCCGCCGGCGCGCCCGCCTGAAGGCTCAGGCCGCGGGAGCGGCCGGGGCGTCCGCCGGCGCGGCGGCGGGCTGGCGCTGCAGGTGCCAGTCGAGCAGCTTGCGCATGTGGCCCAGCGACACGAAGTGGGCGTAGATCAGCCCGAGCAGGCCGCTCTTGAGCAGCTCGTGCGTGGTGGCCGCGTCCAGCGCCTGCACCTTCTCGTTGTCCACCGTCAGGAAGCCGTCGACGCTGAGCTTGCTGCCATCGGGCAGCGTGGCGTCGAAGCGCATCGGGCGCAGCAGGTCCAGGTCGCGCAGGCGGCGGCACAGCACGCGCGTGCGCTGCGTCTCGCCTTCCAGCGCCTCGAGCTGGGCGCGCGCGTTCTGCAGCACCTCGCCGGGCTTGCCGTCGGCGTCGAACATCGGCACGCCGTCGTCGGTGCCGACGCCGCTCCAGGCCGAGTCGAAGCAGACCGCGAAGTTCTCGGCGTCCATCCGGCCCAGGCACATCGGGTAGCCGCGCAGCGACGCCGGCATGTAGTCGGCGCGCCAGCGGCCCTGCTCGAGGAACAGGTTCTGCTTGGGCTGCAGGCCGAAGACGGCGATCGGCGCGATGGCCGCCTTGCCGTCGTCGTCGTTGCCGGTGCGCACGAAGAAGATCGGGTAGTCGCGCGCGGCGTCGACGAACTCGATCGCGGCGATGAAGCACGAGTTGAGGTCGGCGGCGACGCTCCAGTCGGTCACCGGCAGCGCCAGCTTCAGCGCGCGGTGCTCCTTGAGGTCCACCGGCACCGGCTTGCGGTGCAGCAGCGGGATGATCATTCGTTCTCTCCTGTGTTGTCGGTGCGCGAGACGAGCACCTTGTCGACACGTTTGCCGTCGAGGTCGACGACCTCGAAGCGCCAGCCCTGCCAGCTGACGGCGTCGGCCGTCTTCGGCAGCCGGCCCAGCAGCAGCATCACCATGCCGGCCAGCGTGTTGTAGCGGCCGCGCTCCTCGTCGGGCAGGTCCTTCAGCTCGAGCCGGTCCTTGAACTCGGGCACCGGGATCAGCCCGTCCATCAGCCAGCTGCCGTCCTCGCGGCGCACGGCCCAGGCGTCCTCGTCGGTCTGGTTGCCGAACTCGCCGGTGATCGCCTCGAGCAGGTCGCGCTCGGAGATCACGCCCTGCACGGCGCCGTACTCGTCGACGACGAACACCAGGTCGGCCCGCGACTGGCGGAAGTGCTCCAGCAGCTCCATGCCCGACAGCGTCTCGGGCACGAAGACCGGCGGCGTCAGCAGCGTCTGCAACTGCGGCGTCTCGCCGCGCGACAGCGGCTGCAGCAGCACGTGCGCGCCGAGCACGCCGATGACGTCGTCCAGGCTGCCGCGGCACACCGGGTAGCGCGAGTGGCCGTGCTCGGCGATCTGCGCCAGCACCTCGTCGATCGGGGCGTCGGCCTCGAGCCAGACGATCTCGGCACGCGGGATCATCATCGAGCCGATCTGGCGGTCGTCCAGGCGGAAGACGTTGCGCACCATCTGGTGCTCCTGGGCCTCGATGACACCGGCGTCCAGGCCTTCCTCCAGGCTGGCCGCGATCTCCTCCTCGGTGACGGCACGCTGCGTGTCCTCGCGGATGCCCAGCAGGCGCAGCACCGCCTGCGTCGAGGCCGACAGCAGCAGCACCAGCGGCCGCGCGGCCAGCGAGATCCAGGTCATCGGCCGCGCCACCAGGCGCGCCACCGTCTCCGGGTAGAGCTGGCCCAGGCGCTTGGGCACCAGTTCGCCGAAGATGATCGTGACGATCGTGATCAGCACGACGACGATCGCCGTGGCGCCGATGCGTGCGCTGTGCTCGTGCACGCCGAGCGTGATCAGCCAGTCGCCCAGCGGCGCCGAGAACGCGGCCTCGCCGACGATGCCGTTGAGGATGCCGATGGAGGTGATGCCGATCTGCACCACCGACAGGAAACGCGTGGGGTCGTCGTGAAGGGCCATCGCGGCCCGGGCGCCGGGGGCGCCGTCTTCCACCATCACCTGGAGCCGGATCTTGCGTGACGCGGTGAGCGCCATCTCCGACATGGCGAAAACGCCGTTGAGCAGGATGAGGAAGACGAGAAGCGAAACGTCCATTAGAGCCGCCGCGACACGGCGGCGACGGGCTGTGGGGAGGCGCGCGAGCGTAGCAGAATCCGCGCCATGATCTTCTTCGCTGGCGACGTGCAGGGTTGTGCGGACGCATTGGAACGCCTGCTCGCCGAGATCGGCTTCTCCCCCTCGCGCGACCGCCTGGTGGTGCTGGGCGACCTGGTCAACCGCGGCCCGCAGAACCTGGCCGTGCTGCGCCGGCTGCGCGACCTCGGCGACGCCGCGGTCTGCCTGCTGGGCAACCACGACCTGCACACGCTGGCCGTGGCGCACGGCGTGCGGCCGCTGCACCGCAACGACACGCTGGGCGAGATCCTGGCCGCGCCCGACGCCGACGCCTGGGTCGACTGGCTGCGCCAGCGCCCGCTGGCGCACGTCGAGGCCGGCTGGTTGTGCGTGCACGCCGGCGTCGTGCCGCAGTGGGACACGGCCAGGACGCTGGCGCTGGCCGCCGAGGTGCAGGCCTGCCTGCGCGGCCCGGCCCTGCCGGCCTTTCTGCAGCGCATGTACGGCAACGAGCCGGCGCGCTGGGACGACGGCCTGCAAGGCGCCGACCGGCTGCGGTTCGTCGTCAACACGCTGACGCGCATCCGCTTCTGCAGCGCCGACGGCACGCTGGACTTCAAGACCAAGGACGGCGCCGCCGGGCTGATGCCGTGGTTCGAGGTGCCCGGCCGCAAGACCACCGGCGAGCCGATCGCCTTCGGCCACTGGAGCACGCTGGGCCTGGTGGTCGAGCCCGATCTGATGGCGCTGGACACCGGCTGCGTCTGGGGCGGCCGCCTCAGCGCGGTGCGCGTCGACGGCGGCCGGCAGGAGCTGGTGCAGGTCGGCTGCAGCCAGGCGCAGCGGCCGGGCGCCTGAACCAGCGCCGAAGGGCCGCGCGCCGACCTAGAATCGAGGGCTCCGGCGCAAGGCCGGACGACCCTGGAAGCGTGGCAGAGTGGTCGATTGCACCGGTCTTGAAAACCGGCGACGGGCAACCGTCCGTGAGTTCGAATCTCACCGCTTCCGCCAGACATCCAATGGCAACAGGCACTCGGGACGCCCTTGAGGCCTCGCCTGCCATACGGCCAGCCCTGGCAGACAGTTCAGCGGCAGCGGACGAGTCCCGTCCGATCATCTCTGGCTGCGCGTCGGCGGCCCGTTCGCGCAGACCGACGATTCAAGTGCGTCCGACCGAGATCCTCGCTCTCGGGACGGCCGCTGCGTCGGCGAACGCTCCACCATCCCTGATGCAACGTTGCCTCCGTGGGCGCAGCGAGGTGCTGCGCACGCGCACGCCCTGAACCGGCGACGCGTACTTTACCTTTTCTAGCCAAGAACTTTCCAATTATTCCGTCGCCGCTTTACCATTCGCGCATGAACAGCCCAGACACGACCCTCATGCTTCGGCTCGTCGACGAGGACCCGCGCAATGTTGCGGGGAGGCTGGCGAGTGCCCTGAACATCTCGCGTCAAGCGGCCAGCGCGCGACTCCAGAAGGCCATGAAGGCTGGGCTGCTGGGACGAGAGGGGCACGGGGCCGGCGTTCGCTACGAGCTGCAAACCTTGAAGGAGGTTCGGCAGAGTTTTGACCGTGTCGGGTTATCGGAAGACAGGGTGTGGCAACAGCACCTGCACCCTTTGGTGGCCGATCTCGCGGAGAACGTGCGCGATGTCTGGCGCTACGGCATGACGGAGATGATCAACAACGCCGTCGATCACTCCGGATCGCCGCAGGTGCACATCCGCATGCGACGAAACGGGTTGTTCACGCAGGCCTGGGTCGTGGACGATGGCGAAGGGATCTTCCTGCGCATCCAGAGGGCGCTTGGGCTGTTCGACCAGCGAGAGGCGATCCTCGAGCTGGCCAAGGGGAAGTTCACGACCGATCCCGACAACCACTCGGGCGAAGGCATTTTCTTCTCGTCGAAGGTGTTCGACTGCTTCTACATCCGGTCCGGGCGACTGCACTTCGCGCACGACTCGGACGAGGCCGATGTTCTGCTCGAATCGAATGGGGATGCACCGGGGACCACGGTGCTCATGAAACTGGCCAACGACAGCACGCGCACCACGCGAGAGGTGTTCGACAAGTTCGCCGTGCCCGACGAATACACCTTCGCCAAGACGATCGTGCCGGTTCGCTTGGCTCAGCACGAAGGCGAGAAGCTGGTCTCCCGGTCTCAGGCCAAGCGCCTGACGATGCGGTTCGATCGCTTTCGGACGGTGATCCTGGACTTTGCTGGCGTCGCCGAGATCGGCCAGGCGTTCGCCGACGAAGTGTTCCGGGTGTTCCAGCGAGCGCACCCGCAGACCACTCTGGTCCCGACCAACATGACGCCAGAGGTGAAGTCGATGGTCTCCCGGGCCCGGGCCGCGAGCCGCGCCTCCTGAGGTACACGACGCGCGCATCGCTTGCAAACCCCGCTGCGCCGTCCATCTTGCGTCGCCCAGTGGCCTGCGGAGGACGAGCAGGCGGGGGCGATCGGCGATCAGGTTTGCACCCCGGCTCCGCGGTCACAGCGCGAGCGGTACGGCCGGCCTCCCTTCACGGCCCCGCCATCCCATTCGCCGCCCTGCCCCCGATTCAGCGGACAATCCCCCCATGGACCTGCATGTGCCGATCACCCTCACCGACGAACTCGCCGACGACGTCGTCACCGCCAGCGCTCGCCTGAACCTCGCCAGCGGCGAGATCGGGCGCATCGAGTACCACGACTGGGACGTCGCCACCCAGGGTCACCCCTGGGAGCGCGACGACTACGAGTTCACCAGCGGCACGCTGTCCAACGCCGGCAAGGACGTCGAGTTCGGCGTCACCGTCAACCGCACCTCCGGGCAGTACTCGGTCAGCGCCGACGAGCTGCTGGAGATCAAGGTCAAGGCCGCGCAGCTGTTCGCCGGCATCAGCGGGACGGATCTGGCCGGACGCACCGGCCGCACGCACTGAGCGGCCGGCACGGCGCGCGGCACGCACCAGCGCCGTGATGCCGTCGCCGACTCGGGCCGGGCACGGCAGCGCCGTCGAGGTGCTGCTGGCCTTCCTGAAGCTCGGCCTGACCTCTTTCGGCGGCCCCGTCGCGCACCTGGGCTACTTCCACGCCGAGTTCGTCGGCCGCCGCCGCTGGCTGGACGAACGCAGCTACGCCGAGCTCGTCGCGCTGTGCCAGTTCCTGCCGGGCCCGGCCAGCAGCCAGGTCGGCATGGCGCTCGGGCTGCTGCGCGCCGGCTGGGCCGGCGCGGCGATGGCCTGGCTGGGCTTCACGCTGCCGTCGGCGCTGGCGCTGATCGCATTCGCCTACGGCATCGCCGGCCACCCCGGCCTCGCCGCGTCGGGCGCGGTGCACGGGCTGAAGGTGGTGGCCGTGGCCGTCGTCGCGCAGGCGGTGTGGACGATGGCGCGCACGCTGTGCCCCGACCGGCCACGCGCGGCGCTGGCCCTCCTGGCCGCGCTGGCGACGCTGGCGCTGCCGTCGGCGCCGGGCCAGTTGGCGGTGATCGTCGCCGCGGGCCTCGTCGGCTGGCGGCTGCTGAAGCTGCCGCCAGCGCCGCCGGGGCCGCAGGCGGTCTGGCGCGTGCCACGCGCGGCCGGCGTCGCGGCGCTGGCGCTGTTCGCGGCGCTGCTGCTCGGGCTGCCGCTGCTCGCCGCGGCCACCGGCTCGCCGGCCTGGGCGCTGGTCGACGGCGTCTACCGCGCCGGTGCGCTGGTCTTCGGCGGCGGCCACGTCGTGCTGCCGCTGCTGCAGGCGAGCGTCGTGCCGTCCGGCGCGGTCGACGACGCCGCCTTCCTCGCCGGCTACGGCGCGGCGCAGGCGGTGCCGGGGCCGCTGTTCACGTTCGCGGCCTACCTCGGCGCGGTCGCGCAGGGGCCGCTCGCGGGCTGGGTCGGCGGGCTGGTGTTCCTGGTCGTGATCTTCGTGCCGGCGTTCCTGCTCGTCGTCGGCGCGCTGCCGTTCTGGGACACGCTGCGCCGGCGTGACGCGGTGCGCGCGGCGATGGCCGGCGTCAACGCCGCGGTCGTCGGCATCCTGCTGGCGGCGCTGTACGACCCGGTCTGGACCACCGCCATCGGCAGCCGCGCCGACTTCGGCCTGGCGCTGGCGGCCTTCGGGCTGCTGGCCTGGGGCCGCGTGTCGCCGGTGATCGTCGTCGCGCTGGGCGCGGCGGCCGGCGCGCTGCTGGGCTGAAGGGCCCGCAAACGCCGCCGCCGAGCGGCCCGGACGGAACACGCGGCGCGCCTCGCGCTCGAACGTAGACTCGATGGGTCGCGGCCGAACCGTCGCACAAATCTGATGACGCCCGCGCCGCAGCACCGGCCGGCCCAGGGGAGAACGCGCCCGCCGTGAACTACAAGCACCTGCACTACTTCCTGCAAGTCGCCGAGACCGGCAGCGTGGCGGCGGCCAGCCGGCAGCTGCACCTGACGCCGCAGACGATCAGCGGCCAGATCCAGCTGCTGGCCGACCGGCTGGGCGGGCCGCTGTTCGAGAAGGTGGGCCGGCGGCTGGAACTCACCGACACCGGCCACCTGGCGCTGGGTTACGCGCGCGAGATCTTCTCGCTGGGCGCCGAACTCGAGGCCGCGGTGCGCGAGCGCACGCTGAAGGGCCGCACGCTCGAGTTCCGCGTCGGCGTGGCCGACGCGGTGCCCAAGTCGATCGCCTACCACCTCGTCGAGCCGGCGCTGAAGGTGGCGCAGCCGGTGCGCATCGTCTGCCGCGAATGGCGCCTGGACCGGCTGCTGTCCGAGCTGGCGATGCACACGCTGGACCTGGTGATCGCCGACGCGCCGGTGCCCCACTCGGTCAGCGTCAAGGCCTTCAGCCACCACCTGGGCGGCTCGGCGATCGGCGTCTTCGCGGCGCCGTCGCTGCTGGCCGCCGGCGAGCCGCCCTTCCCCGCCTGCCTGGACGGCGCGCCGCTGCTGATGCCCGGCGAGGACACGGCGGTGGGCAAGCGGCTGCGCGCCTGGTTCGAGAGCCAGGGGCTGGGGCCGCGCGTGGTGGCCGAGTTCGACGACAGCGCGCTGGCGCAGGAGTTCGGCCGCCAGGGCGTGGGCTACCTGCTCGCGCCGGCGGTGCTGGCCGACGAGATCCAGTCGCGGCTGCAGGTGCGCTGCGTCGGCACGATCGACGAGGTGCGCGAGGACTTCTACGCGATCTCGGTCGAGCGGCGCATCACCCACCCCTGCGTGCTGGCGATCACGCGCTCGGCACGCGCCGAGCTGTTCCACACGCTGCAGGGCGGGCGTGGCGCGCGCGCGGCGGCGCGCCGTGCCGGGGAGGCCGGCGCGTGAAGCCGCTGCGACGCTGGCTGCCCGACGCCGAGTCGATCCGCGCCAACCGCTGGCTGCGCTGGCTGGGCCCGGCACTGCACCACCCGCGGCTGTGGCACCTGAGCCGGCGCGGCCTGGCGCTCGGCATGGCGCTGGGCTTCTTCTTCGGCCTGCTGGTGCCGCTGGCGCAGATCCCGCTGAGCGCGGCAGCCGCCGTGGCATTGCGCGCCAACGTGCCGGCCGCGGTGGCCAGCACGCTGGTGACCAACCCGCTGACCTTCGGCCCGCTGTACTACGCCGCCTGGCGCCTGGGCAGCGCCGTGCTCGGCGAGCCCGAGCCGCCGCCGGCGCCCGTGGAGGCCGAGGTCGAGCCCGACGCCGACGCCGGCTGGTGGCAGCAGACGGTCGGGCGCATCCTCGGCGTCGGCAAGCCGCTGCTGCTGGGGCTGGCGCTGATGGCCACCGGCGTCGGCATCACGACCTACTTCGTGGTCTCGGCCGTCTGGCGGCTCAACGTGCTCTGGAAGCGGCGCCGGCGGCAGCGCTGAACGCGGCGCGTTCAGTCCGCGACCATGCTCCAGCGGCCGCGCACGTAACGCTCGAAACCGCCGTCGTCGGCGAAGCGCCAGAGGTGCAGCCAGTCGTGGTGGACCAGCCGGTGCACGGCGGCGTGGCCGGCGATCACACGCTCGATGGCCGCGGCCGGCGCGTCGATCACCACCGTCAGCCGCAGCGGCTCGTGCCGCCAGCGGCTGCCGTCGTGCAGCGACTGCCGCGCCAGGCCGATGCGCAGGTCGCCGCCGTTGCCCTCGAAGACGCCGATGCGGCCGCCGACGACGTTGTGCAGCAGCTTGTTGCCGCTGCCCAGGCGCTGCGGGTCGCAGGTCGACGCGTGGTACTGCCAGTTGATCCAGTGCGTGACCAGCATCGGCGCGGTCATCAGCAGCTCCAGCACGCTGCCGTCGGCGTCGTGGGCCGGGTCGTAGTCGTGCAGGAAGACGCGGCCGTCCAGCGCGGCGCCCCGGCTGCGCGAGCGCGGCGCGATCAGGAAGGCGGCGTTGCCGGCCAGGCCCCACTCGGGCCGGGTCTGCGCGCCGTCGTTGGCGCGCCGGCGCAGCTGCTCGAGCAGGGCCGCGTGCGGCCGCCGGGCATCGAGCCCCAGCGCCGCCGCACGCTCGCGGCGCACCTGGTCGCCGGCCTGCACGAACACCGCCTGCAGGCGCGCCCAGCGGGCCCGCGCGGCGGCGTCCAGCAGGTCCAGGTCCAGCCCCTCGATCTCGTCGGTGGTGGTGTTGTGCAGCGCGGCGACGAAGGCCATGTCGGCCGGCATGGCGATGCCCCGGGCGCGCAGGCCCGCGCGCACCGCCGGCTCGTTGAGCAGCCGCGCCAGCACGCGCGCGTTGACCTCGCCGGTCTGGCCGCAGCAGGCGCCGCAGTCCAGCGCCGCGGCCTGCGCGTTGTTCGCGCTCTGGCTGCCGTGGCCGACCAGCAGCACCAGCGGCGCGAGGCCGCGGTCCAGCCCCATCGTGTGCAGCACGCGTGCACCGAGCTCGACCTTCGCGCCGAGGTCCAGGCCGGCCAGCACCGGCCGGCACAGCGGCCGGTAGCGCGGCGCGTGGCCGGCACCGTCGAGCGGGCGCCGCGCGGCCGCCGGCGGGCGCAGCCATTGCGCCAGCCGGCCCAGGTAGCCGAGCCCGACCGCCTCCACCGACGAGAAGGCCGCGTTCGGCCAGACGGTGCCGGCGCCCCAGCGCCCGGCCGCCGCGAAGCGCCCGAGCCGCGCCCGGCGCGCCGGGGCCTGCAGCGTGTCACCCGCCGGGCCGAAGTCGGCCGCCGTGGCGGCCACACGCTCGCTCACGTCCAGCGCCGGCGCCAGCAGCCCGGGCAGCTGCGGGCGCCGGGCCTCGGTGGCCAGCGGCGTGTAGGCCACCGGCAGACCGAAGAAGCCGGCGAAGCCGATCGTCTGCACGGCCGGCCAGACCGACTCGACGGCACGCCGCAGCCGCTCGCTGCGAACGTCGATGCAGAACGCCGCCTGGACTTCGATGCACGCTGGCGTGGCCGGCTCGACCGGCGCCGGCGCGACGGCACGAAGCCGGCGGGCCAGGTCGCGCTGGTAGCCCGCCTCGTACGCGAGCTGCCAGACCTCGTCGACCCGCAAGGCGTCCTCGGCCTGCTGCAGCCGCCCGGGCGCACCTTCCCACTCCACCTGCAGCGCCACGAAAGCCCGCTGCGCCGCGCGGTCGTCGCGGCATTCCAGCAGGATCGCGCCCCAGGCCAGGCGGATGGCGAGCAGGTCGCGCAGGTGCTCGTCGTCGCGGCCGGCCAGGCGCGCCTCCCAGGCGAGATAGGCGCACCACGAGGCCCAGCCGTTGACCGTCAGCAGCACCGCCTCGAGGTAGTCGGCCCAGGCCGGCTCGGCCAGGCCGAGCCGGCGCAGCACCCAGCGTTCGGCCTGCACGCGCGTGGCGGGCAGCGCGGCCAGGCCGCGCGCCAGCTCGGGCAGGCCCATCAGCGCGCCGATGCCGTGGTCGTGGGTCAGCGTGTCGCGCCAGAAGGCGTAGAGCCCGCCCGGGCGCTCGGGCTGCCAGTCGGCCTGGTGGCGGTCGAAGTAGGCGGCGCAGACCTGGCTCACCTGGTGGGTGACGGCCTGGCGCCACGACAGCCGGCGCCGGCCCTGCGGATCGTCGTCGAGCACGTCGATCAGCAGCGGCAGCCGGGGCAGCCCGGGCGCCCGGTCGAGGGCCGCCACGGCCTGGGCGGCGTCGAGACCGGCGGCGCGGGCGTCGGGGTGCCGGGCCAGCGCCGCGTCGAGGTCGGCGGCGCTGATGCGGCCCGAGGCCCAGGCCTCGCGCAGCCGCTCGCGCGGCGGGAAGACACGGATGTCGCCCAGCACCGCCAGCCGCGCGGCCACGCGGCGCACGCTGCTGCCGATGCGCTCCCAGTGCGGGTTGACGGCGATGGCGCGATCCAGCGGCCAGGCCGGCGCGATGGCGCGGCAGGCCTGGGCGCAGGCGGCGTCGATGCGCCGGTCGACGTCGGCGTCGGACGGCCGCGGCGGCTCGCGGTGGGCGGACGGTTCGGTGCCGGGGGCCAGCAGGGTCTGCATCACGGAATCCTCGTCTCGGGTCCATCGGTGGCGGCGGTCCAGCGGGTCGGCCACAGGCGCAGCACGGCGCGTGTCGCGACCTCGTCGACGTAGAAGCCGGCGTAGCTCCAGCGGCGCCAGAAGGCCAGCGCCGCCGGGCGGGCGTGCAACAGCACCAGGCTGGCGTAGAGCAGCGCCAGGCCGGCCAGCGCCACGACGCCGGCCGGCCCGTCGGGCGTGTCGACCGGGCCCAGCGGCAGCGCGTGGCCGGCGACGGTGGCCGCCGCCAGCGCGGCCACCATGGCGGCACCGGCGAGCGCGCCGTGCAGCGCCCCGGGGGCGTCGGGATGCCGGCTCGCCGGCTGCCAGAACAGCGGCGCCCAGGCCAGCGCCAGCACGCCGCTCCACCACCACGGCCAGGCCGACACCGGCACCAGCCCGGCCTGCAGCGCGAGCAGGCCGGCGATCACCGCCGCCGACGCGAGCGGCGCGACGACGAGGCTGGCCAGCGTCGGCTGGGTGCCGCCGTGCATCGTGCGCAGCCGCGCCGTGTCGACGGCCGAGGAGGCAGCGAGGAAGGCATGCGCCTTGTACAGCGAGTGGCCGAGCAGGTGCAGCAGCGCCAGCGTGTACAGGCCCAGGCCGCATTCCATGACCATGAAGCCCATCTGGGCCACCGTCGACCAGGCCAGCCGCACCTTGACGCTGGCGCGCGTCAGCATCACCAGGCCGGCGAGCACCGCGGTGGCCAGGCCGATGCCGACCAGCAGCCAGCGCGCCAGCGGCACCGCGTCCAGCCAGGGCGCGAAGCGGATCAGCACGTAGCCGCCGAGGTTGATGACACCCGCGTGCAGCAGCGCCGACACCGGCGTCGGCGCTTCCATCACCTGGATCAGCCAGCCGTGCACCGGCAGCAGCGCGGTGCGCAGCACGACCGCCAGGACGAGACAGACGGCGCCGGCCTGCAGCGCCGCCGACGGTGCCGCGGCCTCGAGGTGGCGCCCCAGATCGGACAGCGAGCCGGAGCCGACCTCGGTCCAGGCCAGCGCCGCGGCGGCGACCAGCAGGACGTCGGCCAGACGGTCGGCGACACGCTTCTTGTGCGCCGCCAGCAGCGCGAACGGACGGTCGCGATAGAAGCACAGCAGGTGCTGCAGGCACCCGCCGACGCCGGCCCAGGCGGCGATCAGCACCAGCCAGTGGTCGGCCAGCAGCAGCACCTGCACCGCGGCGAGCACGCCGGCGAGCGCGGCCACGTAGCGCGGCTGGCCGGGCTCGCCCTGCAGATAGCGCGACGAGAACACGCCGATGACGGTGCCCAGCAGCTGCACCAGCAGCGCCATCCAGGCGCCGGCCAGCGTGACGGCCAGCCCCGGCAGCGGTGGCTCGGCCGTGCCCGGCCCGGCGGCGAGCTGCAGGCCCAGCGCGGCGGCGGCGGCGGCGACGCCGGCCACCGCGAGCACCCGCCAGCGCGCCCAGGCCGCCGCCACGTCGGCGTCACGCCGAAGCGGCACGGCGGCGAGCATCAGCACGGCCGGCAGCAGGCTGCAGGCCGGCCACAGCAGGCTCACGAGCTTCATCGTCGGGTCTCCAGCAGACAGGCCAGGCGATGGTGCCGGCCGCCTCACGTTCTGTAAAATTCATTGATGCGAACGTTTTGATCTTTTATAAAGAACGATGTACGTCGAGCAGCTGAACTTCCACCACCTCCTGTACTTCTGGCGTGTCGCCAAGGCGGGGCACCTGACGCAGGTGGCGAACGAGCTGCACGTGTCGCAGTCGGCGCTGTCGAGCCAGATCCGCCAGCTCGAGGAGCGTCTGGGCGAGCCGCTGTTCGAGCGCACCGGCCGCCGCCTCGTGCTGACCGACACCGGCCAGCTGGTGCTGTCCTACGCCGAGAACATCTTCGGCATGGGCCAGGACCTGCTGGGCCGGCTGCAGGGCCGCGGCCAGGGCATGGTGCGGCTGCGCGTGGGCAGCGTCGCGACGCTGTCGCGCAACTACCAGGAGAACTGGATCCGGCCGCTGCTCGCCGACCCGGCGGTGACGCTGACGCTGGAGTCCGGCATGCTCGACGAGCTGCTGCGCCGCCTGCTGCAGCACCAGCTCGACGTGGTGCTCGCCAACGAGGCGGTGCCGGCCGACCCCGACCGGCCGCTGCACTGCCGTTTCCTGGGCAGCCAGGCGATCTCGCTGGTCGGCCCGGCGGCGGCCTGGCAGGGGCGCAGCCTGCGCATGCCCGAGGACCTCGGCGGGCTGGAGCTGGCCGTGCCGGGGCCGCGCCATGCGCTGCGCGGGCAGTTCGACGCGCTGTGCGTGGCCGCCGGCGTCGCCCCGCGCCTGCGCGCCGAGGTCGACGACATGGCGATGCTGCGCCTGGTGGCGCGCGACAGCGGCTGGCTCACCGTGTTGCCCGAGGTCGTGGTGCAGGACGAGCTGCAGGCCGGCGTGCTGGTGACCGTCGGCCGCTCGGCGCAGCTGCAGGAGAACTTCTACGCCATCACGACGCTGCACCGGCACCGCATGGAACGGCTGGAGCGCCTGCTCGCGCCGCATCCGGCGCCGTCCGCCCAGCCTTGACGAGTTGTCAACGCTGGCCGGGGGGCCTCTTCGGCCGCCCGGGCCTGCGCGAGAATCCCGGGTCGGCCCGCCCCGCGGCGCGGGGCCGTCGCCGCCAGGACAACCCCAGCCACGAGTGCCGCCCATGCCCGCCTACCGTTCCAAGACCTCCACCGCCGGCCGCAACATGGCGGGCGCGCGTTCGTTGTGGCGCGCCACCGGCATGAAGGACGGCGACTTCGACAAGCCGATCATCGCCGTCGCCAACAGCTTCACCCAGTTCGTGCCGGGCCACGTGCACCTGAAGGACCTGGGCCAGCTCGTCGCCCGCGAGATCGAGGCCGCCGGCGGCGTCGCCAAGGAGTTCAACACCATTGCGGTGGACGACGGCATCGCGATGGGCCACGACGGCATGCTGTATTCGCTGCCCAGCCGCGACATCATTGCCGACTCGGTCGAGTACATGGTCAACGCGCACTGCGCCGACGCGCTGGTGTGCATCTCCAACTGCGACAAGATCACCCCGGGCATGCTGATGGCCGCGATGCGGCTGAACATCCCGGTGGTCTTCGTCTCCGGCGGCCCGATGGAAGCCGGCAAGACGCGGCTCGCCAACCCGGCGACGCAGACCGTCGAGTTCCGCAAGCTCGACCTGATCGACGCGATGATCATGGCCGCCGACCCCAAGGTCTCCGACGAGACCGTCGCCGAGGTCGAACGTTCGGCCTGCCCGACCTGCGGTTCTTGCTCGGGCATGTTCACCGCCAACTCGATGAACTGCCTGACCGAGGCGCTGGGCCTCTCGCTGCCGGGCAACGGCACGGTGGTGGCCACGCACGCCGACCGCGAGCAGCTGTTCAAGCGCGCCGGCCGCCTGGTCGTCGAACTCGCCAGGCGCTACTACGAAGGCGGCGACGAATCGGTGCTGCCGCGCGCGGTGGGCTTCAAGGCCTTCGAGAACGCGATGACGCTGGACATCGCGATGGGCGGCTCGACCAACACCATCCTGCACCTGCTGGCCATCGCCCAGGAAGCCGGCATCGAGTTCACGATGGCCGACATCGACCGCCTGTCGCGCTCGGTGCCGCAGCTGTGCAAGGTGGCGCCGAACACGCAGAAGTACCACATCGAGGACGTGCACCGCGCCGGCGGCATCATGGCCATCCTCGGCGAGCTCGACCGCGCCGGCAAGCTGCACACCGACGTGCCGACGGTGCACGCGCCGACGCTCAAGCACGCGCTCGACGAATGGGACATCGCGCGCGCGCCCAGCGACGCGGTGAAGACCTTCTACCTCGCCGGCCCGGCCGGCATCCCCAGCCAGGTCGCGTTCAGCCAGGCCAGCCGCTGGCCCAGCCTGGATCTGGACCGCGCCGAAGGCTGCATCCGCGCCATCGAGCACGCCTTCTCGCGCGAAGGCGGCCTGGCGGTGCTGTACGGCAACCTCGCCGAGGACGGCTGCGTCGTGAAGACCGCCGGCGTCGACGACAGCCTGCTGGTCTTCGAAGGCCCGGCGCACGTCGTCGAGAGCCAGGACGAGGCCGTCGAGCACATCCTCGGCGACCGGGTGTTGGCCGGCGACGTCGTCGTCGTGCGTTACGAAGGCCCGAAGGGCGGCCCCGGCATGCAGGAGATGCTCTACCCGACGAGCTACATCAAGAGCAAGGGCCTGGGCAAGGCCTGCGCGCTGCTGACCGACGGCCGTTTCTCCGGCGGCACCTCGGGGCTGTCGATCGGCCACTGCTCGCCCGAGGCCGCGGCCGGCGGCACGATCGGCCTGGTGAAGACCGGCGACCGCATCCGCATCGACATCCCGAACCGCCGCATCGACGTGCTCGTCGACGAGGCGACGCTGGCCGCGCGCCGCGCCGAGCAGGACGTGCTCGGCTGGAAGCCGGCGCAGCCGCGCCCGCGCAAGGTCTCGGCGGCGCTGAAGGCCTACGCGCTGCTGGCCACCTCGGCCGACAAGGGCGCGGTGCGCGACCTGTCCAGGCTGGAAGGCTGAACGGGGCCGGGCCCGGCGCCCGGCTAACACCGATTCGCGCCGCGCGCTGCATGCCGCAGCGGCGCACTAGGTTGCGACAGCGCAAACACCGTTCGCGCGGGCGAGGCCCGCGTACACTTGTTTGCAATGTCGTCGACCTGCGTCAACCGCCGCATCACCGCCTGGCTGTCGTGCCTGGTGCTGCTGTTCGCGGCGCTGGCGCCGTCGGTCTCGCATGCGCTGCAGTCTTCTCGCGGCGCGGGCTGGGTGGAGGTCTGCACCGCCGAAGGCTCGCGCTGGGTCGCCGCCGGCGCCGAGGACAGCGACTCGCTGCCCGCCCAGGCCCATGGTCTGGAGCACTGTCCTTTCTGTTCGCTGCACGCGCCCACGCCGGGCCTGCCGCCGGCCGACCGGCTCGTCGTGCCGCCCGCCGGCCGCGACGCCACCCTGCCCCCCGCCTTCCTGCACGCGCCGAGCACGGCGCACGCCTGGCGCAGCGCCCAGCCGCGCGCGCCGCCGTTCGCGCTGAGCTGAACGAACGACGGGCCACCGTACGCCGCAGCCAGCGGCGCGGCGCACGCCCGTGCATCCCCGCGGCGGACTGACCGCCACAGGACCCACCGGACGAGCTGCAGGCCTGCGCGACATGCGCGGCCGGCGGCCGCCATGCACGTCCGCCGCAGCCCGCCCCCACGCGGCCCCGTGACACGCGGGCTCGCGATCCGAACACGAGACTCCCATGACCCGACAAGGCTTCATTCTTTCCGCCCTGCCCCTGGCCGCCCTCGCCACGCTTGCCGCCTGCGGCGGTGGCGGCGGCAGCGACGACGACTCGCCGAAGACCGTCACGATCGAGTTCGCCGCCGTCGCCGGCAACACGCCGATCGGCTGCGGCAGCACCGTCAGCGGCCTGGGCAGCGGCGGCGTCGACGCCAAGCTGCAGGACTTCCGCTTCTACGTCTCCAACGTGAAGCTGGTGAAGGCCGATGGCACGGAGGTCGCGCTGACCCTGCCGGCCGACGACGACTGGAACCACAGCGCCGGCGGCAACGCCGTGACTCTGATCGACCTCGAGGACGGCAGCGGCGGCTGCAGCGCCGGCACGAGCGCAACCCACACCAGCGTCACCGGCACCGTGCCCGCAGGCGACTACGTCGGCGTCAGGATGACGATGGGCGTGCCGTTCGCGCTGAACCACACCGACTACGCCTCGGCCCCGGCGCCGCTGGACGTGCAGGCCATGGCCTGGAGCTGGCAGTCGGGGCGCAAGTTCGCCAAGATCGAGATCGTCGACCCCGACGGCAGCACCGGCACCTGGGCAGCACACAGCTTCTACGTGCACCTGGGCTCGACCGGCTGCAGCGGCAACCCGGCCAACGGCGAGACCGTCTCCTGCGTCGCCGCCAACCGCATGGACTTCGCGCTCGCCGCCTTCGACCCGGCGACGCAGAAGATCGCCGTCGACCTGCGTGCGCTGCTGGCCGGCAACGACATCACGCGCAACCAGGCCGGTGCCCCGGGCTGCATGTCCGGCGGCACCGACCCCGAGTGCGCCGCGGTGTTCCAGGCGCTGGCCATCGGCTGGAACGCCGACGGCAGCGGCAGCGGGCTGCCGGTCGACGGCGGCGCGGCCCAGACGCTGTTCCGGGCGGTGGCCAAGTGAAGCGCGGCGCCCCCGTCATCGCGGCGGGCGCCGCTGCCGTCGTGCTGGCCGCCGTCGCGGCCTGCGGCGGCGGCGGCACGACGCTCAGCGAGGAGACCGGCGGCAGCGCCGCGTGGACCTGGACGCTGCCAGCCCACTTCCCGGAACCCAAGGTGCCGGCCGACAACCCGATGTCGGCCGCCAAGGTCGAGCTCGGCCGCTTCCTGTTCTACGACCCGCGCCTGTCGGGCAACGGCCAGCAGTCCTGCGGCAGCTGCCACCTGCAGGCGCTGGCCTTCACCGACGGCCGCGCCACCGCCGTCGGCTCCACCGGCGAAGCCCACCCGCGCGCGGCGCAGCATCTGTCCAACGTCGTCTACAACGCCACGCTGACCTGGGCCAACCCGTCGCTGGTGACGCTGGAGCGGCAGATGGAGACGCCGCTGTTCGGCGAGCGCCCGGTCGAGATGGGCGTCAACGACGCCAACAAGGCCGCGGTGCTGCAGCGCCTGCGCGAGGACCGCGGCATCGCCGGCTATCCGGCGCGGTTTGCCGCGGTCTTCGCCGGCGAGGCCGAGCCCGTCAGCTGGGCCAACGTCATCAAGGCGATCTCCGCCTTCGAACGTTCGCTGATCTCGGGCCGCAGCCGCTACGACCGCTGGCTGGCCGGCCAGGCCACGCTGTCCGACACCGAGCAGCGCGGCATGAAGCTGTTCTTCGGCGAGAAGGCCGAGTGTTTCCACTGCCACGGCAGCTTCAACTTCAACGACCAGATCGTGCACGCGCGCAGCCGCATCGTGGAGACGCCGTTCCACAACACCGGCCTCTACAACCTGGGCGGCACCGGCGCCTATCCGGAAGACAACCGCGGCGTCTTCGAACTCACCGCCAGGGCCGCCGACATGGGCGCCTTCCGCGCGCCCAGCCTGCGCAACGTCGAGGTCACGGCACCGTACATGCACGACGGCAGCATCGCGACGCTGGCCGAGGTCGTCGCCACCTACGCCGCCGGCGGGCGCCACATCGCCACCGGCCCCCATGCCGGCGACGGCCGCGCCAATCCCTACAAGGACCCGCTGGTCAGCCGCATCGATCTCGACGCGCAGGAACAGGCCGACATCGTCGCCTTCCTGAAGACGCTGACCGACCACGACTTCCTCACCGACCCGAACCATGCCGACCCGTTCGCCCAGAACTGAGGCGCTGTGCGCCCTGGCCGCCGCCTTGCTGGCCGGTGCCGCACAGGCCCACGAGGCGGGGGCCGACCCGCTGCCCGAGGACCCCGGCTGGCGCGTCGGCGCCGCCGCCGCCGTCTTCGCCGCCGATGCCGACCATCGCTGGCCCGCCGCCACGCTGCCCGGCGTGCTGCTGCGCGGCAGCCCCCCGACGACCAGCGCGGCGGCCTGACGCTGGAGCACGCGACGCTGGACGCCGCGGCGCGCTTCACGCCCCACCTCGGCGCCGCCGCGGCCATCGGCTGGCACGACGGCGACGGCGCCCACGTCGAAGCCGCCGGGCTGCACCTGCGCTGGGCCGGCCACGGCGGCGAGTACACGCTGCAGCTCGGCCGCGACACCGTGCGCCTGGGCGGCGTGATCGACCGTGCCGGCCACTACGACCGCTTCGTCCAGACGCCGCTGGCCAAACGCGCCGTGTTCGACGACGAGTGGATCGACGACGGCGCCGCGCTGGCATGGCGCGACCCGCTGGCCGACGGCCTGCGCGGTGTCGAGGCCGGGCTGTGGCGCGGCCGCGTCTTCCCCGGCGGCGAACACGGCCCGCTGGTGCCGTCGCTGCGCCTGCACCTGGGCTGGGGCCACGTCGACGCGCAGCTGAGCGCGGCCCGGTTCCAGCCCGACGCACGCGGCTCGGCGGTGGCCACCGTCGGCGCGCCGGCGCACACCCACGGCACGCTGGACTGCCGCGCCAGCCTGCAGCAGCGTGTCTGCTTCGACGGCACGGCCGACGTGCTCGCCGCCAGCCTGCAGTGGGAGAACGACGCCGGCGACTGGACGCTGGCCGCCGCAGGCATGCTGCGCCGCGAGCGCGGCGAACTCTACGCCACCGACGGCAGCGCCGGGCTGCGTTCACGCGTGGCCGGTGGCTGGCTCGACGCCGCCTGGCGCGCCGCGCCCGGCTGGACGCTGGCCGGCCGCCTGGAGCGGCTGGTGCCACGCCAGAAGCTGGCCGGCGTCGGCACCGTGTCGCTGGCGCGCGCCGCGGGTTTCGACGCGGCCGGCAGCCGCCAGCGCGCCACCGCCGCGGCGCTCTGGACCTGGCGTCCGGGCCTGACGCTGGCGCTGGAAACCGGGCGCGATTGGCGGCCCGGCGAACGCCTCAGCCATCTCGCGCTGCGACTGATCTGGACCGAACCCGACCTGAAAGAGATCTGGTGATGAACATCCTCGACACTCCCACCCGCACGCCCCTGACGCGCCGCCATTTCGGCCTGCTGCTGGCCGCAGCCGCCTGGGCCGGCGGCGCGCGGGCGCACGGCACACGCGCCGGCGACCTCGTCGTCGACCACCCGTACGCCACGCCGACACCTGCCGGGCTCACGACCGGCGCGGTCTACTTCCGTGTGATCGAGAACCGAGGACACGCCACCGATCGCCTGCTCGGCGCGACGACGCCGCGCGCCGCGCGCGTCGAGATCCATCGCAGCACGATGGACGGCAACGTGATGCGCATGCGCGCCATCGAAGCGCTGGACCTGCCGGCCGGCGCCAGCGTCCGCCTGCGCCACGGCGAGGCCGGGGCCCACCTGATGCTGTTCGGCCTATCTGGCCCGCTGCGCGACGGCGAACGTTTCCCGCTGACGCTGCGTTTCGAGCATGCCGGCAACATGGAGGCGAACGTCTGGGTGCAGACGCCCAGGGACGGGCACGTCCATAAGCACTGAGGCGCGTCGCCAGAACCGGCGTGAAGCCGTTCACGCTGGTGCGCGCAATGAATCATAAACCGCCTTTTTAATATCTCGTCTCGGAGCGGGCTCCCATAAGATGGGCGCAAAGCGCACATCTGACACAGCAGCACCGCTCTTTTGCCACTTCGATCACGATGCCCCCGGGTCTGCTCGTCAGTCATGGGCACTACGTGCCGAAATCGTCAGCATCCCGGCGGCTGGCGATCACTGGCTGCCGGATGTTGACCCAAGCGCAGGCGCCATGCGCCTGCTCACGTCGCTTCAGGAGTCCGCGATGACCCAGAAATCTGAAATGAAGGTCGCCACCCGGCTGATCATCGGCTTCGCCGCCGTCGCCACGCTCGGCGTCGCGACGGCGGTCTACTCGACCGTCGAACTGCGTGGCCTGTCCGCCAGCATCGACACGCTCGCCTCCGACCGCATGGTCAAGATGGAGAAGTTCTCGCAGGTCAAGGACAACATGAACGCGATCGCGCGCTACGCGCGCAACGTGGTCATCGTCGCCGACCCGGCCAAAGAGGCCGAGGAACGCAAGAAGATCGCCGAGATGCGCGCGGAGAACGGCCGCCTGCTGGACGAGCTCGACAAGGCCATCGTCATGCCCGAAGGGCGCGCCCTGCTGAAGACGATCAACGACACGCGCCCGGAATACAACCGCCTCATCGACGAAGCGCTGGCACTCGACGACAAGGGAGAGGCCCAGGCCGCCGCCGCGATGCTGATGGGCGAGTCGCTGCAGAAGCAGCGCATCGTCTTCAAGGCCGTCGACGACTCGATGCACATGCAGCAGCGTCTGGCGACCGAGTTGGGCGCAGAAGCGATCGCCAGGTCCGGGCTGGACGCGATGGTCTTCACCGGCCTGGCACTGCTGATGGCCGCCGTCGGCGCAGCCGCGACCTGGCTGGTGGTCCGCAACCTGAAGTCCGCGCTCGGCGCAGAACCCGGTGAGCTGGGCCGCATCGCCCAGCGTGTGGCCGAAGGCGACCTGAGCCCCGTGGCCGGCGCCGAACTGGCGCCCAGGAACAGCGTGCTCGAGTCGCTCGGCGCCATGCAGCAGAGCCTGAGCCGCATCGTCGGCCAGGTGCGTTCCAGCAGCGACAGCATCGCCACCGGCTCCTCGCAGATCGCCAGCGGCAATGCCGACCTGAGCCAGCGCACCGAGGAACAGGCCAGCAACCTGCAGCAGACCGCCGCGTCGATGGAGCAGCTCTCCAGCACCGTCAAGCAGAACGCCGAGACCGCCAAGGAAGCCAACCGCATGGCCGGCGCCGCCGCCGACGCCGCCTTGCAAGGCGGTGCGCTCGTCGGCACCGTCGTCACGACGATGCAGGACATCGCCCACTCCTCGCGCAAGATCGCCGAGATCATCGGCACCATCGACGGCATCGCCTTCCAGACCAACATCCTGGCGCTCAACGCGGCGGTGGAAGCCGCCCGCGCCGGCGAGCAGGGCCGGGGCTTCGCCGTCGTCGCCGGCGAGGTGCGCACGCTGGCCAGCCGTTCGGCCGAAGCGGCCAAGGAGATCAAGAGCCTGATCGGCGCCAGCGTCGAGAAGGTCGAGATCGGCACGCGCCAGGTCGACGAGGCCGGCGAGTCGATGACGCACATCGTCTCGCAGGTCCAGCGCGTCAGCCAGCTCATCGGCGAGATCACCAACGCCACCGTCGAGCAGTCCTCGGGCATCGGCCAGGTCGGCGACGCCGTCGGCCAGCTCGACCAGGTCACGCAGCAGAACGCCGCGCTGGTCGAAGAAAGCGCCGCCGCCGCCGAGAGCCTGCGCGTGCAGGCCGCTCGCCTGACCGAACTCGTCGGCGTCTTCAAGCTCGCGCAGGGCTCTGCGGCAACGACGCAGCCGACGGCCGCCCCGGCGGCGGCGAAGCCGGCCGCGTCGCGCCCGTCCGCACCGCGCACCGCGGCACCGGCGGCACGCCCGGCTGCGTCCGCAGCGAGCATCGCCGCCGCCCCGGCCGCCGAAGCACGCCCGCGTGCCGAACGCGTGGCCGCGCCCGCCGGCGAGGACGACTGGACCAGCTTCTGAGCCGCGGCTCGAGCTCCGGCGCCCGCAGACGCCGGAGCTGCCGTGAATCGCATCATTCGCGGCAGCAACTCACGATTTCATCGATTCGGGCGCGATGACCGGTGCCGGCGGGGCCAGAATCGGGGTTCTCCCGCACGGCCTTCGTCAGGCCGTCGGACCCACGAATCGAAAGACCTCTCCGGTGCGCACCCCCCACCCGGCCCGCCCCGGCATGGAAGATACCGGCCGCCCCGCAGGCGGGGACGCCGAGTTCCATGCCGTGCACGACGCCGTGCTGCGCCTGCTCAAGCTGCACCAGAACGCGCTCGACGCGATCTCGCAGGGCGTGCTGATCACCGACGCCAACCGGCGCACCACCTACGTCAACGCCGCTTTCGTCGAACTCACCGGCTACTCGGCCGAGGAGATGATCGGCTCGTCGTGCGCGCTGCTGCAGGGCCCCGGCACCTCGGCCGACACGGTGCAGGCGATGCGCGCGGCCCTGGACCGCGGCGAGCCTTTCCACGCCGAACTGCTGAACTACCGCAAGGACGGCACGCCGTTCTGGAACGAGCTGAAGATCGTCCCGGTGCATGCTGACGACGGCACGCTGACGCAGTTCGTCGGCGTGCAGCGCGACGTGACGGCGCGCCGCGACGCGATGAACAAGCTGTCGCTGGCCGCGCGCGTGTTCGAGCAGAGCAACGAGGCGCTGGCGATCGCCGACGTCGACGGCCGCTTCGTCGCCGTCAACGACGCCTTCACGCGCATCACCGGCTACGCCGAGCACGAGGTCATCGGCCAGAACCCGAGGCTGCTGAAGTCCGGGCTGCACGACGACGACTTCTACCACCGCTTCTGGCAGGAGCTGCGGACCCGCGGGCGCTGGGAAGGCGAGATCTGGAACCGGCGCAAGGACGGCACGGTGTATCCGGAGTGGCTGTCCGTCGGCCGCGTCGTCGACGAGGCCGGCCGGACGCTGAACTACGTGGCATCGTTCAGCGACATCACCGCGCGCAAGCATGCCGAGGAGAACGTGCGCCGCCTGGCGTACTACGACCCGCTGACGGGCCTGCCCAACCGCGCGCTGCTGCAGGAGCGCGCCAGCCAGGCGCTGCAGATCGCGGTGCGCACCGGCGAGCCGGTGGCGCTGATGTTCCTCGACCTGGACCACTTCAAGAACGTCAACGACACGCTGGGCCACCCGATCGGCGACCGGCTGCTCGTCGCGCTGGCGCAGCGCATGCGCCCGGCGCTGCGCGACCAGGACACGCTGGCGCGCGTCGGCGGCGACGAGTTCGTGCTCGTGCTGCCCAGCACCGACGCGACCGGCGCCAGCTACGTCGCGCAGAAGCTGCTGCAGATCGTGCAGGAGCCGGTGCAGCTCGACGGCCACGACCTCACCGTGACGCCGTCGATCGGTGTCGCCGTCTTCCCCACCGACGCCGCCGACTACGACACGCTGTTCGCCTTCGCCGACGCGGCGATGTACCGCGCCAAGATGTCCGGCCGCGCGACCTTCAGCTTCTACACCGCGGAGATGCAGGCCCAGATGGCACGCACGCTGCGCGTGGAGAACGCGCTGCGCCGGGCGCTGGAGCGCGACGAGATGCAGCTGCACTACCAGCCGCAGTGCCAGGCCGCCGACGGGCGCATCGTCGGCGTCGAGGCGCTGCTGCGCTGGCAGCACCCGGAGCTGGGCTGGATCGGCCCGGCCGAGTTCGTGCCGCTGGCCGAGACCAACGGCCAGATCGCGGTCATCGGCCGCTGGGTGCTGGACACCGCGCTGCGCCAGCTGCGCGCCTGGCAGCTCGCCGGGCTGCCGCCGCTGCGCATGGCGGTCAACCTGTCGGCGGTGCAGCTGCGCCAGCCGGGGCTGGCCGAGCTGGTGGGCGAGCTGCTGCGCCGGCACGAGGTCGACCCGGCCTGGCTGGAGCTCGAGCTGACCGAGACCATGGCCTGGGACGACCCCGAAGGCTCGGCGCGCCAGATCGCGCGGCTGCGCGCGATGGGGCTGCGCATCGCGCTGGACGACTTCGGCGCCGGCTACACCTCGTTCTCGCACCTGAGCCTGTTCCAGGCGGGCACGCTGAAGATCGACCGCTCGCTGGTCGCCGGCATCGAGCGCGGCAGCCACCAGGCGAGCGTCGTCGCGGCCATCGTCAACCTGGCGCGCACGCTGCGCATGCACACCGTGGCCGAGGGCGTCGAGACGCCCGGCCAGCGCGAGGCGCTGCTGGCCGCGGGCTGCGAGTCGGCGCAGGGCTGGCTGTACGGCCGGCCGATGCCGGCCGAGGCCTTCGAGGCCCTGATTCGCGAACGCCAGGCACCACCGCCGGGCTGACGCGGGGCCGCCCCGACGAAACTCCAGAGTAACCCCGGCAAAATCTCGCCGGGATAACTCGAAGCGGTTGCCGCAAACCCCTTCGGCTGCCAAACTGTGGGCCGTGACGCGGCGCTGCCGGCGTATTTCGAGGGACCGAGGCTTTTCTCCATGAATTTCGTTGCGCTGAGCCTCACGCTGCTGCAGCAAACCTGCGTCTACCTCGTCGTGGCGTATCTCCTGGCGGGCACCCGGATATTCATCCCGCTGATGCACGTGACGATCCGGCTGCCGCAGCGCACGGCCTGCTACGTCGTCTGCTCGCTGTTCTGCATCATGGGCACCTACCTCGGGCTGCACATCGACGACTCGATCGCGCACACGCGCACCATCGGCTCGGTGCTCGGCGGCGTGCTCGGCGGCCCGGTGGTCGGCCTGGCGGTGGGCCTGACCGGCGGCCTGCACCGCTATTCGCTGGGCGGAAGCTCCGCCCTGCCCTGCGCCATCGCCACCGTCGTCGGCGGGCTGATCGGCGGCGGCTACCACCGCTACATGATCAGCCGTGGCAAGGCGGCCACCGTCTTCCGTCCGGTGCCGGTGGCGCTGGTGACGCTGGTGGCCATCGTCGTCGAGATGGCGATCCTGCTGCTGATGCTGAAGGCGCCGGCGAACTGGCATCTGGTCGAGCAGATCGCCGTCCCGATGGGCGTGGCCAACACGCTGGGCGCGGGCATGTTCATGCGCATCCTCGTCGACCGGCGCAAGCTCTACGAACGCCAGTCGACGGTGTTCTCGACCAAGGCGCTGGCCATCGCGGCACGCGTCGAGGGCCTGCTGCGCGAAGGCTTCGACCCCGATGGCTCGGCGCGTGCCACCCGGGTCGTCAAGGTCATCCAGGAGGAGACCGGCGTCGGCGCGGTGGCGATGACCGACACGCGCCAGCTCGTCGCCTTCACCGGCATCGGCGCCGACCATCACCTGCCGGGCACGCCGATCGAGTCCAAGCTGACGCAGCAGGCGATCGCACGCAACGAGGTCGTCTACGCCGACGGCAACGAGGTGCCCTACCGCTGCTCGATCCACGCCAAGTGCCCGCTGGCCTCGTGCCTGATCATCCCGCTGACCGACGAGGAGAACCAGGTCATCGGCACGATCAAGCTCTACGAGCCGCGCACGCGGCTGTTCTCCAACATCAACCGCACGCTCGGCGAAGGCATCGGCCGGCTGCTGTCCAACCAGATCCTCGCCGGGCGCTACCTGCGCCAGCGCGAGATGCTGGCGCAGTCGGAGATCAAGCTGCTGCAGGCCCAGATCAACCCGCACTTCCTGTTCAACGCGCTGAACACGCTGATCGCGGTGATCCGGCGCGACCCCGAACGCGCCTGCACGCTCGTCTTCAGCCTGTCGACCTTCTTCCGCAGCAACCTCAAGCGCCCGAGCGAAGACGCGCGCCTGATCGAGGAGCTGGCCCACGTCTCGTCCTACCTCGAGATCGAGCAGGCGCGTTTCGGCGACCGGCTGCAGGTCGAGTTCGACGTGCCCGACCGGCTGCAGCACGTGCGCCTGCCGGCCTTCTCGCTGCAGCCGGTGGTCGAGAACGCGATCAAGCACGGCACCTCGCAGCTGCTGGGCATCGGCCGGGTGAAGATTTCGGCGCGCGAGGAAGGCGGCGACCTGCTGCTGTGCGTCGAGGACAATGCCGGCCTGTACAAGCCGCCGGCCGAAGGCAACGACGGCCTGGGCGTCAACCTGGTGCGCCGCCGCATCGCCAACCGCTACGGCGCCGGCTACGGCATGGACATCGAATGCGAGCCCGAGGTCATGACGCGCGTGACGCTGCGCATGCCCTTTTCCACCGGCGAGCCCTGAACCGCGAGGCTGCGATGAACGTCCTGATCGTCGACGACGAAACCCCGGCGCGCGAGGAGATCGCGCGCCTGCTGTCCCGGGTGGCCGACGTGAGCATCGTCGGCCAGTGCGCCAATGCCGTCGAGGCGCTGTCGGCGATCAACCACCTGCACCCCGACGTCGTCTTCCTCGACATCAACATGCCGCAGATCAGCGGCCTGGAGCTGCTGGGCATGCTCGACCCCGAGGAGATGCCGCGCGTGGTCTTCCTCACCGCGTACAGCGAGTACGCGCTGAAGGCCTTCGAGCAGGACGCCTTCGACTACCTGTTGAAGCCGGTGGACCCGGCGCGGCTGGACGTCACGCTGCAGCGCCTGCGCCGCGACGCCGCGCCCACGGCCGACCTCGCCAAGCTGGCGGCGCCGCTGCGCCAGATCCCCTGCCCCGGCCACCAGCGCGTGCAGCTGGTCAAGGTCGAGCAGGTGGAGTACGTGAACTCCACCGGCACCGGCGTGTTCATCGTCACGACCGACGGCGTCGAGCATTTCACCGAGCTGACGCTGCGCACGCTGGAGGAGCGCACGCCGCTGCTGCGCTGCCACCGCCAGTACCTCGTGAACCCGGAACAGATCCTCGAGATCGTGTTCCAGGAGCTCGGCGGCGCCGAGATCGTCACCCACGGCGGCCGGCGCGTGCCGGTCAGCCGCCGCCTGCTCGGCGAGCTGAAGGAGAAGCTGGGCTTCGCCTGATCAGACCGCGGCGACGACGCGCGCGAACCAGCCCTGCACGCCCGGGCGCACCGGCTCGACGTCGATGCGGCCATCGGGCGTCAGGCGGTTCACGGCCATCGGCACGATCTCGGCCAGCACCTGGGCGGCGTCGACCGGGTCCAGGTCCAGGCGGCGCACCAGCTTGTCGTACAGGCGCTCGCCGAGCGCGCGGCGCATCGTCGCGCCGTCCATCGTGTTGTCGGCGCCGTGCGTGATCCAGCCACGCATCGCCTCGCCGCAGCCTTCGGCGTCGAAACGTGCCGCCAGCGACGTCAGGCCGCCGTCGTGCTGGCGCAGCAGGCGCATCAGCGACTGGACGAGCTTGCTGTTCTCGCCGCCACAACGCCGCGCCTTGCGCGCGAGACCGATCGCCATTTCTTCGAATTCACAGCACATCACAACCTCGACTGGTTTCGCTCCGGTCTCCCCGGAGAATCTTCTGGTTCCAACATAATCCAGCCCGGAGATACTGTCCAGGGCTTCCCCGAGGGCGCGCCGGGATCCACCCCGGAAATCACCGGGAAAACTCCGGAGAAAATACCGCCGGGGCCCGCCAGGGAACCGCTCGGGGGCGCTTTCGGACCGTTCGCCGGAAAGTCCGTGGCGCGTCTGCACGGCGCCACGCCGGACCTCAGGCGGCGAGGCGGCCGTCGAGTTCGCGGTCCAGCGCCTGCGACATCGCCTGCCAGGCCCGGCCGGCGACGCAGGCCCCGGCGTGGTCGTATTCGACCTCGATGCGCCGGCGCAGCACGACCAGCGCACACAGGTTCAGGCGCTGGCGCTCCGGGCCGTGCGGCACGCGCGCGGCGGCGCGGCGCATGCCCTGGCGGCGGTCCAGCGTCTCGCGCGCGAGCGCCTGCACCGCGACGGCGTCGTCCCAGTCGAGGCCCAGCGCCAGGCCGGCGCGCAGCAGCGCCCGTTCGGTCTCGCGTGCGGTCGCCGTGTAATCGATGAATCCGGACATCGTGTGCTCCGTTCAGGCAGCCTTGGCCGCAGCGCGTGCGCCGCGGCGGAACAGCCACCAATAGGCGCCGGCGACAAGCAGCGCGCCGCCGACCCAGTTGCCCAGCGTCACGACGCCGAGGTTGACGAGGTACTGCGCCACCGGGATCTCGGTGGCCGCCTTGGCCTGCGCCGCGGGTTCGGCCCAGAAGGCGGCCGGCGCGAACCACTTGACCATCAGGCCGTAGGGCACGAAGTACATGTTGGCCACGCAGTGCTCGAAGCCGGCGGCGACGAAGGCCGTGATCGGCAGGAACATCGCGACGATCTTGTCGGTCACGCTGCGTGCGGCCAGCGACAGCCAGGTCGCCAGGCACACCAGCACGTTGCACAGGATGGCCAGGCTGAAGGCCTTGAACGGCGGCAGGCTGGCCTTGCTGGCGGCCAGGTACAGCGCGCTGGCACCGACCTCGCCGTGGCCGAAACCGTACTGGCCGCCGAGGAAGACGATGGTCGCGGTGCCGAGCGCGCCGACGAGGTTGCCGAACCAGACGATGGTCCAGACGCGCAGCATGCGCCGCGTGTCCAGCCGGCCGCTGGCCCAGGCCATGACCATCAGCGCGTCGCTGGTGAAGAGCTGGGCGCCGGCGACGACGACCAGCATCAGCCCCATCGAGAACGCCGCGCCCATCAGCAGCCGCATCACGCCCCAGGGCAGCATGTGCTCGGCGCCGGCGATGGCGATGGTGGCGAACATCGCGCCCAGCGCGACGAAGGCGCCGCCGAGCACGGCCAGGCCGAACTGCTGGGCGGCGCCGGCCTTGGCCTTCTTGACGCCCATCTCCTCGGCGGCGCAGGCCACCGCGTCGGGGGCCAGCGGGTCGAACAACGAACGCGGCGCGGCCGCGCCGTAGGCCGGCAACGGCTCGTCTTCGTTCAGCAGGTAGCGGGGGTTCGTGCGGTCGAGCATGGCTGTCCTTCGTCGGCCTCACGGCCGTTCGGCGCGCTTGCGGCCAGCATGGCCAGCGTGTGCAGCGCGATCATCTTTTCCTCGTTCGTCGGCAGCACGAACACCGGCAGGATCGAGTCGTCGGCGGAGATCTCGAGCGCGCTGCGGCCGTTGGCGTAGTCGTCGATCGCCAGGCCCATCCAGCCCAGGCGCGAGCAGACCTCGGCACGCACGCCGGGCGAGTTCTCGCCGATGCCGGCGGTGAACACCAGCGCGTCGATGCCGCCCATCGAGCCGGCCATCGCCGCCACTTCCTTGGCGACACGAAAGCAGAACAGCTCGACCGCGCGCCGCGCCGCCGGGTCGGTGGACTCCTGCAGCGCACGCATGTCGCTGGACAGGCCGGAGACGCCGAGCAGGCCCGAACGCCGGTACAGCAGGTCCTCCAGCGCGTCGGCGCCCATGCCTTTTTCGCGCATCAGGTACAGCAGCACGCCGGGGTCCAGCGAGCCGCTGCGGGTGCCCATCGGCACGCCGTCCAGCGCCGTGAAGCCCATCGTCGTGTCGACGCCGCGGCCGGCATGCACGGCCGCCAGGCTGGAGCCGTTGCCCAGGTGGCAGACGACGACACGCGCGTTGGCCAGCTCGGGCCGCAGCGCCGCCAGGCGCTGCGAGACGTACTCGTAGGACAGGCCGTGGAAGCCGTAGCGCTGCACGCCTTCGTAGCTCAGTTCCTGCGGCAGCGCATAGGTGCTCGCCACCCAGGGCAGCTCGGCGTGGAAGGCGGTGTCGAAACACGCGACCTGCGGCAGATCCGGGTGGCTGGCCGCCAGCGCGCGCATCGGCGCCAGGTTGTGCGGCTGGTGCAGCGGCGCCAGCGGAACGAGCGCCTCGAGCGCACTCAGGACCTCGGGCGTCACGCGCACCGGGCGGCTGTAACCGCGCCCGCCGTGCACGACGCGGTGGCCGGCGGCGACGATGCGGTCCTCGGGCAGCGCCTGGCCGAGCCAGGCCAGCAGGTACTCCAGCAGCGCGCCGCGGCGCTGCGAGTCCTCGGCGTTCCAGCGCCGCTGGGCGACGACGCGGCGGTTGGCGTCCCGGGCCTCGAAGCGGGCGTCGGTGCCGATGCCGGCGATCTGGCCGTTCAGCACCGGGTGCAGGTCCTCGGTGGCCTCGTCGCGGCGCAGCACCGAGAACTTCAGGCTCGACGAGCCCGCGTTGAGCACCAGGCAGGATTGGTATCGGCTCATCGCGGCCTCACTCGGCAGCGGCGCGCCGGGCCTGGGCCAGCAGCGCGGCGATGGCGCACGAGGCCAGGCGCGAACGCTGGCTGTCGGCACGGCTGGTCAGGATCACCGGCACCTTGGCGCCCAGCACGATGCCCGCGGCGTCGGCGTTGGCCAGGAAGCTGAGCTGCTTGGCCAGCATGTTGCCCGCCACCATGTCCGGCACGAGCAGGATGTCGGCCTGGCCCGCCACCGGCGACTCGATGCCCTTGGTGCGTGCGGCCTCGGCCGAGATCGCGTTGTCGAAGGCCAGCGGGCCGTCGAGCACGCCGCCGGTGATCTGGCCGCGGTCGGCCATCTTGCAGAGCACGGCCGCTTCCAGCGTCGACGGGATCTTCGGGTTCACGTTCTCGACCGCCGACAGGATCGCCACCTTGGGCGTCTTCACGCCCAGCGCCTGCGCGAGGTGGATCGCGTTCTGGACGATGTGCACCTTGTCGTCCAGCGTCGGCGAGATGTTGATCGCCGCGTCGGTGATCAAGAGCGTGCGCTCGTAGGTCGGCACGTGCATCACGAAGACGTGGCTGATGCGTGCCGCGGTGCGCAGCGCGTTGTCCTTGCGCACCACCGCGCCCATCAGCTCGTCGGTGTGCAGCGAGCCCTTCATCAGCGCCTGCACCTCGCCGTCGCGTGCCAGGCGCGCGGCGGCTTCGGCGGCGTCCTTGGGGCACTCGACGTCGACGATGCGGCAGGCCGAGATGTCCAGGCCGTGCTCGGCGGCGATGGCCTTCATCTGCCGCGCCGGGCCGACCAGCACCGGGGCGATCAGCCCGGCCTCGGCGGCGTCGACGGCGGCGCGCAGCGCAGGCTCGTTGCAGGGATAGGCGACCGCGGTCGGCAGCGGCTGCAGGCGCTCGCACTTCTTCAGCAGCGCGTCGTGCTGGTGGTGGCCGATCAGCTGCACCTCCGGCAGCTCGACCGGCGCGGTCTGCACCTTGGCCACCGGCGCGACGACCTCGGCGATGCCGCCGGCCACGAGGATGCCGTCCTGGTTGACACAGCCGCAATCGAGCACGACGACGCGGTCGGCGTCGCGCTTCTCGACCACCGTCACCGTGGCGGTGATGCGGTCGCCGACGCTGATCGGGTGCAGGAAGTGCAGATCCTGGCTCAGGTAGACCGTGCCCGGGCCCGGCAGGCGCGAGCCGATCAGGCCCGAGACCAGCGCGCCGGTCCACATGCCGTGCGCGATGACCTTGCCGTGGCCGCTGCCGGCGGCGAAACGCGGATCCAGGTGCACCGGGTTGCGGTTCTCCGAGACCGTGGCGAACAGCCGCACGTCGTCCATCGTCAGCGCCCGCGTGCGGGTGGCGGACTGGCCGACGAGGATCTCGTCGTAGGGCAGGTTCGCGCTGACGCCGTCGTCGGCGTCGATCACGGGCGGCCGCGGGGTCACGGCGGCCTGGAAACGGGCGCCGTCGTGCAGCGCGGCGGTGGGGCGGGTTTCGGTCAGCATGGCGGTCTGTGCGGTTTCGCGGGCAGTTCGCAGGCAATGGGAGGCCCGACCGGGGCCGTGCCCGGTGTCTTGCGTCGGTCGGGGGCGGGGCGCGGCGGGCGGGTCAGGTAACCTGCAATCCGGCGTCGCGGAACATCGAGCGCGTATGCGCCACGAGTTCCTCGGACGGCGGGCGCACGCCGGCCAGGCGGTAGTTCAGTTCACGCTCCTGCCACTTGTGCTCGCCCATCTGGTGGAACGGCAGCACGTCCACTCGCTGCACGTTGCCCAGCTTGGCGGCGAAGGCGGCCAGCGCGCGGATCTCGTTGTCG
>NZ_AEWG01000118.1 GCF_000190375.1 Rubrivivax benzoatilyticus JA2 = ATCC BAA-35
CGGACGCGCTGCCGGCGCCGGGCGTGCCGCCGGTGCCGGGGCGGCCGCCGGCGCGCGGCGCTCGCTCTCGTTGCCGAGCCGGAACACCGCGACCGCCGACACCAGCTGGCGTGCCTGCGTGCGCAGGCTGTCGGCGGCGGCGGCGCTTTCCTCCACCAGCGCGGCGTTCTGCTGCGTCGCCTGGTCCATCTGCGCGACCGCGTCGCCCACCTGGCTGACGCCGTCGCGCTGCTCGGCGCTGGCGCTGCTGATCTCGCCGACGATGTCGGCCACGCGGCGGATCGACGCCAGCACGTCCTGCATCTTGGTGCCCGCCTGATGCACCAGCGTATTGCCGGCCTCCACGCGTTCGACGCTGGTGCCGATCAGGGTCTTGATCTCGCGTGCGGCTTCGGCGCTGCGCTGGGCCAGCGATCGCACCTCGCCGGCGACGACGGCGAAGCCGCGGCCCTGCTCGCCGGCACGGGCGGCCTCGACCGCGGCGTTGAGCGCCAGGATGTTGGTCTGGAACGCGATGCCGTCGATGGTGCCGATGATGTCGGCGATGCGGCGCGAGCTGTCGCTGATGCCGTTCATCGTCTCGACGACCTCGCCGACCATGCGGCCGCCGTCGGTGGCGACGGCGCTGGCCGCGGCGGCGAGCTGGTTGGCCTGCTCGGCGTTGTCGGCGTTCTGGCGCACGGTGGCGTTGAGCTGCTCCATCGACGCGGCGGTCTGCTGCAGCGCGCTGGCCTGCTGCTCGGTGCGCGCCGACAGGTCGGCGTTGCCGTGGGAGATCTGGTGGCTGGCGGTGGCCACGCTGTCGGCCGAGCCGCGCACCTCGGCGACGATCTTCGCCAGGTTGGCCTGCATGCCGGCCAGCGCGTGCAGCAGGCGCGCGGATTCGTCGCTGCCGCGGGCGTCGATGACGGTGTTCAGCTCGCCGGCGCCGATGGCCTCGGCGGCCGAGACGGCGCGCGAGATCGGCCGGGTGATGGAACGGCTCACCAGCGCGGCGAAGAACGCGCCGAGCAGCACCGCGAACAGCGCGCCTGCGGCCATGCCCCACTGGCTCAGCCGCGTCGCGGCGTCCAGCGCCTCGACCCTGCGGTCCAGCACGTGGTGCGAGTGGTCGGCCACGTCCTGCAGCCGTGCGAGATAGGCCGTGGCCAGCGGCTGCAGTTCGCGATCCACGGCCTCGGAGACGTCGGTGCCGGCCTCCTTGCGCTTGAAGAGGTCGCTGCGCACGTCCAGGTACTTCTGGCGCTCGGCGGCGATGCGCGCGATCAGCGCCTTGCCTTCGTCGTCGTCGGTCAGCTCGACGACCTTGTCGCGGATCGGAGCCGAGCTCCGGGAGCCCTCGAGCGCGTCGGCCTGCAGCCTGGCGGCATAGGCCGCGTCACTGGCCTTCAGCGCCGACGTGACCTGCAGGAGGTTGACCCGAACCAGCGCGGTCCACTGCTGCGTCATCTCGTTGCGCAGCATCTCGCGCTGGACCATCGACGCCGTCGCGTCGCGGTGCATCTGCAACTGCCAGACGGCCACGGCGGCGATGCCCACGGTGATCGCGAGCACGAGGGCGAACGCGAGGCCGAGGCGGGCGGCGATTCTCAGTTGGGTCATGTGCTGCCAGGTCGAGAAGAAACGGTGATGACCCTATTTCGGCAGGAAATCATCATTTGTGAGGACGAGATGCGCTGGTCTGTCGCCCGGGTCGGCGTTTGCCGTGGGTACTCCTTCACGCTCGAGACGAATTGAAACAAACGCTGCGGCGGGTTCTGATGCGGCGCAATGTTCGAAAGTTCGTGTGATATGTCGAATTCGGCGAATTTGATGATTGTCGAGTCAGCATCTGGCGCCGCCGCGCGCCGGGGGGCAGAGTTCTTCGGCTGTTGACGAGGCCATACAGGCTGCATCTGCGTTCCATTCACTTCACGTCGACATGCCCGGCGACACCCCGGCGTCGATGACGATGCTGTCGTGGGCCGAAGGCCCGTGGCGGCTGGCGCTCAGCGTCGCCAGCCGGGGCGGCAAACGCTACGTCGTGTCCCGTGCCTGCTCATGTTTCTGCTTCGAGCCGAGCAGGGTGGTGTGTCCTGTCGCTGGCGTGTTGTCGTGCTCTCTCGCACGCCATAGAATGCGAACAATTCTCAATAAGAAACTCGGCGACGACGGCGCGCAGCCGTCGTCCCGCGCCCTGTCTTGTCCACTGCCGACGTGCTGCAGCAGCAGCTCCAGCTCCTGTACCGCGACCATCACGGCTGGCTGCATGCCTGGCTGGCGCGCAAGCTCGGCTGTCCTCAGCACGCCGCCGACATCGCCCACGACACCTTCGTGCGGGTCATCGCCGCGCGCGACGCGCTGCTGGGCGTGCAGCAGCCGCGCGCCTGGCTGAGCACGACAGCGACGCGGCTCGTGATCGACGAGGCGCGCCGTCGCCGCCTCGAGCAGGCCTGGCTGGAAGAGCTGGCGCGTGCGGCCGACGGCGCCACCTATCCGTCACCCGAGCAGACGCTGGCCGCGGTCCAGGCGCTGGCGCAGCTCGAAGCGGTGCTCGAGACGGTGCCGGCCAAGGCGCGCAGCGCCTTCGTGCGCCACTACCTCGACGGCCAGACCCATGCGGTGGTCGCCGCCGAGCTCGGCGTGTCGACGAAGATGGTGCAGAAGTACCTGGCGCGGGTGCTGCTGCAGTGCCACGCGCTGCAGGCGGCGTGATGGGGCCGCGCGTCAAGCCGATACGACCGGCGGTGTGCCCGTGAGCTGTGCTGCAACGGGCGGCGACGATGCGGTTGCGGCCGCAGCAGCCGGCTGGATCGTGCGCCTGAGCGCCGACGACAGCGCTGAACGCGAGGCCGCACGTGCCGGTTTCGAGGCCTGGAAAGCGGCCGATCCGCGTCATGCGGCGGTGGCGGCGAGGCTGGAGGCGTTCGTCGACGGCACGCGCCGGCT
>NZ_AEWG01000117.1 GCF_000190375.1 Rubrivivax benzoatilyticus JA2 = ATCC BAA-35
GCCTGCGCCTGGCCGCCGACGGCGGCGAGCGTGTCGAGGAGTTCGAGGTCCAGGCGCCGAGCGTCAGCTTCGCCCAGATCGGTGGCATGGAGGGGCTGAAGAAGAAGCTCGAACTGTCGGTGCTGGGCCCGCTGCGCGACCCCGAGCTCTACCGCGCCTTCGGCAAGACCGGCAGCGGCGGCCTGCTGCTGTACGGCCCGCCGGGCTGCGGCAAGACCTACATCGCACGGGCGCTGGCCGGCGAGATGGGCGCGCGCTTCGCGTCGGTGGGGCTGGAGGACGTGCTCGACATGTGGTTCGGCGAGAGCGAGCAGCGCCTGCACAAGATCTTCGACAGCGCGCGCCGGCTGGCGCCGATGGTGCTGTTCTTCGACGAGGTCGACGCGCTCGGCCACAAGCGCAGCGAGCTGCGCGGCGGCGCCGGCCGCAACCTCGTCAACCAGCTGCTGTCCGAGATGGACGGCGCGCAGCACGACAACACCGACGTCTTCGTGCTCGGCGCCACCAACCACCCCTGGGACGTGGACTCGGCGCTGCGCCGCCCGGGCCGTTTCGACCGCACGGTGCTCGTGCTGCCGCCCGACGTCACGGCGCGCGAGCGCATCCTCGAGCATCACCTCGAAGGCTGCCCGCACGCCGGCGTCGACCTGCCGGCGCTGGCCCGCGCCACCGAGCTGTTCTCCGGCGCCGACCTGGCCCACCTGTGCAACCTGGCGCGCGAGGCGGCCATCGAGGCCAGCGCCGCGGCCGGGCGCATCCGCCCGGTGGGCCACGACGACTTCCGCCGTGCGCTGAAGACGCTGCGCCCGAGCACGCTGGAGTGGTTCGCCCAGGCGCGCAACTTCGCGATGTTCGCCAACGAGAGCGGCGTCTACGACGAACTGCTCGACTACATGAAGCGCCACCGCCTTGGCTGACGCGCCGACGCCGCGCCAGCGTGCCGACGCGCTCGTCGAGCGCAGCCGGGCGCTGGCCGCCATCGGCCGCTGGAAGGACGCCGAGGCGCAGGCGCGGCGCGCCGCCGCCGAGGACCCGTCGCACACGCGGGCGCGGCTGCAGCTGGCTTACGTGCTGGCGCAGCTCGGCCGCACCGACGAGGCCGTCGAGCTCGCGCGCGGCGTGCTGGCGCAGGAGCCCGGCTCGGCCTGGGCGATGCGCCTGCTGGCCAACGCGGATTCGGTGCGCGGCCGCCATGCCGAGGCCATCGAGATGGCGCGCCAGGCCGTGCGCGCCAGCGACGGCGACGCGCTGTCGCGCCTGCTGCTGTCCACCGTGCACCAGCGCGCCGGCGACCTGATCGGCGCGCGTGTCGAGGCCGAGGCGCTGGTGGCCGCCTTTCCCGACTGGGCCGACGGCTTCGTGCGCCTGGCCCAGACCCGCCATTCGCCCGACGAGGCGGTGCAGGCCTACCGCGAGGCGCTGCGCCTGGACCCGGAGAACGACGACGCGCTGGCCGGGCTGGCGGGCCAGAGCCGCGCGATGGCGCGCTACCGCGACGCGGTGGAGCTGGCCTGGAGCGCGCTGCGCGCCGACGTCGCCGACCGCGGGCGCCAGCGCCTGTTCGCACGTTCGGCGTGGCGCTGGCTGATGCTGTCGCGCATCGTGTCGCCGACCCGCGGCGCCGCGCGGGCCCTGGCCGACACGTTTGGCGAACCCTGCGCGCGGGCCTTCCAGGCCACCGGCGCGCACGCCGCGGCGCGGCTGTGGTTCGCGTTCCGCGTCGAGGCCATCGTGCTGGCGGTCTGGCTGGCGCTGCTGGCCGCGATCGGCGTCGCGACGCAGTTGCCCGACGCCGTCTCGGAGGTCGTGGTGCCGCTGCTGGCGCTGCCGGTGTTCATCGGGCTGGCGGTGCCGTTCTTCGTCTTCTTCGGTTTCATCGCGGCGGCGCGGCGCCAGCTCGACGCGCGCCTTCAGCGCCTGGGCCGGCCGCTGTCGTGGCTGGCGCGTGCGGCCGTGTCGGGCGTGCTGCTGATGGCGCTGTCCATCGCCGCGCTGCTGGCCTGGCCCGGCGCCGCGGGCTGGTGGACCTGGCCGCTGCTGGTGGCCATCGTGCTGACGGTGCAGGACCTCGTTCGCTGGCGCGACGCCTGGCGCGACACCCGGCCGACCACCGTGCCGGGGCAGACGCGCCGCGCGCTGGCGCGCTGGGCCGACGCGCACGCCCGGCGCTGGCTGACGCCGCCGCGGCTGGCGGCCTTCGTCGTCGCCGCGGCAGCCGCCGAGACGGCGCTGGACCGC
>NZ_AEWG01000116.1 GCF_000190375.1 Rubrivivax benzoatilyticus JA2 = ATCC BAA-35
AGCGACGAGACGTCGCCGCTCCCGCCGGCGTCCTCGTCCGCGTCGCCGCGCGTCGTGCGCTCGCCGGCCTCGGCGGTGGCCGACGCGGCATCGTCGGCGGCGTCGGTGTCCGACGCCTTGCGGGCCGCCTTGTCCGGGCCGCGCTCGGCGCGGTCACGTTCGGCACGGTCGTTCCGTTCGGCCTTGTCGGCCTGGCGCGAGGTCTCGGCCTTGCGTGCACCCTGGCCGTCCTCGGCGGCGCGCCCGAGTTCACGGGCGAAGGCGCCGGGCTCCTTCTGCCGCGCGGCGTTCGACGGCGTCGGTGCGGCGGGGCTCGGGTTGACAGTGGCGATGGCGGCAGTCGTCATGGCAGTGGCGGATGTCTAGTGCCGGGCGGCTTCGGCCTGGCTGGCGCGCCAGCGGATCTGCTGCGCGGTCTCGTCGGTCTGGCGCTGGTCGCGGCGGGCCTGCACACGCTGCTGCTCGAGCTCGCGGCGCTCGATCAGCTTGCGCACCGAGGCGACGCGCATCTCGGCGGCGACGAGCCGCTGGCGCAGCCGCTCGACGTTGGCCTTCGCGGTCTCGATCTGCTGCTGCTGCTGCACCAGGGCCTCGTCGATGCGGTCGCCGAAGCTGCGGTAGCAGTGCAGGATCTCGACCGCGCCGAGCTGGCGGAACTGGCTCGCCCAGCGCTGCTGGTACTCGCCGCGGTAGCCGTCGAGCTGGTCGGCCTGGGACTGGGCGCGGCGCGCGTGCTCCTCGGCGCGCTGGACCGCGGCCTGGATCTGGTCGCGCTCGGACTCGGCGTGTTCGAGCAGGGTGGGCAGGGCGCTCATGGTCAGGTCCCGACGAGGTGGAGGAGTTCCTGGCGGCTGGACTCGAGGTCGGCGCGTTCGCGCATGTCCTGCTGCAGCAGCGCGACGATCTGGCCGTGCAGGCGCACCGCGGTGTCGAGCTCGGCGTCGTGGCCGGGGGCGTAGGCGCCGAGCTGGATCAGGTCGCGCGCCTTGTTGTACTTGGCCAGCAGCTGGCGCAGCTTGCGCGCGGCGAGCAGGTGCTCCTTCGGCGCCACCGAGCTCATCACGCGCGAGACCGAACGCTCGACGTCGATCGCCGGGTAGTGGCCCGACTCGGCGAGCTCGCGCGACAGCACGATGTGGCCGTCGAGGATGCCGCGCGCCGCGTCGGCGATCGGGTCCTGCGGGTCGTCGCCCTCGGTCAGCACGGTGTAGAAGGCGGTGATCGAGCCGACGCCGTTGAGGCCGTTGCCGCTGCGCTCGACGAGCTGCGGCAGCTTGGCGAAGACGCTGGGCGGGTAGCCCTTGGTGGCCGGCGGCTCGCCGATGGCCAGCGCGATCTCGCGCTGCGCCATCGCGTAGCGCGTCAGGCTGTCCATCAGCAGCAGCACGTGCTGGCCGCGGTCGCGGAAGTGCTCGGCGATCGCGGTGGCGTAGCTCGCGCCCTGCATGCGCACCAGCGGCGGCGCGTCGGCCGGCGCGGCGACGACGACGCTGCGGCGCAGGCCGTCCTCGCCGAGGATGTCCTCGATGAACTCCTTGACCTCGCGGCCGCGCTCGCCGATCAGGCCGACGACGATGACGTCGGCGGCGGTGTAGCGCGCCATCATGCCCAGCAGCACCGACTTGCCGACGCCGGTGCCGGCGAACAGGCCCAGCCGCTGGCCGCGGCCGACGGTCAGCAGCGCGTTGATCGAGCGCACGCCGGTGTCCAGCGCGCGCCGCACCGGGTCGCGGTCCATGGCGTTGATCGGGCGGCGGATCATCGGCTGCGCGTGGGCGTCGGCGATCGGGCCGCCGCGGTCCATCGGATGGCCGTGCGAGTCGACGACGCGGCCGAGCAGGCCGTCGCCCATCGGCAGGTGCAGGCCGCGGTCCTCGCTGCGCCGCCAGGGGTGGTTCTCGACGCCGAAACGCGGCGGCACGCGCGGCGCCGGGCGCGGGATGACACGCGCGCCGCTGGCCAGGCCGTGCAGGTCGCCGGTGGGCATCAGGAAGGCGCGGTCGCCGTTGAAGCCGACGACCTCGGCCAGCACCGGCGGCTGCCCGGGCTGGCGGATCTCGCAGATCGAGCCGACCGGCACGCGCACGCCGGCGGCCTCGAGCACCAGGCCGGTGACACGCAGCAGCGTGCCCACGGCCTCCAGCGGCTGCGGCGCGCTGGCGTAGTCCTGGATGTCCTGCAGGAAGCGCGACCACTTGCGCGCGCGGGTGTCCGCCACCGGGGTCATGGCGTCGGCTCCCAGGGCTCGTCGCTGCCCATCGCCGCGGCGGCCTGCGCCCAGCGCGAGGCGATGCGCGCGTCGATCGAGCCGACGTCGGAGTCGACGAGCACGCCGCCGCGCTCGATGCCGTCGTCGGCCAGCAGCCGCGCGCCGCGCGCGGTCAGCGCCTCCTCGGCGCCCTCGGCGACCAGCGGCAGGTCGTTCGGGTGCACGCGCACGGTGATGTGGCGCGCGCTCAGCAGCACGTTGTTGACGGCCTCGGCGGCGACACGCGCCACCAGCGACGGGTCGGCCTGCAGCTCGCTGCGCAGCACCTGGCGCGCCAGCTGCACCGCGGTGCGCGCGACGGCCGTCGCGATCTCGGTGTCGAGCCGGTCGAACTGGGCGTTGAAGCTGTCGACGACGGCGCCCACCTGGGCCGTGGCCTGCGAGGCGAAGCTCTGCTTGAATCCCTCGAGCGCGACCAGGCCGTCGCGGTAGCCGTCCTGGTAGCCGGCTTGGCGCGCGGCGGCGATCTTCGCCAGCCACTCCTCGGGCGTCGGCTCGGGCGGGGCGGCCGGCTCGGGCGGCGGCGCCTCGGGTTCGGGTTCGCCGTGGAACGAGCCGGGCTTCCAGGCGGCGAAGTCGCCGAGCTCCTCGCGCGGGATGAAACGCGTGTAGGCGCTCGCCGGCTTGCTGCCCTGCGGCGGCGGGACGTTGCGGAAACCGTGTTTAGAGGAACTGCTCATCGCCACCCGTGCTCAGCATGATCTGCCCTTCGTCGGCCAGGCGGCGGACGGTCTTGAGCATCTCCTTCTGTTCGGCCTCGACCTCGGACAGGCGCACCGGGCCGCGGGACTCGAGGTCCTCGCGCAGCGTCTCGGCGGCGCGCGTGGACATGTTCTTGAAGATCTTCTCGCGCAGGCCCGGCGTGGCGCCCTTGAGCGCGACGATCAGCGACTCCGACTGCACCTCGCGCAGCAGCGCCTGGATGCCCTTGTCGTCGATCTTCTCCAGGTCGTCGAAGGTGAACATGTTGTCCATGATCTTCTGCGCCAGCTCGTTGTCGGTCTCGCGCACGAAGTCCAGCACCGAGGTCTCGGCCGAGCTGCCCAGCATGTTCAGGATCTCGGCGGCGGCCTTGACGCCGCCGAGCGTGCTCTTCTTCATGCGGTCGCCGCCGGCGAGCACCTTGCTCATGACCTCGTTGAGGTCCTTCAGCGCCGCCGGCTGGATGCCGTCGAGTGTCGCGATGCGCACCAGCACCTCGTTCCTCTGGCGCTCGACGAACTGCTTGAGCACCTCGGCGGCCTGGTCGAACTCCAGGTGCACCAGGATCGCGGCGACGATCTGCGGGTGCTCGTGGCGCAGCAGCTCGGCCACCGAGCTGGCGTCCATCCACTTCAGGCTCTCGATGCCGGTGACGTCGCTGCCCTGCAGGATGCGGTCGATCAGCAGCGCCGCCTTGTCCTCGCCGAGCGCCTTGCGCAGCACCGACTTCACGTACTCGTCGGTGTCGGGCACGAGGATGTGCTCGCGCTCGGCAACCTCGGTGAACTTCTCCAGGATGGTGTCGACACGCTCGCGCGGCACGGCCTTCATCTTGGCGATCGTCTCGCCCAGGCGCTGCACTTCCTTCGGGGCGAGGTGCTTGAAGACCTCGGCGGCCTCCTCCTCGCCCAGCGACATCAGCAGGATCGCGGCGTCTTCCAGCCCTTCGTCGTCCATCGGCGCGGCCATCGGATCCTCCCGTCAGGCGGCTTCGCCGCTGACCCAGCCGCGCACGATGTTCGCGACGGCGGCCGGGTTCTCGCGCGCCAGCTTGCGCGCGGCTTCGAGCTTGTCGTTGGAGCGCGGGGCCTCCAGCGCCGGCAGCTGGTCGGGGCCGGGCAGCGCCGCGCCGCCGTCGACGAGCTCGTCGACGGTCTCGCCCTTGATCGGCTCGGGCTTGGCCGCGGCGGCCTTGATCGCCGGGCGGATCAGCGTGAAGACGACGATCAGCGCGACGAGCACCAGCGCCGCCGGCGTCGCGCCGCTGCGCAGCAGGTCCAGCACCCAAGGCTGCTGCCAGATCGGCACTTCCTCGGCCTCGGGCGCCTTCTCGACGCGGAACGGGGCGTTGACGACCCGCACCGAGTCGCCGCGCTCCTTGCTGAAGCCGATGCCCTGCTCGACCAGCGCGGTGAGCTTGTCCAGCTCCTCCTGCGACAGCGGCGTGCTCGTCGGCTTGCCCTTGGCGTCGACGCCGTTGCGGTGGTTGACGACGACGGCGGCGTTGATCCGGCGCACCGTGCCGGTGGCGCCGCGGATCACGCGCACCGTCTTGTCGACCTCGTAGCGCGTCTCGGCGTCGCGCTGGGCGTTGCCGCCGGCGGCGCCGCCGTTGGCCGCCTGCAGGGCCTGCGCCGGGCCGTTGATCGGCGCCGAGGCCGGCACCGGCGGCTGGTTGCTGACCGCGCCGGGCACGCCGCTGGGCACGTTGGCGCCCGGGCGGGTGGATTCGGACACGCGCGAGGCGCGCACCGCGGCCGGGTTGTCGCCCTGGTTGGGCTTGAATTCCTCGGAGGTCTGCTCGGTCTGCGAGAAGTCGACCTCGGCGGTGACGGTGGCGCGCAGGTTGTCGCGGCCGAGCACCGGCTCGAGCAGGTCGTTGACGCGGCGCAGGTAGGTCGCCTCGACCTCGCGCACGTACTGCAGCTGCTGGGTGTCCAGGCCCTGCGAGGCGTTGTCCTGGCTGGACAGCAGGCTGCCGTCGCCGTCGAGCACGCTGACCGCCTTGGCGCTCAGCTCGGGCACGCTGGAGGACACCAGGTGCACGATGCCGGCGAGCTGGGCGCGGTCCAGCGTGTGGCCCGGGCGCAGCGTCAGCACGACCGAGGCCGAGGGCTTCTGCTGCTCGCGGAAGAAACCGTTCTGGTTGGGCAGCGCCAGGTGCACGCGCGCCGTCTCCACCGACGACAGGGTCTGGATGGTGCGCGTGAGCTCGCCTTCGAGCGCACGCTGCAGGTTGATGCGTTCCTGGCCCTGCGTCTGGCCGAAGGCCGTCTTGTCGAGCAGCTCGTAGCCGGTGATCGAGCCCTTGGGCAGGCCGGCGGCGCTGAGCTTCAGGCGCAGGTCGTAGACCTGGCTGGCCGGCACCATGATCGTGCCGCCGCCTTCGCTGAAGCGGTAGGGCACGTTCATCTGCGCCAGCTTCTCGACGATGGCGCCGCCGTCCTTCTCGCCGACGTTGGCGAAGAGCACGCGGTAGTCGTCCTGCTTCAGCGACAGCGCCAGCACGACGACGATCGCCAGCAGCGCGGCGAGGCCGGCCCCGGCCATCACCTTGGTCTTCATCGGCAGCGCCGTCAGGCGCGCCACGAATCCGGGCGGCGTCTCGGGCACGAGCGGGGGTTGCGCAACGACGGCAGTCTCCATGGCTGGGCATTCTTCGCTGCCGCCGGGCTTTCCGGTGGCACAAGAAAACCGGCAAACACTCGCCTGTTCGCGCCTTAGGACCGGGGACGCCGCCTCTACAGTGCGTCATCGGCACCATGGAACTCAAACTCAAGCCCTTCGACTTCAACCAGGCGGTGGCCCGCGCAGGGCTGCGGCCCGACGGCACGCCCCTGGTCGGCAAGACCGAGGCGCCGGCCCAGGGCGGCAGCTTCCGCTCGGCGATGGCCGAGGCGCTGCAGGACGCGAGCCGCAACCAGCTGGAGGCGCAACGCCTGCAGCGCGAGGTGGCGCTGGACAACCCGACCGTCAGCCTCGAGGAGACGATGGTCGCGATGCAGAAGGCGCAGCTGGGTTTCCAGGCGACGGTGCAGGTGCGCAACCGGCTGGTCAGCGCCTACACCGAAATCATGAACATGCAGGTGTAGGGCCCCCCCGGAGCGCTCGCGCGCTCCCCCCCCGAGGGGGGCGACGCCAGCGGACCGGCGGAGCCGGATCCGCGGCGTCCGCTGGGTGGGCCTTGTGCGTGCGTCGGGCGGAGCCCGGCCGTGGCGTCAGCTTGACGCGGCCGGCCGGGCCGCTTTTCTTTGTTCGCGACTGTCAGACCAGTGCTGTGTCTGCGCTCTGGTGGGGCAGGCGGTCGGCGGGCTGGGGGCGGCCGAGCAGGAAGCCTTGCAGGACGTCGCAGCCGTGGGCGGCCAGGGCCTGGCGCTGGGCTTCGGTCTCGACGCCTTCGGCCGTGACGTGCATGCCCAGGGCGTGGGCCATCGAGACGACCGAGCCGACGATGACGCCGACCTTGGCGTCGTCGGCCAGGCTGTGGGTGAACTCGCGATCGAGCTTGACGCGGTCCAGCGGGAAGCGCCACAGGTGCGCCAGGCTGGAATAGCCGGTGCCGAAGTCGTCCATCGCGATGCTCACGCCCAGGCCGCGCAGCTCGCGCAGCGCGCGCAGCACGGGCTCGGTGCGCGCCATCAGCAGCGACTCGGTGATCTCCAGCTCCAGCCGCTCGGGCGCCAGGCCCGAGTCGCGCAGCGCCTCGGCGACGACCTCGGCGATGCCGCCGTCGCGGCGGAACTGCGCCGGACTCAGGTTGACGGCCACCGACAGCGGTGCCGGCCAGCGTGCGGCTTCGCGGCAGGCCGCGCGCAGCACCCAGGCGCCGAGATCCTCGATCAGCCCGGTCTGCTCGGCCAGCGGAATGAAGCTCGCCGGCGGCACCCAGCCGCGCTCGGCGTGCGGCCAGCGCGCCAGCGCCTCGTAGCCGACGATGCGGCCGCTGGCGGCATCCATCAGCGGCTGGAAGTGCAGCACCAGCGCGTCGGCGGCGAGCGCGTCGCGCAGCTCGGCGCCCAGGCGTCGGCGGCGCTGCAGCTCGTCGTCCAGCCGCGCGTCGTAGAAGCGGAAGGTGCCGCGCCCGTCGGCCTTGGCGCGTGCCAGCGCCAGGTCGGCCTGCTGCAGCAGCCGGTCGGCCTCGCGGCTGTCGACGCCGTGCAGCGCGATGCCGATGCTCGCGCCGATCTCGCAGCGCCGGCCGCCGACGTCGTAGGGCTGGCGCAGCGCCTCGACGATGCGCTGGGCCAGCGTCGCCAGCGCCTCGGCGTCGCCGGTGTCGGCGAGCACCGCGAACTCGTCGCTGCCCAGGCGTGCGACGAGGTCGCCGCTGCGCACCGTGGCGCGCAGCCGTGCCGCCACCTGGCGCAGCAGCGAGTCGCCGGCACCGCGGCCCAGCCACTCGTTGAATTCGCGGAAGCGGTCCAGGTCCATGCACAGCACGGCGCTGTGGCCGGCGCGGCGGGCGGCGGCGCGGCGCAGCGCGGCGACGAAGCTCTCGCGGTTGAGCGCGCCGGTCAGCGGGTCGTGCTGGTCGAGGTAGTCGATGCGCGCGCGCGCGCTGCGTTCGGCGCGTGCGTAGGCGCGCCACAGCAGCAGGCCGGCCAGGCCCACGCCCAGCAGCCCGGCGAAGGTGGCGCTGGCGGCGCGCACGGCCGAGCGGGTCGTCACCGCGGCGCTCTCGTCGAGGTCGACGCGGACCTGGGCCACGCCCAGCAGCACGCCGTCGCCCTGCACCGGCAGCCAGACGTCGGCGTGCACGGCCGAGCGCGTGTCGGGCTGGCGCTGGAGCTCGACGACGTGGGTGCTGCGGCCGGTCACCAGGTCGAGCACACGGGCCGTGGCCAGCGCCGCCGGCGCCGCCGGCAGGCCCTCGGAGGCCAGCGTGACGCGGCCGTCGGGGGCGTGCAGGCGGAAGGCGTAGACGGCGGTCGTGCCGCGCAGGCCGGCCAGCGGCAGCAGCGCACGCGGCGCCGGCGCCGGCCCGAACAGGCTGGCCGGCTGCGGCACGACGCGGCCGACCTGCAGCGCCCAGCCGCGCGCGGTGCGCAGCGCCTCCTCCTCGAGGTGGCGTTCGGCGACCTCGTGCAGCCGCAGCGCCACGAGCACGATCGCCGCCAGGATCACCGCGCCCCCAGATCACCAGGGCCCGGGCGAGCGAGAAGCGGACGCCGGCCGGGCGCTGCGGCGTCAGCATGCGGCGTAGCCGGACACGACACCCGCCGGTGCGCAGATGCGGGCCCGGCCCAGCGGCGACAGCGAGACCTGCAGCCGCTCGCCGCGCGAGGACTCGAACACCGCCGGCCGGGGCTGGGCCTGGGCCTCGCCGTCGGCTTCCAGCCGCGCCGGCGCGGCGTCCAGCAGCCGGATGCCGCGGTGGTCGGCGGCCCGCTCGGTCTTGAGCTGGCAGCCGCGCTCGCTGCCGCAGCCGCAGCCGCTGTCGGTGGCGATGGCCCAGCACCAGTCGGCGCCGGCGTGCACGTCCAGGTGCAGCGGCTGGCCGCGGCGCGCGGCCTCGAAACGGGCTTCGCCGAGGTCGGCGGCCAGCGTCTCGGCGGCCATGCGCAGGCGGGCGCGCTCGGCGGCGCTGCCGAAGGACGGCACGGCCAGCGAGGCGAGCAGCGCCACGATCGCCAGCGCGATCATCGCTTCGAGCAGCGTGAGGCCGAGGGCGGGGCGCTTCATCGGTTCCAGCAGCGGCGGGTCGGGCCCTGGCGGGCAAAGCCGCTGTCCACGGCCAGCGTCAGCGCCGGGCAGTCGTGATCGCCGGCCTGCGGGCCGCCGGCCACCGGCGTGGCGCTGGCGAGGTAGCGGCCGTCGGCCTCGCGCTCGACGGCCAGGGTGTAGTGGCCGGCCTCGCTGACGCCGGGCAGGCGCAGCGCCGCGACGTCGTCGGCGTAACGGCCGTGGCGGTCGCGGTAGCCTTCCTGCGCGGCCTGCAGCCGCGTCAGCGCCTGCACCGCGTCGGCGCGGCGCGTCTTCACCAGGCTGCCCTGCCAGCTCGGCACCGCCAGGCCGGCGACGATGGCCGTCACGGCGCAGGCGGACATCACGTCGACGAGGCTGAAGCCGCGCGCGCGGCGGCCGGTGGCGGGCGGGTTCACAGCGACATCAGCCGGCGGCGGCGCTGCGAGAGGTCGATCCAGCGCTGCAGCAGGCGTTCTCCGCCGGCCGGCAGCGACAGCCATTCGCAGCCCAGGCGCAGGCCCTGGCCGTCGGCGGGCAGGGCGGTGACGTGGCGCAGCGACAGCTTGGTGACGAAGCGGGTCTCGAGATCGAGCTCGATCTGCACGCCGGCCAGCTCGATGCCCGGCGGCATCGGCGGGACGTCGTGCGGCAGCAGCAGCGCGCAGCCGCCGGCGCTGATGTCGATCAGGCGCAGCGCCAGCGACATCTCGGGGATGGCCGGATGGCGCAGCCGTGCGGTGGGCGCCTGGCGGCCGTGCGGCCGCACGCGGTAGGCGCCGCGGCGCTGGAAGCGGTAGAGCGCGCGCGGCATCTGGGCCTGCAGCGCGCAGGCGCGCGGGCCGCGCACCAGCAGCAGGCCCTGCAGCTCGAACTGCAGCTTGACGCTGTCGAGATAGGCCACGGCCGTCGCCTCGTCGGCGTCGACCAGCGCCTGCAGCCCCGGCAGGCCTTCGTCGGCGCTGAACGACAGCCGCCCCGAGGCAGCGTCCACCGACCACAGCGTGGTCGTCAGCCCGATGCCGTCGGGCGCGTTCAGGTGCACCGTGGCGCTGCTCTCGCAGATCTGGCGCAGCAGCGCCTGCAGCTCGCGCGGGTGATCGACGCGGAACTCGGCCCAGCGGTCGATCGTGCCGCCGGCGTCCAGGTCGGCGGGGCGGGTGTCCTCGAACATGGCCATGGCTCTTTCGTGAACGACGAACGCCGCCCGAGGGCGGCGTCGGCCGGACGGCTAGTGCAGGGTCTTCTGGCGCCCTGCCAGCGTGTCGTCGAGATCCTGCAGCCAGGGCTCGGCGAGGTGCCGGATCTCGGCGTCGTTGATCAGGATGCGCTGCATGATGCGCGACTTGGCCTTGGCCGCCTCGGCGTCCAGGCTGGCCTCGCGTGCGGCGTGCTTGAGCTGGCTGATCAGCAGCACGCAGGCGCCCTCGAGCTTGACGACCTCGTCCCAGTTGCCGGCCTTGGCCGCCGACAGCATGTCGGCGCTGGCCTGCTCGATGGCCTCGTAGTACTTCAGGAGGTCGGTGTTCATCGCGGGTCCTCGTGGTGGCGCCGGTTCAGCCTCGTCCGGGCTGGCCGCCGACCTTGTCGCCGATGGCGTTCCAGGCGTCCTGCAGCGGCTGCATCAGGCGCTGGCATTCGTCGAGCACGGCTTCGTCGTTGCGCAGGTTGGCGTGGGTCAGGCGCAGCTCGATGTAGCCGTACAGCGCGTGCAGATCCTTGGCCAGCTGGCCGCCGGACTCGAGGTCCAGGCAGGCGCGCAGGCCTTCGTCGACGATGGACAGCGCATGCTTGATCGCGCGGTTCTTGCGCTCGATCTCGCCGGCGCGCATCGCGCCGCGGGCCTGGGCGATCGCGTCCTGGAAACCCTGGTACAGCAGCGCGACGAGCTGGTGCGGCGAGGCCGTGCTGATCGCCGTCTCGGCGCCGACACGGTGGTAGGCGTGGGCGAACTGCTGCGGGCGGGCGAACGCGGAGGCGGAGGCGAACATGGTGGGGATGTGCGTCGATTCAGCGGAAAGTGATGGATTTATCGGCGTGGGCTGGCGGGACTTGAGCCGGAAACGGCGGTCCTGACCCGGCTTTTCCGGCGACCGCCGGCGCCGGCATCGCCCCCTGAAAGGACATCGGCCCCAGGCCCCGCGGTCGCGGGCGCCTGGGGCCGTGGCGCGGGTGCGGCGGCGGCGGCCGCTCAGCTGCTCGACTTGTTCAGCGCGGCGAGCTGCTGCGTGACGTAGCTCGACAGCCCCGACAGCGTCGTCATGCTGGTGTCCAGCGCCTGGTACTGGCGGCGCAGGCGCGCCTCGGCCAGGGCCAGCCGGACCTCGAACGCGTCCTGGCTCTTCTCGTTCTGCTTGATCTGCGACTGGATGCCGGAGGTGCGCGTCGTCAGCAGCCCCTCGCTGCCGAGCACCGCGTTGCCCAGGTCGCGGAAGCGGTCCATGAAGCCGGAGCCGGCGGTGGTGTCGGCGTCCTCGGCGAAGACCTTGCGCAGTTCCTCGCGCTGGCTCGTCAGCGCGTTCTTCAGCTTGGTGCTGTCGACCGAGAGCTGGCCGTTGGCGCCCATCGAGATGCCGACGTCGGACAGGCGGCCGTAGACCGACGACGCGCTGCTGCCTTCGTTGATGACGTTGCGCAGCTGGGACTGCAGCGACACCGTCGTGCGGTCGCCCTGCAGCGTGCCGCCCTTCTTGGTGTCGGCGTCGTACTTGGTCTGCTCGGCGATGTAGCTGGCGAGCTGGTTGAAGGCCTTCACGAAGGTGTCGACGGCCTTGGTCACGGCCTCGTCGTCGGCGTTGACCTTCACCTCGACGGCGCTCGTCGTGGTCTTGTTCAGCGTCAGCGTCAGCCCTTCGGCGACGTTCTCGAGCTTGTTGCTCGCCGAGGTGACCTGGATGCCGTTGATCGTCGCCACGGCGTCGGCGGCGGTCTGGGTGCGCGTCATCGCGCTGGCGCCGACGGCGCTGAAGCCCAGCGTCGACAGGCCGGTCGTGGTGCTGCCGTCGTCAGCGGTCTCGGTCGCGGTGACGCGGAACGCGCTCTCGGCGCCGGTGCTCGCCGAGCGCAGCGCCAGGCGCGCGCCCTGCGAGTCGGTGACGATGGTCGCGGTGACGCCGGCGCCGGCGGCGTTGATCTTGTCGCGGATCTTCTCGAGCGTGTTGTCCTCTTCGCCGATGGTCACCGTGACCTCGCTCTTGGCGGAGAAGCCGGTCGGCGTCGGTTCGCCGGTCCAGCTGCCGAGCTCGATCTTCAGCGTGCCGGTGCCGACGACGGTGTCCGACGCCGCGAAGCGCTGGCTCGCGACGGTCTGCGTGCTGGCGAGCTGCTGCACCCCGATGGCGTAGCTGCCGGCCACGGCCCCGCCGGCGGAGCTGACGCCGACGGCGGCGCTGTCGCTGCTCGTCGCCGCGGTCTGCTTCCACAGCAGCACCGACGACAGCGCGTTGGCCGCGTCGCGCATCTCCGAGGTGTAGCTCGTGAGCTTGCCGACCGCCGACAGCCGGGTGTTGAGCGTCGAGTTCGCCTGCTGCAGCAGGTTCAGCGGCCGCTTCTCGACCGACATCAGCTGCGTGACCACCGCCTCGACGTTGATGCCGCTGCCCAGGCCGGTGGAGGAAATGGTCGCCATGTCGATTCCTTGGAGTCTCGTCTCGCCTTCGGCGCGCACGCGCCGAACTTGAGCCTGCGCTGCGCCGTTTCGCGCAAGGCGTCACGCCGCGCCGTGGCTGACGGCCCCGGAGCGGCGTGGAAGGAGGGCTTGCCGGTGGTCCCGGCGAAGGGGGGTCGCGTCAGCGCTGCAGCAGGCTCAGCACCTGCTGGGGCAGCTGGTTGGCCTGCGCGACCATCGCGTTGCCGGCCTGCTGCAGGATCTGCGCGCGGCTCATGTTGGCCGTTTCGGCAGCGAAGTCGGCATCCATGATGCGGCTGCGCGCGGCCGACTGGTTCTCGACGCTGATCTGCAGGTTGGAGATCACGGCCTCGAAGCGGTTCTGGGTCGCACCCCACATCGCGCGTTCGTTGTTGACCGTGTTGAGCGCCTTGTCGATGTTGTCGATGACGGTCTTCAGGTCGGCGGCGCTGGTCAGCGCGCCGGAGGTGCCGATCACCGAGCTGGTGGTCGTCACCGCGCCGAGGTCGGCATTGGCGCTGAAGGCGGCGGCGATCCTGACGGTGACGACGTCGTCGTCGGTCGTGTTCGGGCCGACCTGGAACGACATGTCCGTGGTCTGGCCGAAGACCGGCTTCTCGTTGAAGGTGGTGCCGCCGAGCACACGCTTGACCTCGGTCTGCAGCTCGAAGAATTCCTTCTGCAGCGAGTCCTGGTCCTTGGCCGTGTTGGTCGAGTTGCGCGACTGCACGGCGAGTTCGCGCATGCGCTGCAGCGAGTCGCCGATCTTGGCCAGCGCACCTTCGGCCACCTGGGCGTAGGAGATGCCGTCGTTGGCGTTGCGGATCGCGACGTTCATGCCGCGCACCTGGGCGTTCATCCGTTCGGCGATCGCCAGGCCGGCCGCATCGTCCTTCGCGGAGTTCACGCGCAGACCCGACGACAGGCGCGCCATCGACGTCGCCAGCGAGCCCTGGGAGGCGCTGAGGCTGCGCTGGGCGTTCAGCGAGGCCAGGTTGGTGTTGATGGTCTGAGGCATGTGCGGCTCTCCTTCGATGGCTGCATTGTCCGGAGGGCCGCGGGCGGCAAAAGCGCGAAAAGGGCAGGAAAGACGCGCCAAAAGAAAAGCCGCGCCCGGGTGGGCGCGGCTTGCGGGGCGGTGTCCGGGGCGCGCCGCTTCGACGCGCGCCGGGCCCGGGCTGCGATCAGCGCAGCAGGCTCAGGACCTGCTGGGGCAGCTGGTTGGCCTGCGCGACCATCGCGTTGCCGGCCTGCTGCAGGATCTGCGCGCGGCTCATGTTGGCCGTCTCCGAGGCGAAGTCGGCATCCATGATGCGGCTGCGGGCGGCCGACTGGTTCTCGATGCTGACCTGCAGGTTCGAGATCACGGCCTCGAAGCGGTTCTGCGTCGCACCCCACATCGAGCGCTCGTTGTTGACCGTGTTGATCGCCTTGTCGATGTTGTCGATGACGGTCTTCAGGTCCGCGGCGCTCGTGACCGAGCCGCTGGTGCCGATGATGGCGGCGGTGGAGGTCACCGCGCCGATGTCGGCGTTGGCGCTGAAGGCGGCGGCCTGCTTGACCGTCACCACGTCGTCACCGCTGGTGTTGGCGCCGACCTGGAAGGTCAGGTCCGAGGTCTGGCCGAAGATCTTCTGCTCGTTGAAGGTGGTGCCGCCGAGCACGCGCTTGACTTCGTTCTGCAGCTCCAGGAATTCCTTCTGCAGGGAGTCCTGGTCCTTGGCCGTGTTGGTGGCGTTGCGCGACTGCACCGCCAGTTCACGCATGCGCTGCAGCGAGTCGCCGACCTTGGCCAGCGCGCCTTCGGCGGTCTGCGCCCAGGAGATGCCGTCGTTGGCGTTGCGCACGGCGACGTTCATGCCCTTGATCTGGGCGTTCATGCGCTCGGCGATGGCGAGGCCGGCGGCGTCGTCCTTCGCGGAGTTGACGCGCAGACCGGACGACAGCCGGGCCATCGAGGTGGCCAGCGACGACTGCGAGGTGGTCAGGTTGCGCTGCGCGTTCAGCGAGGCAATGTTGGTGTTGATGGTGGCAGGCATTGAGGGCTCCTAAGACTGTCGGCGACCCGGGCGCACGGCGGAACTCTCCGCTCGCGCAAGCCGCCTCGGGCGTCACGTGTTGCACTGACCTCATCCGGCTCGCGCCTTCGAGGCCACCGCCCGACGCCAGTCCCCTTCTCGTGGCCTTCCTTGCGGGAGGCGTCGATCGGGCTTCTGGCCGGACCACGGATTCGTTGTCGGACCCGTTGGGGGTGTTATCGAAGCGCCGCGGAAAAACTTTAGCGAGTCGTTGCGAAACCCTTCGCCGCCGCCGCCGCCGGCGCCGCGCACTGCGAGTGCCGTCGCGGCCCGCGCCCTCGTGCGAGATGGCCCGGGAAGGCGGCGCTTATCCGTCGACGGTGCCCACGCGCGTCTGCCTACAGTGCAGCCGGGGTCGCGGTGTGCGCGGCCTGCCCGCGCTTGGAGTCCGACAGACCATGAAAAATGCCACAGCTGGTTCAGATCACCGTGCCCGCACGCACTGGCAGGCCGGTGCCGCCGCCGTGAAGGTCGGGCGCTGGCAGCGTGCGGCGGAGGAGTTCGAGCGCGCCGCCCGGCTGGCGCCCGGCGACGCGCTGTACTGGCTCAACCTGGGCCGCGCCCGGCTGCAGCTCGGCCAGAACGACGCCGCGATCCAGGCCTTCAACGCGGTCACGAAGAGCACCCGCGGCTACGACACCATCACCGCGCTGACCGCCGCCCAGTGCCTGTCCGCGCTGCACCGCTATGCCGATGCCGCGGCCTGCCTGGACGCGGCGCCGGCCGGTGTCGTGCGCGACCACGCCTATCACTCGACGCACGGCTACGCGTTGTTCCGCGCCGGGCGCCACCACGAGGCCATCGAGGCCTACTTCCGCGCGCTGTCGCTCAAGATGGATGCGGCGCTCGAGCACTACCGCATGGGCCTGGCGTTCAAGGCGCTGCGCATGCCGGAGCAGGCCGCGGAGTGCATGCGCACCGCCGCCGTGCTCGACGAAGGCGCGGTGCGCGCGCTGGCGCTGACGATCCTGACGCACGAGAGCGGCAACGCCTGCGAGTGGAGCCGCCGCGCCGAGGAGACCGCGCAGCTGCGCGAAGCGCTCAACCGCATCGGCCTGGACACGCCGCAGCTGCTGTCGGTGTTCCCGCTGCTGGCGCTGGACTGCAGCCCGCAGGAGCAGCTGCACGCCGCCCGCCTGTGCTCGGCCACCTACGCGCGCGGCGTTGCGCCGCTGCCGCGGCGGCGCGTGCGCACCGAGGGCCGCCTGCGCGTCGGCTACCTGACGGCCGACATCTGCTCGCACGCCACCGCCGTGCTGATGGCCGAGTTCTTCGAGCGCTGCGACCGCGAGCGCTTCGAGGTGCTGGTCTACTCCCACAGCCCGGACGACCAGTCGGCGCTGCGCGCGCGCGTCATTGCGGCCTGCGACCGCTTCGTCGACGTCAACAGCATGACCGACCAGCAGATCGCCCAGCGCATGCACGCCGACGGCGTGGACATCGCGGTCGACCTCAAGGGCCACACCGCGGACACGCGCTACGCCGTCCTCGCGCACCGCCCGGCGCCGGTGCAGGTGGCCTTCCTGGGCTACCCCGGCACCACCGGGGCGGACTTCATCGACTACGTCATCGGCGACCCCGTCGTGACGCCGCTCGAGCACGCGCCGCACTTCAGCGAGAAGATCGCGCAGCTGCCGTGGTCCTACCAGCCCAACGACCGCAACCGCGTCCTGCCGCCGTGCCCGTCGCGCCGCGAGGAAGGGCTGCCCGAGGGCGCCACGGTGTTCTGCTGCTTCAACCAGAGCTACAAGCTCAACCCCGCGATGCTCGACCTGTGGGCGCGCATCCTGGCGCAGGTGCCCGACAGCGTGCTGTGGCTGCTGGAGTGGAACGGGCAGGCGCCGCGCAACCTGCTCGCCGAGCTGGCGGCGCGCGGCATCGCGCGCGAGCGCGTGGTCTTCGGCAAGCGCGTGTCGATCGAAGACCACCTCGCGCGGCTGCAGTGCGCCGACCTGTTCCTCGACACCTGGCCCTGCAACGCCCACACCACCGCCAGCGAGGCGCTGTGGGCCGGCGTGCCGGTGCTGACCGTGCCGGGGCAGACCTTCGCGTCGCGCGTGGCGGCGAGCCTGCTGCACGCCTGCGAGCTCGACGAGCTCGTCTGCGGCGACGGCGACGCCTACGTGGACCTGGCCGTCGGCCTGGCCCGCGACCGCTCGCGGCTGCAGGCGCTGCAGCGCCACCTGCGCGAGCGGCGGCTGACGCTGCCGCTGTTCGACACCGCGCGCTATGCCGCCGACTTCGACGCGCTGCTGCTGCGCATGGCCGAGCGTGAGCGCCAGGGCCTGCCGCCGCAGGCGCTGCCCGCGACGGCCCCCGAGGGCCGGCGCTGAACGGCGCCGCGTGCCCGGCTTCGTCTTCCCCCGTCTGTCGACCTCCGAACGGCCCCCGATCCGGCCTGAAAGGCGCCCATGAGCCTGCCTCCCAAGATTCACCTGAGCATCTGCCAGCCGCTGGGCTACGTGCACTCGCTGGGCCTGCTCGATCCGGCGCGCTACTTCCGCTGGCAGTTCCGCCGCCTCGGCGCCGAGGTCAGCATCGCCAAGAACCGGCTGCGCCACGACGCGGTGAACTTCGTCTTCGGTGCGCACCTGGGCTTCGACGCCTCGCTGTGCCGCCGCCATGCCTGCGTGTTCGTCAACCTCGAGCAGCTCGGCGACCGCGGCGCCTCGGTGCGCCCGGAGTACCTGAAGCTGCTCGCCGCCAACGCCGTCGTCGACTACGACGCCGACAACGTCGCGGCCTACGCGCAGGTTCCCGACGAGGTGCCGGTGGTGCCGTTCTGGCACGCGCCCTATCTCGCGCCGGCGGTGCCGCTGCCGCTCGAGGAGCGGCCGATCGACCTGCTGTTCTTCGGCAGCATGAACGACCGCCGCAAGGCGATGATCGACCGCATCGAGGCCCTGGGCTGGACGGTGACGGTGTTCGACAGCGCGCTCTACGGCGAGGAGCGCGACCACTACATCCGCCAGGCCAAGGCGGTGCTGAACTGCCACTTCTACGACAGCGCCCGCTTCGAGCAGGTCCGCGTCGCCCACTGCCTGTCGCTGGGCACGCCGGTGATCTCCGAACGCACCCCGGACACCCGGCCCGACGAGGCCTTCGAGGACTGCGTGATCTGGCTGCAGGACGAGAACGAGCTCGTCCAGTTCTTCAGCGAGGACTTCGCGACGCCGGCCTACTACGACGTCACGCGCGCGGCGCTGCAGCGTTTCGAGGCGGCCGATCCGCTGGGCGCCTACGCCGCCGCGCTGGGTTTCGCCGAGGGTTTCGTCGGCACCCACCACGAGTGCCGCCCGGCCGAGCCCTGGGCGCCGGAGCGCATCCACATCGGCTCCGGCAAGGACTACCGGCCCGGCTGGCTCAACGTCGACGTGCTCGCGCGGGCCGAGCCCGACCTGCTGCTGGACCTGTCCGGCGCGCTGGAGCTGCCGCTGCACGCCGACTCGCCCACCGTCGGGCCGCTGGTGCTGGCCGCCGACAGCGTCGATCGCATCGACGCGAACAACGTGCTCGAGCACGTCGGCGACCTGCCGGCGCTGATGAGCAACTGCCTGCGCCTGCTGAAGGAGGGCGGCGAGTTCCACATCGAGGTGCCGCACGAGCGCGCCCTGACCGCCTGGCAGGACCCGACGCACGTGCGCGCGATGAACGAGAACTCGTGGATCTACTACACCGACTGGTTCTGGTATCTGGGCTGGGTCGACCACCGCTTCGAGGTCGCCGCGTCGAGCTGGCTGGACGCCAGGGTCCAGCCCTGCCAGCGCGAGCAGGCGGCGTTCATGCGCGTGGTGCTGCGCAAGATCCGGACGACGCCGCGCGAGCGCATGGTCGCGCTGACGATGGCCGCCGGGGTGCACCTGCCGGACGACGAGCCGGTCGCGCCCGCAGCGGCCGGCGAAGGCCCCGCGTCGTCGTGAGCCCCGCGGGGCGGCGCTCGCGCCGCCCCGGTCGCCGTGCCGGGCTCAGGCCGCCGCGTCGAGCTCGGTGCAGGCGCGGCGCAGCACGGCGATGACCTCGCGGGTCTGCGCCAGATCCTGCGTCGGCCCGATCGGCAGGCTCAGCACCTGCGCGTGCAGGGCCTCGGAACGCGGGAAGCGCCCGGCCGCCAGCCCCAGGTGGGCGTAGGCCGGCTGCAGGTGCGGCGCCACCGGGTAGTGGATCATCGTGCCGATGCCCGCAGCGGCCAGCCGCGCCGCCAGCGCGTCGCGCCGCGCATGGCGCACGACGAACAGATGCCAGACCGGCTCGGTCCCGGCCGCCGCGGCGGGCAACTCCAGGCCGGGGAGTCCGCGCAGCCCGTCCAGGTAGCAGCCGGCGATCTCGCGGCGGTGCGCGTTGTCGCCGTCGAGCAGCGGCAGCTTGGCCCGCAGGAAGGCGGCCTGGAGCTCGTCGAGTCTCGAGTTGAAGCCGGCGACCTCGTTGTGGTACTTGAGCCGCGAGCCGTAGTTGCGCAGCGTGCGCAGCCGGTCCGCCAGCGCGTCGTCGTCGGTCGTCACGGCCCCGCCGTCGCCCAGCGCCCCGAGGTTCTTGCCGGGGTAGAAGCTGAACCCCGCGGCGTCGCCCAGCGTGCCGACCCGGCGGCCTTGCCGCCGCGCGCCGTGGGCCTGGGCCGCGTCCTCGAGCACCTTCAGTCCGTGCGCCTTCGCGATTGCCATGATCGGGTCCATGTCGGCGGGTTCGCCGTACAGGTGCACCGGGAGGATGGCGCGGGTCCGGGCGGTGATGGCCGGGCGCAGCAGCGCCGGGTCGAGGTTGTAGCCGCCGGCCGTCGGCTCGACGGGGACCGGCGTCGCGCCGGTGTGCGTCACGGCCAGCCAGGTCGCGATGTAGGTGTTGGCCGGCACGATCACCTCGTCGCCGGGGCCGATGCCCCAGGCGCGCAGCACCAGGATCAGCGCGTCCAGGCCGTTGCCGACGCCGACGCAGTGGCGCGCGCCGCACAGCGCGGCGAACTCCCGCTCGAAGGATTCGACTTCCTGCCCGAGCACGTACCAGCCCGAGTCCAGCACCCGGTCCAGCGCGTCGTGGAACGCCTGCCGCTGGCGCAGGTTGATCGTGCCGAGGTCGAGGAACTTGGTCATGACGTGCGCTGGCGCCGGACCGCGTCCAGGAACTGTTGGTAGTCGCGGTAGTAGTCGGCCTCGTTGTACGGCGTCGAGGCCAGCACCAGGCAGACCGAACCGGGGTCGAAGTTGATCTCCGACGCCCAGATCATCGGCGGGATGTGCAGGCCGATCCAGGGCCGGTTGAGGTGGACCACCTGCTTGGACACGCCGTCGTCGAGCGAGACGTCGAAACTCCCGGACAGGCAGATCAGGAACTGGTGCAGCTCCTTGTGCGCGTGCGCCCCGCGGTCCTCGCCGGTGGGGATGTCGTAGAGGTAGAAGACACGCTTGATCTCGAACGGGACGTGGCTCTGGCCCTCGATGAAGGTCAGGTTGCCGCGCGGGTCCTGGACCTTCGGCAGCGAGATCAGCTTGCAGTCAGACAGAGGCATGGGTCCTCCCGGTGGGGCGACGACGGGGCGCTCAGCGGGCCGGGTCGGCCCGGCGGCTCTTCTTGTGGCGTGCGGTGTGGATCGGTTCGGTCGCGATCACCACCTTGGCCGGCACCTTGTAGGCCGCCAGCGCCGCCCGGCAGGCCTGGCGGATGCGGCTCTTCACGCCGTCCACCGGCTCCGGCTGCGCCAGCACCACCCGGGCCACGATCATCTGGCCCAGCAGCGGGTTGGCCTCGGCGAAGACGGCGACGTCGACGATGTTCGGCAGCGTCATGATGACCTCCTCGATCTCGGTCGGGTAGACCTTCTGCCCGCCGACGTTGATCAGGTCGGTCACGCGGCCGAGGATGCGGAAGTAGTCGCCGTCGACCTCGACCTTGTCCTGGGTGTTGAACCAGCCGTCGGCGTCGAAGTTCGACGCCGCGTTGAGGTAGCCGACCATCGAGTACTCGGACCGGATCCACAGGATGCCGTCGACGACCTTGGTCTCGAAGCCCTCGCCGCCGATGCGCATCCACAGCGAGCCGTCGCCGCGCGACTTGGACGCCAGCACGCCCACCTCGGACAGGCCGTAGGTCTGCTGCAGCACGACGTTCGGCAGCGCGCGGGCCAGGCGGTCCAGCGTGGCCTGCGGCATGACCTCGGTGCCGTAGCTGATGCGCTGCAGCGACGACAGGTCGTAGGCCTCGTGCGCCCGGGCCGCCAGCAGCAGGTTCAGGAACGAGGGCGTGGTCGGCAGCAGCGTGACGCGGTACGTCTCGATCGCCGCGCAGACGCTGGCGACGCTGCGCTCGGCGACGCTGACCACCGTGCCCAGGCTCGAGGTGATGGCCAGGATGGTGTTGAAGCCGCCGAAGTGGTCGAACATCAGGAACGGCACGGCCACCACCGGCGAGCGCGGCTTCACGAACTTGCCCGCCACGCGGCCGAGGTCGTGCAGGATGCCCTTGGGCCGGCCGGTCGAGCCCGACGAGAAGAACACCAGGCCCGGTGCGCCGCCGGCGATGAACTCGCGCATCGTCGTGTTGTCGACCTCGACCGGCGACCAGGTCAGCGTCGGCTCCACGGCGCCGGCGGCGAACTCGAAGATCCACTCGCAGCCCGAGACCGACAGCGCAGCCGACAGCTCGACGACCGACTCGCGCGTCAGCGGGATGACGACGTTGCCGTTGCGCGCCAGCGCCAGCAGCAGGGCGAAGGCCTCGGGCGTGTAGTCGCCGAGCACGACGACGCGCTGCCCGGCGTGCACGCCCTCGCGGGCCAGGCGCTGCTCGAACGCGGCCACCTGCCGCAGCAGCTCGCCGTAGCGCACCGAGCGGCCCTCGTGCACGAAGGCGAGCCCGTCGGGCGCGCCGGCGAAGCGCTCGAGCAGCCAGTCCAGCGTCACGGCCGGTCCTTCAGCTGCTCGAGCAGCACCAGCCGGATCAGCGGGTAGGAGGTGATGTTCGCCGCGTCCTCGTCGGGGATGCCGACGCCGAACTCCTCCTCGATCGCCAGCACCAGGTTCATGTGCTGGATGGAGTCCCACGTCGCCACGGTGTCCATGCTGGTGTCGTCGTCGATCGACTCCGCCGCGATGCCCAGCACGGCGGCCATCACGTTCTTCAGCGTGTCTTCGGTTGTCATGGGCAGACCTTGATCCAGTCGATGGGAGAGGGGTTGAAGCGGTCGAGCTCGGCGCGGTAGCGGCGTGTGCCGTCGTCCTCGCCGACCCGTGTCAGGCCGAGCCGGTCGTAGAAGTCGGCCACCTGGGCGTTCTTCGCGCTCGGGCGGTACTCGGCGGCGATGAAGCGGCAGCCGCGCCGCCGCGCGTCGTCGGCCAGCGCCGGCCAGATGCTGAACTCGATGCCGCGGCCGATGACGCGGCAGCTCATCAGGAAGGCCTCGATCCGGGCCGTCTCGGCCTCCCACGAGACCAGCACGACGCCGGTCAGGCCGGCGTTGCCGAAGCGGTCGCCGACCTCCAGCGCGTACACCGTCGACGCCGGGCTGTCGATGCGTTCGCGGACCTGCGCCGGCGACAGCCGCGGCGTGGTGAGGTTGAACTGGTTGGACTTGAGCGTCAGCTCGCTGATGCGGGCGACGCTGGCCACGTCGTCGCGCGAGATCCGCACCTGCAGGTCCAGCGAGGCGAGGTACTGCTCGTGCGTCTCGAAGTCCGCGCGCGCCGCCTCGGCCTGTTCGCGCTGCCGGTACTGCGCGGTCTTGGAGCGGCTCTCGGCGGTGACGCCGCCGGCCAGGAACAGCTCGCGCAGCTCGTCGAGCAGGCGCGGGTAGTCGGTCAGCGACTTGGGCACCTGCATCACCCGCAGCTCGGGCAGGGCGCTGCGCACCGCGCTGCACTCGAAGTCCGAGTCGTCGACGAACACCATGCTGTCCAGGCCGATGTTGAGCTCGCGCGCGATCGACTGCAGGTTGCTGACCTTGTCGGTCCAGTCGACGCGGCGCGCGGCGATGTGCTCGCGGCGCAGCACGGCGAACGGGTGGCGATCGAGCACCTCGTCGACGTCGGCCGCGTTGTTCTTGCTGCACAGGCACAGCAGCACGCCCTGCCGCTCGAGGGCGCGGAAGGTCTGCTGCGCCTGCCAGAACACGCGGCCGGGGTAGTGGTGCGGGTCGAGCCGGATGCCGTCGAGCTGGTCCTCGCCGACGATGCCGCCCCACAGCGTGTTGTCGCAGTCCAGCACCAGCGCCTTGTAGAAGTGGGCGTCGAAGCCGCGCGCCGCGGCGACGATGCGCCGCGCCAGCTCGTCGAGGAAGGGCGTGGCGAAGGGCGCCGTGCTGCGCAGGTAGAAGCGCATGTCGAAGGCGGCCGCGGTGCCGATGCGCTGGACGACGGCGCCGGCGTCGATGACGCGCACGTTCGCGAACGCCGCCGCCTCGTGGCGCAGCATGTCGTTGAACCGGTCGAGCACCCGTGCCACCGCGTCTGGCGCCCCGGTGTCGACGGCCGGCGTGCAGCGCACGAAGCTGCAGGCGTAGAGCCGCTTGAGCCTGCCGGCCTTCTCGAACACCAGCCGCAGGCGGGCGCGCAGGTCGGCCTCCCGGGCGTCGATGGCCTCGGGTTCCAGCAGCTCGATCTGGCGCTCGAAGGCGGGCAGCAGGTTGTCGAAGAACGGCAGCAGCACCATGTGCTCGACGCCGGCCTGCACGAAGCGCTCGACGTCGCCCAGGGCGTCGTCGTGGTGGCCGACCTGCAGCTCGGCCCGCGCGCCGGCGAGCAGCGCGTGCTTGCGCAGGAACAGCGCGAGCAGGTCGGCGCTGACGTTCGAGGAGATGCCGATGCGCGTGACGCGCCGGGCGGGCTCGAGCCTCTCCAGCCCGTCGACGGCGGCGATGGTTCGCGCCAGCGTCGTGCCGGGCGTGCGCAGCAGCTCGATGAAGGCCGCGGCGTCGCTCACGACATCACCATGCCGCCGTTGACGTCCAGGGTGTGCCCCGTGACGTGGCGGGCGTCGTCGGACACCAGATAGGCCACGGCCGCGGCGACGTCCTCCGGCACGGCCAGGCGGCGCAGCGGCGTCTGCCGCGCGATCATCAGCTGCTGCTTCTCGGCGATGTCGCCGATCAGGCCGGTCTCGGTCATGCCGGGGGCGACGCAGTTGACCGTCACGCCGCGCGGGCCGAGCTCGGCCGCCAGGTTGCGCGACAGCATCGCCAGCGCCGCCTTGGCCACCGCGTAGGCGGTCCAGTGCAGCGCCGGCGTGCCCTCGGTCACCTGCGAGGTGATGTTGACGATGCGGCCGGCGCCGTCGGCGGCCATGTCGGCGGCGCAGAGCTTGCTCAGCAGGAACGCGCCCTTGACCTGCACGTCGAGGTGGTGCTGCAGGTCGGTCCAGTCGGTGTCGGCCAGCGCCTTGGCCTGGATGCGCGGCGAGGCGTTGTTGACCAGCACGCCGACCGTGCCGTAGTGGCGTCGCGCCTGCGCCAGCAGGTGCTCGACGCCGGCGGCGTCGGAGACGTCGGCCTGCACCGCCAGCGCCCGGCCGCCGGCGGCGACGATGTCGGCGGCGATCGCGTTCGCGCGCTCGCGGCTGCCCTGGTAGTTGATCACGACGGCGTGGCCGTCCTGCGCGAGGCGGCGGCAGATCGCCTCGCCGATGCCGCCGGCGCCGCCGGTCACCAGCGCGACGCGGCTCGGTTCGCCGCGCGGGCGCGCGGCCGCGGCGGCCGGGCGCTGCAGCAGCATCTTCACCTTGCCCTGGCCCTGCAGCACCGCCTGCCCGTGCTGGTTGACGATGCGCGTCTCCAGCTCCAGCAGGCGCTCGCGCTCGTGCTTCTTCAGCACCGTGCAGGTCACCGTCAGCTCGTCGCCCAGCCGCACCGGCAGCAGGAACTCCATCGCCTGGCTCACCCACAGCGCGCCGGGGCCGGGCAGCTTGGTGCCGATCACCGTCGAGATGAACGAGGCGCCGAGCATCCCGTGCACGACGATGTCCTTGAACGCCGTCTCGCGGGCGAACGCGCGGTCGACGTGCAGCGGGTTGTCGTCGCCGGTCAGCTCGACGAAGCGGCGGATGTCCTGTTCGGTGATGGTCTTGACCAGCTGCCGGCAGTCGCCGACCTTCAGCGTGTCGAAATCGAGGAACGCGCTCATGACGCCGTCTCCAGGTGGCGGGGCAGCCAGCGCCAGAGGCTGGCCGCGAAGTTGAAGCCCGCGCCGACGCCGGCCAGCACCAGCAGGTCGTTCGGCTTCAGCAGGCCCTTGTGCACGGCCTCGCTGAGCGCGATCGCGATCGACGCCGAGCCCGTGTTCCCGATCTCCTGCACGTTGGTGTAGGTGCGCTCCAGCCCGGCGCCCATCTTGCGCACGATGTACTCGATCAGGCGCAGGTTGGCCTGGTGGAAGACGAAGAAGTCGACGTCCCGGGGGCTCTTGCCGGCCTTGTCGCAGGCGCTGCGGATCACCGTCGGCAGGTGCGTGATCGCCTGCTTCCAGGTCGCCAGGCCGTTCATCTCCATCGCGTCGACCGAGGGGTCGCGCTCGCGGCCGAGCGACGGGAAGCTCGAGCCGCCGCCACGCAGGCGCACCGACTCGTAGTTGGAGCTGTCGGTGAAGAACGCCGAGGACAGGATGCCGTGCGCGGCGTCGCAGCGGCCGAGCACGACGGCGCCGGCGCCGTCGCTCAGGTAGATCGCGGTGTTGACGTCGCCGCGGTCGACGTAGCGCGAGCACAGCTCGACGCCGACGACCAGCGCGTGGCGCACCGACGGGTCGCGGAACATGCGGTCGGACGCCGCCGTGAGCCCGGACACGACGCCGCTGCAGTTGGCCTGCAGGTCGTAGACCTGGGCCCCCTTGGCGCCCAGGTCCTGGTGCAGCTTGGCCGACAGCGGCGGGAAGAGGTAGTCGCCCGAGAAGGTGCAGGCGATGATGATGTCCACCTCCGACGCGTCGATGCCGGCCATCGCCAGCGCGCGCCGCGCGGCCTGCCCGGCGAAGGCGCTGGCCGTGTCGCCCGGGGCCGCCAGATGGCGGCGCACGATGCCGGTCTTCTCGACGATCCACTCGGGGCTGACGTCCAGGCCGCGGCAGAGCTCCTCGTTGCTCTCCACGTGGTCCGCAAGGTGGTGGCCGACGCCGATGATGGCGACGCCGCCGGGCGTGCTGGTGCTCGTGTTCATGATGAGGATGCGGGCGTGCAGGGCGCGGGCTCCAGGAAGCCCCGCAGCGCGTCGTTGTGGTCGCGGATCCAGCCGAGCGTGGCCGACTCCCCGTGGCCGGGCAGGATCAGCGTGTCGTCGTCAAAGCCGTCCAGGATCGACCGGACGGACCGGCGCAGCTGCGTGGCGTCCTCGCCCGGCAGGCCGGCCAGGCCGACGCCGCGCGCGTACAGGGTGTCGCCGGTGAACAGTGCCTTGCCGATCTCGATCGCGCAGCTGCCGGGAGTGTGGCCGGGCACCGGGTGCCAGCGCACGGCCAGCCCGCCGATGTCCAGCGCCGGCGTGCCGTCGTCCACCCGCTCGGGGCGTGGCTGGCGCACGCGCGCCGGGATCCTGAACGCCATCAGCAGGAAGTTCGACGCGCCGAGCGTGCGCAGGTCGCGCTCGTGCAGGTAGACCGGGCAGCCGTGGCGCTCCTGGAAGTGGGCGGCCGAGCCGGCGTGGTCGAAGTGGCCGTGGGTGCAGACCACGGCGCGTGGTGTCAGCGCCAGCGCGGACAGCGCCTGCTCGATGCGCTCTGCGTCCAGGCCGGGATCGACCAGGATGCACTCGCCCGGCACGTCGGTGGCGTGCAGGTAGCAGTTGGACGGGAAGACCCCGTTGGCCAGGGTCCAGACACGGCCGGCCGAGCCCGCCACCGCGACGGCGATGCTCACCTCAGTGCACCCCGCCGAGATAGAGCGTCTGCGCGGTGACGTAGCCGCTGCGCTCGGATGCGAAGAAATCGACGACGTTGGCGATGTCCTCGAAGCTCGCGTAGCGCGGCAGCGGCAGGCGCGCCACCACGGCGTCGATCTTGTCGCGCGGCAGCTGGCGCAGCATGTCGCTCTCGATCGCCGTGATGCCCAGCGTGTTGCAGGTGACGTTGAAGGCCGCCAACTCCCGGGCGAGCACGTTGGACAGCGTCGTCAGCCCGGCCTTGCAGGCCGCGTAGACCGAGTCGCCCTCGGGCTCCAGGGCGACGGCCATCGAGCTGATGTTGATGATGCGCCCCCACTTGGTCTTGCGCATCATCTTCGCCGCCTCGCGGGCCACCATGAACGGTGCGAGCAGGTTCAGCTCGACCATCGAGCGGGCGGCCGAGGCCGGCATCACGAGCGCGTACTGCGAGGTCAGCACGGCGGCGTTGTTGATCACGATGTCGATCGCCGTGCCCGAGCGGCGCAGCGCGGCGAACAGCTGCTGCACCGCGTCCGTGTCGGCGATGTCGGCCTGGCGGTGCTGATAGCGCTCGTGCCCGCAGGTGGCGGCCCCCCGGGACACGCCGACGACCTTCGCGCCTTCGTCCAGGAAGTGGCGCGTCAGCAGCGCGCCGACGCCGCGGCTGCTGCCGGTGACGAGCACGGTGCGGCCCTCGTACTTGCCTGCGCTCATCGCCCGATCAACCCCGCGACAGCTGCCCGACGATGTAGTCGGCCAGCGTCGTCACGCTGGAGAACGGCGAGACCGGCTGGCTCATCGCGGTGTCGTCGGTCAGGCTGACCGTGCGGCCGAGCTCGTCGGCCACCGCCGTCTCGACGTCGACGATGACCGACACCAGCGACAGCGAGTCGAGCGAGGCGTCGGCGCCGAACAGGCGCGTGTCCGGGGCCAGCGCGACGCGCTTGTCCGCGGCCAGCTCCTCGTTCAGGCTGCGCAGGGCTCGGTAGATGAGTTCGATGACTTCGGCTTGGCTGGCCATGGTTCACTCCGGAGAGACGGACGGTGCAAGAGGCAGCCGGGCGGCTGCGATGAGCGATTCGAGCCTGGGGCGCGTGACCTCGCGGTACTCGTTTTCGAGCAGGCCGAAGACCACCGCGTCCTGCAGCCGGCCGTCGATGAACAGGTGCTGGCGCAGGCGCCCCTCCTGGACCATGCCCAGGTAGGTCTGCCACTTGATCATGCGCCGGTTCTCCGACACGACGGTGCCCCAGACGCGGCGCAGCCGCAGCCGATCGAAGGCCAGCTCGTAGAGCAGCTTCATGGCCTCGGCGGCGGCCGGCAGCCCGGCGGCGGCCTGTTCGTCGCCGATCAGGAAGCGGCCCGGCTCGCCGACCCGGTTCACCGGGTCGATGCCGCTGAGCGAGAGCATGCCGATCGGCACCTGCTGCTTGGTCTGGATGACGAAGTTGTACTCCGACGCCGGGCGGCTGGCGATCCAGCGGCGCTGTTCGTCGACGGTCGTCGCGCCGCGATGCAGCAGGGCGGCGCGTTCGCCCTGGCGCCAGGCCAGGGTGAGCGCGGCGTCCTCGGGCCGCAGCGGGCGCAGGTCGACGAACTCGCCGTGCAGGGTGCAGTGTTCCTCGTTGGACGTCATGGTCGGGGTTCAGCAGACGACGAAGGCGGCGGCCGCCGGCACCGGCGCACCCGCCGAGGCGGGGGCGTGGGCGGTGGCGACGAAGGACTGCTCCAGCACGAAGCCCGCCGCGTGGAGATGCGCCAGGACCTCCTCGCCGCTGCGGTAGAGGTAGATGTGGTCGGCGTGCGCGGCGTTGAGCGCGGCGGTGATGAAGGCCTTGCCGCCCGGGGCGAGGCCGGCGCGCAGCGCGCGCAGGAACTCGACGGGGCGCTCCAGGTGTTCCAGCACCTCGACGCAGACCAGCCAGGGCACGGGATCGAGGCCGCCGTCGAGCACGTCGTGCTGGTGCATCGTGTAGCGCTGATCCAGACCGGCGGCCGCCAGGTGGCGCTCGGCGAAGCGGCAAGACGACGGGCTGATGTCGTAGCCGGCGCCGGTGGCCCGGGCCACGCGCGACAGGAGGCGGCGCGAGTAGAGCGCCGTGCCGACGCCGACCTCCGCGAAGCGCGGCTGCGCGCCGAGCGCCATCGGCGCCACGAAGGCCGTGTCGAAGAAGCGCAGCTGCCGATAGTGGTGCGGCCAGAGGAAGTGCGACAGCAGCAGGCCCGGCAGGTACTCCTGCATCATGTGCGCGTCGTTGAGGTAGACCTCGTCGGCGGCCTGCGCGTAGGACTTGACGGGATACGCGCCGCTGGCCTCGAAGGCCTTCTGCCGGCGCATCGAGTCCATCGCGAACGCGACGTAGCCCTTGACGGCCGCCTGCAGCGCCTCGTCGTCGGCGCAGAAGGTCTCGAGCACCGACTCGAAGTCGGCGGCCCACTCGGCGCCGAAGCCGTCCATCGCGCGGCCGACGAGCGCGCGCGAGAGCCTGTACTTCTGGTCGAACAGCGCCTGCAGGCGTGTCAGCCAGGGCAGGGGGGCGGGATCTTGCGTGGAGCCTGGTTGCATCGTTTGCTCTCTTTTGTGCCGGCGGCGGCCCCGATGCCGGCGCATCGGGGCGCCCGGTCTCAGCCGCCGAAGATGCGGCGCACGGCGGCCTCGAACACCGGGCGAGAGTAGCTCTCCTCGTAGTGCGCGCGAGCCGCGCGGCTCAGTTCGGCGTGTCCGTCGACGGCGCGGCCGATGGCCTGCTGCAGCTCGGGCAGCGTCGCCCAGCCGAGCGTCGGGCTGGCGTAGACGCTGGTGTTGCCGAGCACGGCGTGGCCGTCGTGCGCGTCGTGGAACACGACCGGGTAGCCGCAGCCCTGGGCCTCGATCGCCGCCCGGCCGCCGCCCGTCGGCGCGGAGCCGAGGTAGACGGCGGCGTCGCCGAGATCGCGCAGCGTCTGCCAGAGCGAAGGCACGAGCCCCAGCGGCACGAAGCGCGCCGGGTCGAGCCCGTGCTGCCGCAGCTGCGCCCGCACCGCCGCGATCCAGGCGTCGTCGAGCGGCCCGATGTGGAAGAAGCTCCCCCGCACCGCCTGCAGCGCGGCGCAGACCAGGGCCTGCAGCGCCAGCGGCCCGTCGCGCCGGAACTTGGCCGGGTGGCCCGAGGTGACGACCGAGCAGTCCGGGCCGACGACGGCGGCGAAGCGCCGCATCCCCAGGTCTTCCACGAACAGCGGCAGCAGCTCGGCCTCGACGCCGAGGTGGCTGCTGCAGTGCTGCTGCATCGCGCCGGAGCAGTCGACGTGGCGCAGGCCGGGCAGGGTGTGGCCCAGCCCCGCGTTGTGGTCGCCGTGGTGCACGAGCACCTGCCGCGGGCCGCCGGCGCGCGGCGCGGCGACGAAGGGCAGCGGGTCCTGGTGGTGGGCGAAGTGGCCGATCGCCGCCGGCCGCATCGCCTCGATCAGGCGCTGCAGGTTCTGCACCTTCTGCAGCGGCGTGCCGGGCGGCAGCACGACGAAGGGGGCCGGCGCGAACTGGCGCTCCAGCCGCGCGGTGGCGTCCGGGTCCTGCGCGGTGCGCTCGAACAGGTCGGTGACGACGACGAGCGGGTGGTCGACGACCCGGGCCACGTCGGCCAGCACGCGCGAGTGGCCGCCGAGCTCGTACAGCTCGGTCGCGATCAGCAGCGTGCCGCGGCGCGGGCCGGGCGGCAGCGCGCGTGCGTGGCGCGCCGCCAGGGTCTCCAGGTGACGGTCCAGCTGCGGGACGTACAGCGGGCCGGCGGCGTACTCGGGGCGGGTGTAGGTCCGGTGCACGCCGGCGATGATCTGGGCCAGCGCGGCGTCGTCCTCGCCGCGCGCGAGCAGCTCGTGGACCTTGCGGTCGACGCCGTCGAGCATCAGGTTCGCGCCCTCGGCGCGCGCGTCCGGGGTCTCGTCGGCCGGCGGGGGCGGTGCGCTGTCGGCGGCGCCGCAGAACGCCGCGTCGATCGTCCCGCACAGCGTCGGGATCGGCCCGAAGCCGGCGTGCTTGGCGCGCAGCACCCGTGCCGAGGCCTTGAACTCCTCGGGCAGCCGGTAGTCGTTGAGCGAGTTGTGGAACAGCGGCAGCCGCACGATGCGCGGGAACACGCGGTGGGTGCAGACCGCCGTCAGGCACAGGTCGGTGGCCCACAGGTGCCAGCCCAGCGCCGGGTCGATGGTGTGCACCGAGTCGCGCGCGACCACGATCGCCAGCTCGTCGATCGACAGCGCGCGCTCGCCCTCGGGGTGGTCGAAGCGGTGCTGGCGGTCGATCACGAAGCCGGCCGGCCGAGTGCCGTCGGCGCTGTCGTTGACGGCGATGCCGGCGAAGCCGAGCAGCGTGGTCCGGCGCTCGGCCGGCGGGATCGCGTCGAGCACGGCGCCCAGCCGGGCGCCGAAGCCGCTCGGGAAGTAGACGTCCTGGTGGCACAGCAGCACCCAGTCGGCGTCGGCGCAGCGGGCGGCGGCGGCCGCGAGTGCCGCGGCCGGCGAGGCCGCACCTTCGCAGGTGACGACCTCGGCGTCGACCTCGCGCAGGCCCGGGGACTGGAGCACGTTGAGCTGCAGCTGGCGCGGCCGCGTGACCGGCACGACGACGGCGAAACGCGCCCGGCCGGCGCGCACCGGCTGGCCGTCGAAGCGGCGCTCGGCTTTCACCAGCAGCTCGCGCTGGCCGAGGTTGCGCAGCGCGGTGAGCGGCGGCATGCGCAGGCTGGCGGCCAGCGCCGCCACCGCCTCGGCAAGGGCGCCCGACGGCGGCTCGTCGCGCGTGGCGTCGAGCAGCTCGGGCATCCAGCCCTCGTCCATCAGGCGCCGGTACAGCGCGGCGTACGACCAGCCGCCGCCGTGGTGCGGCCCGGCCGCCCGTTCGTCGTCGAGGTCGGCGCTCAGCGTGCGTTCGAGCTGCGACCAGTGCGCCGCGTTGGGCGCGAGCACGAACAGCTGCGCGCCCGGCGCCGCATGGCGCGCCAGGCCGGCCAGCAGGCCGGTGCAGGCCGCCGGCTGTGCCGGCAGCGCGAGCACGACGAGGTCCGCCGCGCAGGCCGGCGCCGACACGATCTCCGCGGCGTCCAGGCGCTGCCAGCGGCCGTCGGGATGGCGGGCCTGCCAGGCCTCGGCCAGACGGGTGTCGACGTCGACCAGCAGCAGGCTGCGGCCGGCGGGCAGCCGGGCCGCGCACAGGCCGAGCGCCTCCGCGGACGGCGCGTGCGGCACCGGCCCGGCAGGGGGGGGCACCACGGGCCTCGTGGACACCAGCGGCTCGCGAGAGGAGGAACGGTCGGATTGCATGGTGCGATGTTGCCGGCAGTCCGGCGCCACGAATGCGTCGAGCAGCGGGGTGATCCGGGTTCAGTTGCACGCCGCGGCCACCGCCGCCGCCGGGCCCCGGCGCCCGGCCGGACCGGACGCCACGCCGTCGGCTTGTAGGAATTTGCCTGACACGACCCATGGAAAAACCGGGACTCAAGCGACGGAAGTAGCCCGATGTTGCCGCCCATCTCCGATCCATACAGTTCGTATCACACCCGTCGCACCCCGACACACAGGAGCCCCGAGATGAACGCCGACCAGATCCTTGCCGAAATCCGCGAAGCCAACCTCTCGTACCTGATGCTGGCCCAGAGCCTCATCCGCACCGACCGCGAGCAGGCCCTGTACCGCCTGGGCGTCAGCGAGGAGACCGCGACGCTGATCGCCACGCTGACCCCGGCGCAGATGATGAAGATCGCCGGCGGCAACACGCTGCTGTGCCGCTTCCGCATGGACGACGACATCGTCTGGAGCCTGCTCACCAGCCACGGCAAGAGCTCGGCCAACGACGGCGTCTCGCGCCTGCACGCCTCCATCCTGATGGCCGGGCGCCATCAAGAAGCCGCATAACGAGCCCCCAAGCTCCCTCCCGGTCGCTGCCCCCCGAGGGCTGAGACCGGACACGGACGGTCCAGTGGACCGTGCGTGCCGGACGAAGGGCCGGGACACTGGCCCGGCGCGCCCTGCAAGGGCGCCTGGCGACGGACCGGCGGAGCCGGATCCGCGCCAGTAGCTTGATGAAGACAACGGAGAAACGACCATGGCCCGCAACAAGAGCATCCTGACCGAAGCCAAGCAGATCGAGCGCGCGGTCACGCTGATCAACCTCGGCGCGCGGCTGCAGGTGCTGGAAAGCGAGACCGACCTGAGCTACGAGCGCCTGCTGCGCCTGTACAAGGAGGTCTCCGGCAAGAGTCCCAGCAAGGGCCAGCTGCCGTTCTCCACCGACTGGTTCATGACCTGGCAGCCGAACATCCATTCGAGCCTGTTCCTGAACATCCACGAGTACCTGAACAAGGTCTCGGTCCTCGACGAGATCGACGTCGTCATCAAGGCCTACCAGCTGTACCTGGAGCAGATGCAGGCCCAGGGCCTGGAGCCGCTGCTGTCGGTGACGCGCGCCTGGCGCCTGGTGAAGTTCGTCGACAACGGCATGCTGACGATGACCGCCTGCAGCAAGTGCGGCGGCCACTACGTCACCCACCCGCACGAGATCGCGCGCCACTACGTCTGCGGCCTGTGCAACCCGCCGGCGCGCGCCGGCAAGGGCAAGGCCGGCGGCCTGCAGCTCGCCGGCTGCCACGGCGAAGGCGAACTGGCGCACTGAAGCATTCCGTCACGCCGGCGCCGCTCGAGCCGGCGCGCCGGCGGCCGATACAGCTTTCAACCGGCTTCATTGCGTTGTCTCCTCCTGGCACAGGCTCCTGTGCATTCGGCGGCGGATCCCGGCAGGGTCCGCCGCTTTTCTTTTCTGGGCCGGCATTGCCCCGTTTCTCCGGCGCTTGCCGCCACGCGAGGCGCCGCACACTGCCCGCATGTCCACCCTGAGCACTCCGCGACTGCCCTGGCCGCTGCCGGCCGTGGCCGCGTGGCTGCTGGCCTGGGCGGCCTTTGCCGCGGTGCAGGCCGCCGGCGCGGGCACCGGCCCGGCCTTCGCCGCCGGACTGGCGGCCGGCGTCGCGGTGGCCGCCACCG
>NZ_AEWG01000115.1 GCF_000190375.1 Rubrivivax benzoatilyticus JA2 = ATCC BAA-35
GCCCGAGTCGAGCACGCTGCGCGTCTCGGTCGAGAAGGTCGACCAGCTGATCAACCTCGTCGGCGAGCTCGTCATCACCCAGGCCATGCTGGCGCAGAACAGCAAGGGCGTCGACGCCGCGCTGTACCAGCAGATGTCCTCCGGCCTGGCGGACCTGGAGCGCAACACCCGCGACCTGCAGGAAGCGGTGATGTCGATCCGCATGATCCCGATGTCGCTGGTCTTCAACCGCTTCCCGCGCATGCTGCGCGACCTCGCCGGCAAGCTCGGCAAGAAGGTCGAGCTGGTGCAGGTCGGCGAGGCGACCGAGCTCGACAAGGGCCTGGTCGAGAAGATCACCGACCCGCTGACGCACCTGGTGCGCAACAGCTGCGACCACGGCATCGAGCTGCCGGCCGAGCGCCTGGCCAAGGGCAAGCCCGAGACCGGCACGATCACGCTGATCGCCAGCCACCAGGGCGGCTCGATCGTCATCGAGGTGCGCGACGACGGCAAGGGCCTGAACCGCGAGAAGCTGCTGAAGAAGGCGCGCGAGCGCGGCCTGGACGCGCCCGACACGATGACCGACCAGGAGGTCTACGGCCTGATCTTCGCGCCGGGCTTCTCGACCGCCGACGTCGTCACCGACGTCTCCGGCCGCGGCGTCGGCATGGACGTCGTCAAGAAGAACATCACCGCGCTCGGCGGCACGGTCGAGATCGACTCGGCCGAGGGCTACGGCATGACGGTGCGCGTGCGCCTGCCGCTGACGCTGGCCATCATGGACGGCATGAGCGTGGGCGTCGGCGAGGAGTGCTACATCCTGCCGCTGTCCTCGGTCGTCGAGTCCTTCCAGGTGCAGCCGGGCATGATCAAGACGATCGGCGGCACCGGCCGCGTCGTCGAGGTGCGCGACGAGTACATGCCGGTCGTCGACCTGGAGCGCGTCTTCGACGTGCCGCGTTTCGACTTCGAGCGCGTCAGCAACATCATGGTCGTCGTCGAGGCCGAGGGCGGGCGCGTGGCGCTGCTCGTCGACGAGCTGCTCGGACAGCAGCAGGTCGTCGTCAAGAACCTCGAGTCCAACTACCGCAAGGTCGACGACGTCTCGGGCGCCACGATCATGGGCGACGGGCGTGTCGCGCTGATCCTGGACATCGGTTCTCTGGTTCGCCGCTCTAGACATTGATGGACCCGTGCCCCCGAGCTCGCTTGCGCTCGCTACCCCCCGAGGGGGCCGTCCGCCGACGGTCCGGCAAAGCCGGACCGTGGCGGGAAGCTTGATCCGATCAGCCCCTGGAAGTTAGCGCGATGAATGCACTGCTGGCCCTGATGCGCGGATTCACGATCCGCACCCGCATGCGCGGCGCGATTGCCGTCGTGCTGCTGTCCTTCGTCGTGGTCGGGGCCGCCGGGCTCGTCGGCGGGCTCGAGCTGCGCGAGCTGAACCAGAAGATCCTGGAGCAGTCGCGCGGCGAGCAGGCCGCGACGGCGGCGATCGACCAGCACATCGCGCAGGCCCGCCTGCACGAGAAGCAGATGGTCATCGACTACGAGGACAGCGCCGCGATCGCCAAGCACCGCCAGGAGTGGAAGCGCGAGATCGACGCCACCACGGCGGCGCTGAAGTCGCTGCTCGAAGGCGAGGACGACGAGGACAACCCGATCGCGCGCGAAGCCATCGAACGCCTGGCCGAGTACGAGAAGGCCGCGACGATGGTGCTCGACCGGGCGCAGCAAGGCGTGTTCGACAACGCCCGCGTCGTCGACCGCATGCTCGAGCGCGCCGGCGGCCACATCGCCGCCGTCGAGCAGGCCGCCGGCAAGATCCAGACGATCGTCATGGCCGAGAGCGCCGAGGCCGCGGCGCGGTTCGACGAGACGATGCAGCAGGCGCTGTTCGTCTTCGGCGGCCTGATCGCCGTCGTGATGCTGGTCATCACGCCGATGACGCTGGCCAACTCGCACTCGATCACCAGCCCGATCGACCACGCCCGCAAGGTGGCGCAGGCCATCGCCGACGGCGACCTGACGCGCCCGATCCAGCTGCAGGGCCGCGACGAGGCCAACGACCTGCTGGCCGCGCTGGCGCGCATGCAGGAGTCGCTGCAGCGCATGGTCGGCCAGATGCGCAGCTCGGCCGACAGCATCGAGCTGGCCAGCCGCGAGGTCGCCGCCGGCAACGCCGAGCTGTCCAGCCGCACCGAGCAGACCGCCGGCAGCCTGCAGCAGACGGCCAGCGCGATGGAGGAGATCACCGGCACCGTGCGCCAGAGCGCCGACGCCGCGCGCGAGGCCAGCGAGCTGGCCGGCAGCGCCGCCGAGGTCGCGCAGCGCGGCGGCGAGGTCGTCGGCCAGGTCGTGACGACGATGGACGAGATCAACGCCAGCTCGCGCCGCATCGCCGACATCATCGGCACCATCGACGGCATCGCCTTCCAGACCAACATCCTGGCGCTGAACGCGGCGGTGGAAGCCGCGCGCGCCGGCGAGCAGGGCCGCGGCTTCGCGGTCGTCGCCGGCGAGGTGCGCTCGCTGGCCCAGCGCTCGGCCGAGGCCGCGCGCGAGATCAAGGCGCTGATCGGCAACTCGGTCGAGAAGGTCGACACCGGCGCCCGCCTGGTCGCCGACGCCGGCACGACGATGGGCGAGATCGTCGCCAGCGTGCAGCGTGTCAACCAGATCATCGGCGAGATCAGCCGCGCCGCCGGCGAGCAGAGCTCGGGCCTCAGCCAGGTCAACGGCGCCGTCTCCGAACTCGACGGCATGACGCAGCAGAACGCCGCGCTCGTCGAGCAGTCGGCCGCCGCCGCCGAATCACTGAAGGAACAGGCCGAACGCCTCGGGGCGATCGTCGCTGCCTTCCGCACTGCCGCCGGCACGTCCGGACCGGCTGTCCAGGAGCTCACCACCCCGGTAGTCTGACGAGGCCGACAGGCCTCCCCGGACCTCACGGGCGGTAGTTCGCCCACAGGAGAAAACGATGAAATCACTATCCAACCTGCGCATCGGCACCCGGCTCGGGCTGAGCTTCGCGGCCGTGCTCGCGCTGATGGCGATCACGACGGCCGTCGGCATCAACGAACTGCGCAACATCGCCAGGCTGGGGGCCCAACGCGACGCCGCGATGTCGCGCGCCGCCGATCTCGAGACCTGGAAGTCCAACACGCGGCTGAACCTGGCTCGCGCGCTGGCCGTCGCGGCCGCGGGATTCCCGGAGAACGTCGTCGCGGTGGTCGACCCGCAGATGAAGCAGACCTCCGCGGAGATCGGCACGCTGCAGAAGGCGCTCGAAGCCAGCGGCGACTCGGCCGAGGAGAAGGCCGCGTTCGCCGACATCGCCGCCAAGCGCAAGGTCTACATCGACACGCGCAACCAGGCTTCGGCCGCCTTCAAGGAAGGCGCCGTCGCCGAGGGCGACCGCCTCGTCAACGGCCCGATGACGAGCACCGCCCAGGCCTATCTCGCCGCCATCGAGGCGCACCAGCAGCGCGCCAGGCAGCACGCCGACCAGCTCGCCACCCGGGTGAACGACAGCATTCGCACCGCGGTCTACACGCTCGCCGGCATGCTGGCCGCGGCGATCGCCGCCGGCATGGCGCTGGCCTGGTCGATGACACGTTCGGTGACCCGCCCGCTGGCCGAATCGATCGAGGCCGCGCAGCGCATCGCCGCGCACGACCTGACCCAGCCGGTGCCCGACACCACGCGCGCCGACGAGATCGGCACGCTGCTGCGCGCACTGCGCGACATGCAGGCCAGCCTGACGACGATGGTCGAGCAGATCCGCAGCGGCACCGGCTCGGTGGCCGGTGCCAGCAGCCAGATCGCCGCGGCCAGCACCGACCTGTCCTCGCGCACCGAACAGACCGCGGGCTCGCTGCAGCAGACGGCCAGCACGATGGAGGAGATCACCGCCACCGTCGCCCAGACCGCCGACTCGGCGCGCCAGGCCAACCAGCTCGCCAGCAGCGCCAGCAGCGTCGCCCAGCGCGGCGGCGAGGTCGTCGCCCAGGTCGTGCAGACGATGGACGAGATCAACGCCAGCTCCAAGAAGATCGCCGACATCATCGGCACCGTCGACGGCATCGCCTTCCAGACCAACATCCTGGCGCTCAACGCCGCGGTGGAAGCGGCGCGGGCCGGCGAACAGGGCCGCGGCTTCGCCGTCGTCGCCGGCGAGGTGCGTTCGCTGGCCCAGCGCAGCGCCGAGGCCGCGCGCGAGATCAAGACGCTGATCGGCGGCTCGGTCGAGAAGGTCGAGTCCGGCGCCCGGCTCGTCGCCGACGCCGGCAGCACGATGCAGGAGATCGTCTCCGGCGTGCAGCGGGTGGCCGACATCATCGGCGAGGTGATGGCCGCGGCCACCGAGCAGAGCCAGGGCATCGGCCAGGTCAACGGCGCCATCGCCGGCCTGGACCAGATGACGCAGCAGAACGCCGCGCTGGTCGAGGAAAGCACCGCCGCGGCCGAGTCGCTGCGCGAGCAGGCCGAACGCCTGGCCGCGCTGGTGTCCGCGTTCCGCGTGCCGGGCTCGACCGGCCACGCCGCCGCGGCGCCCGAAGCGCCGAAACCGCCC
>NZ_AEWG01000114.1 GCF_000190375.1 Rubrivivax benzoatilyticus JA2 = ATCC BAA-35
GCCGCAGCGCCACCCCGGCGACGACGCCGGCCGCGCCGCGCGCAGCCGGCCTGCCGGCAGCGACAACCGTCCCAGGCGCCCCAGCCACCCCTGCCGCCGCACGGCCGCCGGTGAACAGCGCCGTCCCCGCCCCAACCCCTTCGACCGCCTGCGCTGAACGCGCCCCGAGGAGAAACGATGCCCCGTCACGACAGCATCCAGTCACGGCTCGAACAGGTGCGCCCGCCGCGCGTGCGCCTGACCTACGACGTCCAGGTCGGCGACGCGATCGAGCACAAGGAGCTGCCTTTCGTCGTCGGCGTGCTCGGCGACTTCAGCGGCAGCGAGGGCGGCAGCGCGCAGCCTCGGCCGCGGCTCAAGGAGCGGCGTTTCGTGCCGGTCGACGTCGACACCTTCGACGACGTGCTGCGCGGCATGGCGCCGGCGCTGCGGCTGCGCGTGCGCGACACGCTGGGCACCGCCGGCGGCGAGCTGGCCGTCGACCTGCGCTTCGAGCGCCTGGAGGACTTCCGCCCCGAGGCCGTCGTGCGCCAGGTGGCCCCGCTGCGGCGGCTGCTGCAGGCGCGCTCGCGGCTGGCCGACCTGCGCAACAAGATGGCCGGCAACGAGCGCCTGGAAGACCTGCTGGTGCGCACGCTGCGCGAGCCGGAGGCGCTGGCCGCGATCGGCCACGACGCCGCCGCGGCCGGGGCGTGACGATGGACACCGCCGTGCTGACCCCGCTGGAGCCGCTGCCCCCGCCGGCCCCCGACCTGCTCGACCGCCTCGTGCTCGACAGCCGCGTGGCCCGCGGCAGCGCCGAACACGGCCGGGCCCGCGAGCTGATCGCCCACCTGGCACACGAGGTGGCATCCGGCAGCGTCACCGTCGCCGACAACCTCGGCGTCGCGCTGGACGCGCGCATCGCCGAGCTCGACGAGCTGATCTCGGCGCAGCTCGACGAGATCCTCCACCACCCGCGCTTCCAGCGCCTGGAAGCGGCGTGGAACGGCCTGCACTACCTCTGCCGCCACGCCGCCGGCGGGCCGCTGCAGAAGATCGCCGTGCTCGACGCCACCCAGAACGAGCTGGTGCGCGACTTCTCCGCGGCGATCGACTTCGACCAGTCGGCGCTGTTCCGCCTGGTCTACGAGGAGGCCTTCGGCAGCTTCGGCGGCGCACCGTTCGGGGCGCTCGTCGGCGACTACGAGATCGGCCGCGGCCCCGAGGACCTCTATTTCGTCGAGCAGATGTCGCACGTGGCGGCGGCCGCGCACGCGCCCTTCATCGCCGCGGCGTCGGCCGAGCTGTTCGGGCTCGACGGCTTCACCGAGATCGGCCGCCCGCGCGATCTGGCCAAGGTCTTCGACACCGCCGAGTACGCACGCTGGAAGAGTCTGCGGGCCAGCGAGGACGCACGCTACGTCGGTCTGGTGCTGCCGCGTTTCCTGGGCCGGCTGCCCTACGACGCTCGCCACGGCACCGGGGTCGAGGGTTTCGGCTACGTCGAACGGGTCGACGGCAGTGACCATTCGCGCTACCTGTGGGTCAACGCGGCGTACGCGCTGGCCGCCAGGCTGAACGCCGCCTTCGCGGCCTACGGCTGGTGCGCGGCGATCCGCGGCGTCGAAGGCGGCGGCCTGGTCGAAGGCCTGCCCACGCACACCTACCGCACCGACGACGGCGAGCGTGCGCTGAAGTGCCCGACCGAGGTGGCGATCACCGACCGGCGCGAGAAGGAGCTCGCCGACCTCGGCTTCATCCCGCTGGTGCACTGCCAGAACACCGACTACGCCGCGTTCTTCGCTGCGCAGTCGGTGCACCGGCCGCGGCGCTACGACAGCGACGCGGCCAACGCCAACGCGGCGCTGGCCGCCCAGCTGCAGTACGTCTTCAGCGTCTGCCGCATCGCCCACTACCTGAAGGCGATGATGCGCGAGAAGGTCGGCAGCTTCGCCTCGGCGGCCAACGTCGAGGAGTTCCTCAACCGCTGGATCCGGCAGTACGTCGTCGAGGACGACAGCGCGACGCAGGAGACCAAGGCCGCCTACCCGCTGCGCGAGGCCAGCGTCCAGGTCAGCGAGATGCCCGGCCGCGCCGGCGCCTACCGCGCCGTGGCCTTCGTGCGCCCGCACTTCCAGCTCGACGAGCTCTCGGTCTCGCTGCGTCTGGTCGCCGAACTGGCGCCGCGCGGCACCTGAGCCCCCTTCCCTTCTCCCCGTTGCAGGAGCTTCCATGAAGGACATCTACGTCAAGTTCGACGGTGCCAGCGAGCTGCAGGGCGACAGCAGCGACAGCCGCCACGCCAACGAGATCGAGGTCTCGGCCTTCCGCCACCGCGTGTTCCAGCCGCGCTCGGCGACGGCCTCGTCCTCGGGCGGCCACACCGCCGAACGCACCGAGCACGGCGAGATGCTGTTCACCAAGCTGATCGACCGCGCCACGCCCAAGCTGCTGCGTGCCGCGTCGGCGGGCACGCTCTACCCCAAGGTGCTGGTCACCTTCTATCGCGCCTACGGCGGCAAGAACGCGACCGCGACCTCGCAGACGCGCATCGACTACTACCGCATCGCGCTCGAGGACGTGGTCGTGTCCTCGGTCGAGACCAGCGTCGACGGCGGCGACCTGCCCAGCGAAACCTTCGGCCTGCGCTACGGCAAGGTGACCTGGGAGTACAAGCAGCACAAGCTCGACGGCTCGGCCACCAGCACCGGCGTCGCCGGCTGGGACCTGCGGCGCAACGTCGCCGTCTGAGCGCGGCATGCGGCCCCCGTCGCTGCTCGAGCGGCTGCTCGGCGACTCGCCCGCCGAGGCCGGGCGCTCGCCGCGCGCCGCCGCCGACCGCCTGCGCCGAGCGCTGGCGCACGACATCGAACGGTTGCTGAACACGCGCTGCGCCTGGCCGCCCGAGCGGCTGCAGCGCTGGCCGCGGGCTGCACGCTCGGTGCTCGCGCTCGGCATGCCCGATCCCGCCGCCGAAACGGGTGACAGCCTGGCGGCACGGCGCCGCATCGCCGAACACATCCACCACACGCTGTGCGTGCACGAACCCCGGCTGCAGGGCGTGCGCGTCCAGGCGCTGGACGGGCGCGACGCGGCATTCTCGATCGAGGCCGCGCTGCGCCACGGCACCGACGGCAGCGGCCTGCACTTCGACGCCGAGGTGCTGCCCGGCTCGCGGCACTACGCCGTGCTGCCGGCGATCGGGCCCAGGGCCTGAGCCGATGCACACGCTGCTGCCGCACTACGAGCGCGAGCTCGCCTGGTTCGACGAGGCGGCCCGGGAGTTCTCGCGGCGCTACCCGCGTGTGGCCGGCCGGCTGGCCACCGGAGCCGACCTGGCCGAGGACCCGCACGTCGAGCGGCTGATCCAGTCCTTCGCGCTGCTCGCCGCCCGGCTGCACCAGCGGCTGGACGAGGAGGCGCCGCGCCTGGCGCAGGCACTGCTGGAGCTGGTGCACCCGCTGGCGCTGCGGCCGTTTCCGTCGTGCAGCATCGTGCGTTTCGGCGCCGCACGCAGCCTGTCGCAGCTCAGCACCGCGCACCGGATCCCGCGCGGCACGCTGCTGCACGGCCAGCCGGTGCAGGGCGTGCCGTGCCGCTTCACGACGACCCAGGACGTCTGGCTGGCGCCGGTGCAGGTGGCCGGGCTGCGCCGCCAGCCCGGCGACGTCGGCCTGGCGCCCGGCATGCCGGCGGCCGCCGCCTGCCTGAGCCTGCGGCTCGAACTCGTGTCACCCGCGGCACGCTGGGCGACGCTGGGCCTGCCGGCGCTGCGGCTGCACCTCGACGCGGCACCGTCGCAGGTGGTGGCGCTGCGCGAGGCGTTGCTCGACCACCTGGCCGGCGTCTCGCTCGCGCTCGACGACGGCAGCCCCCGGCCGGTGCCCGACGCCGCGCCGCAGGCCGTCGGGTTCGCCGACGACGAAGCCCTGCTCGACGACGCGGCGCCGGCCCGCGCCGCCGAACGCCTGCTCGGCGAGTACTTCGCCTTCCCGGCCAAGTTCGACTTCATCGACCTGCCGCTGCCGGCCGCGCTGCGCGGCAGCGAGGCCCGCAGCGCGACGCTGCACTACCGCCTGGCGGCGCGACCGGGCCGCAGCGGCGCCGCCTGGGACGAACTCGACGGCCTCGGCGCCGGGCAGCTGCTCGCCGGCTGCACGCCGGTGGTGAACCTGTTCCGCCAGCGCGCCGAGCCGATCCGCGTCACGCACGAGCGCGAGGCCTACCCAGTGGTCGTCGACGCGCGGCGGCCTGCGGCCTACGAGGTGCACCGCGTCGAGCGTGTGCGGCGCACACGCGCCGGCGAGCGCGACACGGTGCACGAGGAGCTGGCACCGCTCTATTCGCTGCGCCACGCCTCGGCCACGCCACCGGGCAGTTCCGGGGCCTGCTTCTGGGCCGTGCGCCGCGACCTGCTGCGCGCCGCGGTCTCGCCCGGGCACGAGCTCGAGCTGACACTGGTCGACACGGCGCTGGACCCGGCGCGCCCGGGCCAGGACACGCTGTCGCTGGACGTGCTGGCCGGCAACCGCGACCTGCCGGCACGCATGTCGATCGCCCGGCCCGACGGCGAACTGCAGGCCGACGGCGGCAGCCCGGCCGACGAGATCGTGCTGCTGCGCCGGCCCACGCCGGGCAGCCGCCCGACACCGGCGGGCGACGCGGCGTGGCGCCTGGTGTCGCTGCTGGCACTGGCGCGCACGCCGGCCGACGACACCGGGCTCGAGGGCCTGCACGAATGGCTGGCGCTGCACGACCCCGGCGGTGGTGCCGCCGCCCGCGGTGTCGTCGCCGGGCTGCGCTGGCTCGAGCAGCAGCCGGCCACGACCTGGTGGCCCGGCCCGCCGGCGCCCTGCCTGCTGCGCGGCCGCGAGATCCGCCTGGGCATCGACGAGTCGGCCTTCGTCGGCACCGGCGTCGGGCTCTTCGGCCGGCTGCTGTCGCAGGCGCTGGCGCTGCGGGCGCCGGTGAACAGCACCACGCGGCTGCAACTGGTGTCGGTGGCCGACGGCGCGACGCTCTTCGACGGCGGCTGCCGCGGCGGGCGCTCGGCACTGGCCTGACGGCGCAACACGATGGTCGGCACCCCGATCGAACGCCTGTTCGCCCGCCCCGGCGGCTTCGCGCCGTTTGCCGCGTTGCGGCTGCTGCGCCGCTGGCTGGGCACGTCCGCGGCCGGCGGCGCACGGTTGCGCTGCAGCGCATCGACGTCGATGTCGCCGCCCGAAGGCGAACTGGAGGTGGTGCGCCAGCTCCCGGCCGAAGACGGCGAGCCGCCGGCGCTGGAGTTCGTCGCCGCCTTCGGGTCGCTGCTGGGCGTGCACGGGGCGTTGCCGGCGTTCTACACCGAGGCACTGCTGGAGCGCCGCGACCCGGCGCCGCTGGCCTTTCTGGATCTGTTCCAGCATCGCCTGGCCGCGCTGGCCGAAAGCGTCTGGCGCCACGGCCGGCCGGCGCTCGCCGCCGAGACACCCGCCGAGGACCGGTTGCAGACGATGCTGCTGGCGATCGCGGGCCACGGTCACCGTCACGGTGACGGTCCCGGCCCGGGCGGCGCACCGCCTGCCGCGGCCCTGGCCTGGCACGGCGGCACGCTGGGCGGCGGCCGGCCGTCGGCCCTGGCCATCGAAGCCGTGCTGGCGCATCAGTTCGCGGCGCCGGTGCGTGTCGAACCCTGGCTGGGGCGCTGGCGCGCGGTGCCCGAGGCGGCTCGTGGCCGGCTCGGCCTGCAGGGCCTGCGGCTGGGGCACGACGCGCTGGCCGGCAGCCGGTGCTGGCAGCGCGACCTGGACCTGCGGCTGGTCATCGGCCCGTTGCCGCGGGCGCGCCTGCTGCCCCTGCTGCCCGGGGGCGACGCCGCCGCGGCGCTGCGCGCCTGGTGGCGCCAGCTCGGCGCCGGCCTGCTGGACGCCGAGGTGCGCCTGGTGATGCGCGCCGAGGACCTGCGGCCGGCGCGTGTCGGCGGCCCGGCCGCGGCACGCCTGGGTTTCGACGCCGTGCTGCCATGGACGGGCCCGCCGCGGGACCGCGCCGACGCCGGCTACCGGCTCAGCGCCGACCCAGCTGCCGCCGCACGAGGCCCGTCGTGAACACGCTGTCGGCCCGGGGCCGGCTGCTGACGCTGCACACCGCGCTCGGTCCCGAGGCGCTCGTGCCAGAGCACGCGACGATCTGGGAGGCGGTCGGCCCGGCACCCGACCCGGCCGGGCCGGCGGCCCCTCCGCGCCGCGCCGCGGCACTCGACCCGCCACCACCCGACCGGCCCGTGGGCTTTCGGGCCGAACTCGTCGTGCTCAGCGAGGACCTCGGCCAAGACCTGTCGGCCCTGCCGGGCAGCCCGGCGCTGCTGGTGCTGCAAGGGCCTGGCGGCGCCCGCCGGCCCTTCCACGGCCTGGTGCGCGAAGCCGGCTGGCTGGGCAGCGACGGCGGCCGCGCCCGCGCACGGCTGCTCGTCGAGCCCTGGCTGGCCTGGCTGGGCGACGGCCTGGACGCCGCCGTGTTCCACGAGGCCAGCATCGTCGAGATCGTCGACCAGGTCCTGGCGCGTGCCGCGCCGGGCCTGGGCGCCTCGTGGCGCTGGGACCTGGGCGACCGCGCGGCGCTGCCGCGGCGCGGCCGCTGCGTGCAGGCGCACGAATCCGACCTCGGCTTCGTCGAACGCCTGCTCGCCGAAGAAGGCCTGTGCCACTGGTTCGAACACGAGGAGGACTCGCGGACACCGGGCGGCGGGTGCCACCGCCTGGTCATCGCCGGCCACGCCGGGGCCTTTGCCGCGCCGGCGCCGCAGCCGGTGCGCTGCGTGGCCGGCAGCGTCGCGCCCGGCGAACACACGCTCACGAGCTGGAGCGACGTCAGGCGCCTGGCCACCGGGTCGCTGCACTGGGCCAGCCGCGACGACCGCAGCGCCAGCCTGCGGCCGGTGCACGTGGCGTCCGGGACAGCGTCGGGCGCCGCCTCGAGGCTCGAAGCCGTCGACGTCGCCGAAGCGTATGCCTACCCCACAGGCGAGCACGGCCGCGCCCTGGCCGAGCGCCGGCTGCAGGCGCTCGCCGGCTGGGCGGCGCGCTGCCGTGGCCGCGGGCACTGGCGCGAGGCCGCCCCCGGGCGCTGCTTCACGCTGAGCGGCCATGCCCGCCACGACGGCCAGGACCGCGCACGCGACAGCTTCGCCGTGCTCGCGGTGCGCCACCACGTGCACAACGACGTGCCCACCGGCGGCCACGCCGCCTGCGCGGCGCCCTCTGGCGGCCCACGCTACGAGTGCGAACTGCTCGCCCAGCCCGCGGCCCTGCCCCATCGTCCGCTGCCCGTCGACGCCGCCGGCCGGCCCGAGCTCCGTTTGGCGTACCGGCAGGACGCCCCGGGACTGGACTGCGCCGTCGTCGCCGGCGGCCCGGCCGCGGTGACGACCGACCGTGACCACCGCGTGCAGCTGCGCCACCCCTGGGAACGCGGTGCCCCGGCCGACGGCGCACGCCCCGGCGCCTGGGTGCGCGCCGCCACCGCCGTGGCCGGCGACGACTGGGGCGGCGTGCACCCGCCGCGTGTCGGCCGCGAGGTGCTGCTGGGTTTTGCCGGCGGCCGCCTCGATCGCCCGCTGGTGCTGGGCGGCCTGTACACGGGCCCCGTCCGCCACACCACCGCGCACGGCGCCGCCACAGCCGCCGCCACACCGCCCTGGCACCCCGAAGCGGAGGCCGGCGCACCCCCCGGGCCGGCCTGCGGCGGCCTGTTCGCCGGCTGGCGCACGCGCGAGCTGCAGACGAGCCGGGCGGCGCAGGGCCCGGGCAACCAGCTCGTGTTCGACGACAGTCCGGGGCAGGAACGGGTCGAACTGGCGAGCGACGCCGCGTCGACTCGGCTGCAGCTCGGGCACCTGCGGCATCAGGAGGACCAACAGCCGCTGCAGCCCCGCGGCGACGGCCTGGACCTGCGCACCGACGCCTTCGGCGCGCTGCGTGCCGGCGGCGGCCTGCTGCTCAGCGCACACGGCGCGGCGGGCCAGCCGCCGGAGCGCCAGCTCGGCACCGCGGACGCCGCGGCAGGCCTGCGCCGCGCGTCGGACACGCTGGCGCGGCTGCAGACCCACGCGGCGGCGCGACGGACGCCGGCCGCGCCACGGCCGGACGGGCCGCTCGGCCGGCGCGTGCT
>NZ_AEWG01000113.1 GCF_000190375.1 Rubrivivax benzoatilyticus JA2 = ATCC BAA-35
CCGCGATCCGGCGGCCATCCTCGCCGGCCAGTCCACCGACCGGGCCGCTGAAGCGTTCGTGTACTTCGTGCAGACCGGCGCGTTCACGCGCACCGAGGACGCCGAGCAGGAGCGCGCCCGCCTGGCGATGCTCGGCTTCACGGCCAAGGTGAGCGAGCGCGAGCAGGCCGGCAAGACGATGTACCGGGTGCGCACGGGCCCCTACGGCACGCGCGACGACGCCGAGGCCGTCCAGGGACGGCTGCAGGCGGCGAACATCGACGCCCGGCTGGTCCGCGCCGAGAAGCCCTGAGCAGGGAACCCGGCACGGGTGCGGCCGGTCCCATGCGACGACACCGATCACTCGAAAGGAAACTCATGAAGCGGCGCGATTTCTCGATCCAACTGGCCGGTGCGGGCCTGGGCCTGGCGATGGCCGGTGGCGCCCGCGCGCAGGGCGGGCCGGTCGAGGGCACGCATTACGTGCGGCTGCAGACGCCCGCACCGACCTCGATCCCCGAGGGCAAGAAGGTCGAGGTCGTCGAGTTCTTCTGGTACGAGTGCGGCCACTGCTTCAACTTCGAGCCGCTGCTGGAGACCTGGAGCAAGCGCCTGCCGGCCGACGTCGTGTTCCGCCGCGTGCCGGTGGGCTTCACCGCGCGCCACCAGATCGCCCAGAAGATCTTCTACGCGCTCGAGGAGATGGGTCAGGTCGGCGCGGTGCACCGCAAGGTGTTCAACGCGATCCACGTGCAGGGCAAGCGCCTGCTGTCGGAGTCGGACATCATCGACTTCATGGTCGCCAACGGCCTCGACGGCAAGCGCTTCGGCGACGCCTTCCGCTCGTTCAGCGTGGCGACCAAGGCCAGCCGCGCCAAGCAGCTCGCCGACGCCTACAAGATCGACGGCGTGCCGGCGATGGGCATCCAGGGCCGGTACTACACTTCCGGCGCCCTGGCCGGCGGCCACGAGCGTGCGCTCGCGGTGGCCGACTTCCTGATCGCCCGCTCCCGCCAGGGCGCCTGAGCCCGGGCCCGCGCCGGGTCTTGATCCGGCGCATCGGCCTCGCAACGCGGGGCCCGCGAACCCTGTTCGACGGCACGAACTTGTGGCTAGAATGCTTGCAAGTTTCGTGCCGAAAATGACGCTCCGTTTCGCCCTCCTCCGCCGTGCCGCACCGCTGGTGCTGGCGCTGCTGTGCGCCGCCGCGGCCGCCGAGCGCGCCGACCGCGAGCGCCAGATGGTCGTCGAGGCCGACCGGCCGGGCTCGGTCGACCTGCAGCGCCAGCTCGTCGAGTTCAACGGCAACGTCGTCATCACCCAGGGCACGATGGTCATCCGCGCCGACCGCGTCGAGCTGCGCGAGACGGCCGACGGCTACCGCGCCGCCACCGCCATCGGCAGCGCCGGCCGCCCGGCGAGCTACCGCCAGAAGCGTGACGGTGTCGACGAGGTCGTCGAGGGCGTGGCCGACCGCATCGAGTACGACGGCCGCGCCGACACGCTGCGTTTCATCGGCAACGGCGCGGTGCGCCGGCTGCGCGGCGCGGTCGTCGCCGACGAGATCACCGGCTCGCAGATCGTCTGGGACAACACCGCCGAGACCTTCAGCGTCGCCGGCGGCGAGACGACCCGTGCCAACCCGAGCGGTCGCGTGCGCGCGGTGCTGAGCCCGCGCAGCGACAAGGCGGCCACGCCGCCGGCCGCGCCGGCCTCGGCCGCGCCGCTGGCGCCGGCGCGCTCGCTCGGGGGCCAGCGCTGATGGAAACCGCCGTCGCGGGCAGCCGGCTCGAAGCCGAGAACCTGCAGAAGAGCTACGGCCAGCGGCGCGTCGTCAAGGACGTGCACCTGTCGGTGGCCGCCGGCGAGGTCGTCGGCCTGCTCGGCCCCAACGGCGCCGGCAAGACCACCACCTTCTACATGGTCGTCGGCCTGGTGCGTGCCGACGCCGGCCAGATCCGCATCGACGGCCGCCCGGTCGAGCGCCTGCCGATCCACCAGCGATCGCGCCTGGGGCTGTCGTACCTGCCGCAGGAAGCGTCGATCTTCCGCAAGCTGACCGTCGAGGAGAACATCCGCGCCGTGCTCGAGCTGCAGCAGGGCCCGGACGGCCGGCCGCTGAAGCCGGCGCAGATCCAGGAGCTGCTGGACAAGCTGCTGCACGACCTGTCGATCGAGAAGCTGCGCGACTCGCCGGCGCCGGCGCTGTCCGGCGGCGAGCGCCGCCGCGTCGAGATCGCCCGGTCGCTGGCCACGCAGCCGCGTTTCATCCTGCTCGACGAGCCCTTTGCCGGCGTCGACCCGATCGCCGTCATCGAGATCCAGCGCATCATCGCCTTCCTCAAGTCGCGCGGCATCGGGGTGCTGATCACCGACCACAACGTGCGCGAGACGCTGGGCATCTGCGACCGCGCCTACATCATCAGCGAAGGCAGCGTGCTCACCGAAGGCACGCCGCAGGCGATCGTCGAGAACGCCGAGGTGCGCAAGGTCTACCTCGGCGAGCATTTCAAGATGTGACGCGCGGCCGATGAAGCCCTCCCTCCAAGTCCGCCTGTCGCAGCATCTGGCGCTGACGCCGCAGCTGCAGCAGTCGATCCGGCTGCTGCAGCTGTCGACGCTGGAGCTGCACCAGGAAGTCGAGCAGATGCTCGAGCAGAACCCGTTCCTGGAGATGGACGAGGACGCGGCGACACCGTTCGACGCGCCGGCCGAACGTGCCACCGTCGACCGCGTCGCCGAGCGTGACGACGGCGACGGTGCCGCCGAGCCGGCACCGGCCGAGGTCGACGCCGCCGAGTTCGGCACCACCGAACGCGACGACTGGGAGAACGGCACCGAGCGCGACGACTTCGACGGCATCCGCGAGACCCCGGCCGCGGCCGCGCCCGAAGGCGACGACGACCTCGACCCGCAGGAGCGCCGCGCCGGCGCCGGCACGCTGCAGGACCACCTGCGGCGCCAGATCGCCGGCATGCGGCTGTCGGCCGAGGACGCTGCGGCACTGCACGTGCTGATCGAGTCGCTGGACGACGACGGCTACCTCGCCGACCCGCTGGAGGACATCGCCGCGCGCCTGGCCGACATGCTGGACCTGGACGACGAGGAGCAGCGCGAGGCCCTGGCCGACCGCCTGCAGTGCGCGCTGCGCTGGCTGCAGAGCCTGGAGCCGACCGGCGTCGGCGCACGTTCGCTGTCCGAGTGCCTGGTGCTGCAACTGCGCACGACGCCGCGCTGCGAGGCGCGCGAGGTCGCGATCCGCATCTGCGAGCACTCGCTGGAGCTGCTGGCGCGGCGCGACGTGAAGAAGCTGACCGCCGCCACCGGCGCCGGCGAGGACCTGCTGCGCCAGGCGCAGGCACTGATCGTCGCCTGCGAGCCCAAGCCGGGGCGGCCGTTCGCGCCGGCCGAGTCGAACATCATCGTGCCCGACGTCATCGTCCAGAAGTCGGGGCGCGGCTTCAAGGTGCTGCTGAACCCGGACGTGATGCCCAAGCTGCGCATCAACGACCTCTACGCCCAGGCGATCCGCGGCCAGCGCAACGGCGCCGGCGGGCTGTCGTCGCGGCTGCAGGAGGCGCGCTGGTTCATGAAGAACATCCAGCAGCGTTTCGACACCATCCTGCGTGTGTCCAAGGCCATCGTCGAGCGCCAGAAGGGTTTCTTCACCCACGGCGCGATCGCGATGAAGCCGCTGGTGCTGCGCGAGATCGCCGACGAGCTGGGCCTGCACGAGAGCACGATCTCGCGCGTGACGACGGCCAAGTACATGGCCACGCCGCAGGGCACCTTCGAGCTGAAGTACTTCTTCGGCAGCTCGCTGAACACCGAGGCCGGCGGCAACGCGTCGAGCACCGCGGTGAGGGCGCTGATCCAGCAGCTCGTCTCGGCCGAGGACGCCAGCAAGCCGCTGTCGGACAGCCAGCTGTCGCAGATGCTCGAGGAGCAGGGCATCCAGGTCGCGCGCCGCACCGTCGCCAAGTACCGCGAGGCGCTGAAGATCGCGCCGGCCTCGCTGCGCCGGGCGATCTGACGCGACCACAGCCCGGGGTCAGGTCTCGCGGGGCAGCCCGGGGTCAGGTCTCGCGAGACCTGACCCCGTCCTCCGTGACCCCGTCCTCCGCGTCCTCCGCCACAACGCGCCGCCGCCGCCGCAGCTGGACTACAGTCCAGCGCTTTCGTCCGTCGCGCCGCCGTCATGACCGTCTCCCTGTTCCTTCCCTGCGCCGGTGGCGTCGAGCCGCTGCTGGCCGACGAGGCCGCCCGCATCACCGGCTGCCGCACCGAGGCCGTGCGCGGCGGCGTCTTCGTCGACGGCGACGCCCGCGCCGCGATGGCGCTGAACCTGGAGAGCCGGCTCGCCCAGCGTGTGCTGTGGCCGCTGATCGACGGCCCCTACCGCGACGAGCACGAGCTCTACGAACTCGCGCGCCGCGTGCGCTGGGACGACTGGATCACGCCGCGCCAGACGCTGCGTGTCGACGTCGCGGCGCAGCGTTCGCCGCTGAAGAGCCTGAACTTCGCGACGCTGCGCGTGAAGGACGCCGTCTGCGACCAGCTGCGCGAAACGAGCGGCGAACGCCCCAGCGTCGACACCCGCCACCCCGACCTGTCGCTGCAGCTCTACGTCGGCCCCGAGCACGCGACGCTGTACGCCGACACCTCGGGCGAGGCGCTGTTCAAGCGCGGCTGGCGCGACGAACGCGCCGGCGGCGTCAAGGGCGAGGCGCCGCTGAAGGAGACGCTGGCCGCGGCGATGCTGGCCGCCGCCGGCTGGCAGGGCCGCGAGGCGGACGGCGCGCTGCTCGACCCCTGCTGCGGCGCCGGCACGATCGCCATCGAGGCCGCGCAGATCGCCTGCGGCATCGCCCCGGGCATCAAGCGCCGTTTCGCCTTCGAGCGCCTGCTGCCCTTCCGCGACCAGCTCGGCGCCTGGCGCGAGCTGCAGCAGGCCGCGCGCGAGCGTGTGCACGCGCCGGCGGTCGAGGTCTTCGCCGGCGACGTGAGCTTTCGCATGACCGACTTCGCGGCGCGCAACGCCGCCAACGCCGGCGTCGGCCAGGCCATCGCCTTCAAGACTGCCGACGCGCTGCAGCGCCCGGCACCGGCCGAACGCGGCACGCTGATGCTCAACCCGCCGTACGGCGAGCGCATCGCGCCCAAGGGCAGCGGCAGCGCACGCGGCGACGCGCCCGGCGGCGCACGCGAAGGCTTCGACGGCGGCGGCTCGTCGGCCGAGTTCTTCGGCGCGCTGGCCGCACACTGGAAACGCCGCTACGCCGGCTGGACGGCCTGGGTGCTGAGCCCGGAGATGAAGCTGCCGTCGCTGATGCGGCTGAAGGAGAGCCGGCGCGTGCCGATGTGGAACGGGCCCATCGAATGCCGGCTGTTCCGCTTCGACATGGTTGCCGGGTCCAACAAGGAGGCCGCATGAAGCGTCTGCACATCGATTTCGTCAGCGACGTCGTCTGCCCCTGGTGCGCCATCGGCCTGGCGTCGCTGGAGCGGGCGCTGGAGAACCTGGCCGGCGAGATCGAGGCCGAGATCGAGGTCCGCCCCTTCGAGCTGAACCCCGACATGGCGCCCGAAGGCGAGGCCATCGACGAACATCTTCAGCGCAAGTACGGCGGCGCGCCCGAGCAGTTCGCCGCCGTGCGGCGCACGCTGGCCGAACGCGGCGCGGCGGTCGGCTTCGCCTTCGGCGAGCGCACGCGCATCTGGAACACCTTCGACGCCCACCGGCTGCTGCACTGGGCCGGTCTCGAAGGCCGGGCGCTGGACCTCAAGCGGGCGCTGCTCGCCGCCTACCACGGCGAAGGCCGCAACCCGAGCAACCCCGAGGTGCTGGCCCAGGTCGCGGCCGGCGTCGGGCTGAACGAGGCCCGCGCCCGCGAGGTGCTCGAACGCGGCGAGTTCGCCGACGCCGTGCGCGCCGAGGAGCAGCGCTGGCTGGCGCTGGGCATCCGCTCGGTGCCCGGCGTCGTCGTCAACGAACGCCACCTGATCTCCGGCGGCCAGCCGCCCGAGGTCTTCGAGCAGGCGCTGCGCGAGATCGCCGCCGGCCGCTGAACGGCCGGCCCGGCCGCGGCAACACCTCGCCGCGCGCCGGCGCACCGACTGCGGGCTGGGGGGTGCCCCGGGCTTCGCTGACGCAGCGCAAGCGGCGGGCCGCGGTGCGGCCGAGCATGGCCTCGACGGGCCCCGCGGCGCAGTCGTCCGGCCGCCGGGCGACCGTTGTCCGCACCAGGAGATCGATCATGGCCACCCGTTTGGACCTGCTGGGCTCCGTGCCCGCACCCAACCGCACCGACCTGTTCCGGCCGCGCCCGCCGCTGCCGTTCGCCCGCCCGACGATCATCACCTTCGACGACGTGCCCGACGGCACCGTCATCGACGAGCAGTACGCCGCCAAGGGCGTGCACTTCGCGTCGATCAGCACCAGCCCGCCGCGGCGCTGGAGCAGCTACGCACGCTCGGCCTGGGGCATCGAGAGCGCGCCCAACGGCGTGTCGGTGGTCGCGCCGCCGCAGCTGAGCCTGTTCGACGCGCGCCAGGGCGGCATCGAGGCGCGTTTCGACAAGCCGCAGCAATGGGTGTCGATCGACGCCCAGCCGGTGCTGCCGCCCGAGTACTTCGGCAACCCGACGGCGCGACCCTTCATCGAGGCCTACGACGCCGGCAACCGGCTGCTCGAGCGCACGCGCTACCCGCTGAACCCCGGCGACCCGGCCTGGGGCAGCTGGCAGGTGCTGATGGTGTCGGCCGGCAGCGCGGTCATCACCCGGGTCGTCATCTCCAGCGCCTGGGACGGCGGCGTCGCGGTCTACGGCCTGTTCGACCGGCTGGCTTTCGGCACCGAACGGTCGCTGCTGCCGTTCTCACTGGGCGGCTGAACCGCTGGCGATCGGCGGCAGGCGGTCGAACCAAGGCGCATCGGCCTCGAGCTCGGCCGCCAGCTGCAGCAGCGTCACCTCGTCGCCCTGGCGGCCCACGGCTTGCACGCCCAGCGGCAGACCCTCGGGCGTGCGGTGCAGCGGCAGGCTCATCGCCGGCACGCCGGCCAGGTTGGCGAGCTGCGTGAACGGGTACGGCGCCAGGTTCTGCACGAACAGGCGCTGCACACGCGTGTCGAGCGCGCCCCAGCGCGCCAGCGGCGCGAGCAGCCCGCTGGCCAGCAGCAGGTCGGTCAGCCGGGCCTCGGCCGGCGACGGCTCCAGCGCACCGAGCGGCAGCGCCGGCCGTGCGGTCGTCGGCGTCAGCCAGACGTCGTGGGCGGTGAAGAAGGCCCCCAGCGTGCGCGCGAACCCGTTCCAGCGCGCCAGGCCGGCGGTCAGCGCCGCGCCGCCCAGGCGCTGGCCGTAGGCGGCCATCACCCGCGTCAGCGGCTCGAACTCGGTGTCGCGCGCGCCCAGCGCACGCGCCTGGGCCATCACCGCCGGCACCTGGGCCGCGTAGAGCTGCAGATAACAGGCCGCGACCGCGTGGCCGTCGACGGGCGGCGCGGCTTCCTCGACGTGGTGGCCCAGGGCTTCGAGCCGGCGCGCCGCGGCCTGCACCGCCGCCGCGGCCTCGGCGTCGACCGCGGTGCCCAGCGGCGAGGCCGTCGAGAACGCCACACGCAGCCGCGCCGGCGGCCGGCGCAGCGCGGCGACGAAGGGCTCGGCCGGCGCGGCGCCGGTGAACGGGTCGCCGGGCTCGGGGCCGCAGAGGATGTCCAGCGCCAGCGCGCTGTCGCGCACGCTGCGCGAGATCACGCCTTCCGAACAGGCGCCGAACCAGACCTCGCCCAGACCCGGGCCGTTGGAGATGCGCCCGCGCGACGGCTTCAGCGCGAACAGCCCGCAGAACGCCGCCGGGATGCGCAGCGAGCCGCCGCCGTCGTTGCCGCCGGCCATCGGCACCACACCCGCGGCGACCGCCGCCGCCGAGCCGCCGCTGGAGCCACCGGCGTGGCGCGCCGGGTCCCAGGGGTTGCGCACGGGGCCGAAGGCGCGCGAGTCGCTGACACCCTTGAGGCCGAACTCCGGCAGGTTGGTCTTGGCGAAGACCGTCGCGCCGGCGTCGAGCAGCCGGCGCAGCACCGCGGCGTGCACCGGCGGCACGAGGCGTTCGCCGGCGCGGCTGCCGTAGCTCGTCGGCACGCCGGCGACATCGGCGACGCTGTCCTTGACGACGAACGGCACACCGCCCAGCGGACCGGCGGCGCCGTGCGCCAGCTGGGCCTCGGCCAGCGCCGGCAGCCAGCGTGTGACGGCGTTGAGACGTGGCTGCACCCGTTCGGCCTGGGCGCGGGCCAGGTCCAGCAGCTCGTGCGGCGAGACCTCGCCGCGGCGCACCAGATCGGCCAGCGCGGTGGCGTCGTGGCGCAGGTACTCGTCGTGCCGCATCGGCGGCGATTGTCGCGGCGGCGCCGGCTGCCGCGCAGCGGGTCAGACCCGCAGCCCGGCCCAGCCCAGCACCGCCAGCGGCGCGGTGTCGGCGCGCAGCACGCGCGGGCCCAGGCCGACGGCGGCGAAGCCGGCGGCAACGGCCGCGGCCTCCTCGGCCGGCGACAGGCCGCCTTCGGGGCCGCTGAGCGTGCAGAAGCCGGCACCGGCCGGCAGCCGCTCGGCCAGCGGGCGCGCGCCGGGGCGCGGGCTCAGCAGCAGCCGGGTGCCGAGATCCTGCTCCGCGGGCAGCGCGCCCAGCCAGGCCGCCAACGGCCGCACCGGCTGGATGCGCGGCACGCGCGTGCGCCCGCACTGCTCGCAGGCGGCCACGGCCACCGCCTGCCAGTGCGCCTGCTTGCGCTCGGCACGTTCGCCGTCCAGGCGCAGCACCGACCGTTCGCAGACCAGCGGCTGGATCGCCGCGACGCCGAGTTCGGTGGCCTTCTCGACCAGCGCGTCCATGCGGTCGTTGGCCGGCATGCCGACGGCCAGCGTCGCCGCGAACGGCAGCTCGCGCTCGACGGCCTGCGGCTCGCCGACACGCACCGTGACCTCGCTGCGCCCCATCGCGACGACCTCGGCCGGCCATTCGGCGCCGCCGCCGTCGAACAGGACCAAGGCGTGGCCGGGCTGCAGCCGGCGCACCTGGACGTGGCGCGCGGCGCCGGGCGGCAGCGCCAGCGTGCTGCCGGCGGCCAGGGGAATGTCGAGATAAAGACGGGTGCTCATCGCGGCGCGCAGTGTGCCGCAAGCCGCCCCCGGCGCGCCGCCCCGTTGCTCAGGGCGCGCCGCCGAGGCGGCGGCAGAAGGCCAGCGCCGCAGCCTCGCCGTCGGCGGCCTCGAGCTCGTCTACGAAACGCAGCGCGAGCTGGCGAAGCTCGTCCAGGCCCTGGCTGCGCTCGACGTCGAGCACCATGCGGTAGCCCTTGACGAGGCCCAGCCGCGAGCGGGCCTCGGAGGTCAGCAGGTCGTACAGCACCCGCGGCTCGGCGCCGGCCAGCGCGGCCTGCGCCGCGCCCTGCGCCCGCGAGACGGCCGCCGCAGCGGCCGCCAGACGCGGCGGCGGGCTGCTCTCGGCAACGTAGCCGAGCGCGATCAGGCGCTCCAGGTCGGCCGCTTCGGCGCCGGCGACGGCGGCCAGCCACTGCTCGGCCGGCCGCGACGGGTCGACGATCAGCAGCAGGTTGCGCGCGGCGCGAGAGAGCTGGCCGTCGCGGGCGCGGATGGCCTCGCGCCCGGCGTCGGTGCGCTGCAGGCGCACGCTCATGCGCGGCCCCGGCGGGCGCAGGCGCCCGTGCGGCGGTCGGCGCCCATGGCGTCAGCCGCGCAGTTCGCGCCGCAGGATCTTGCCGACCGGGGTCTTGGGCAGGTCGGTGCGGAACTCGACCACCTTCGGCCGCTTGTAGCCGGTGAGGTTGGCCTCGCAGTAGGCCCGCACGTCGGCCTCGGTGACCGCCGGGTCCTTCTTGACGATGACCACCTTCACGGCCTCGCCGGCCTTGGCGTCGGGCACGCCGACGGCGGCGCACTCGAGCACGCCGGGCATCTGCGTGATGACGTCCTCGACCTCGTTCGGGTACACGTTGAAGCCCGAGACCAGGATCATGTCCTTCTTGCGGTCGACGATGCGGAAGTAGCCGCGTTCGTCGACCAGGCCGACGTCACCGGTGCGGAAGAAACCGTCGGCGGTCATCACCTTGGCGGTCTCGTCGGGGCGCTGCCAGTAGCCGGCCATGACCTGCGGGCCCTTGATCGCGATCTCGCCGGCGACACCGGGCGGCACCTCGCGGCCGTCGTCGTCGAGCAGGCAGACCTCGGTGGACGGCAGCGGCAGGCCGATGGCGCCGCTGTAGGCGTCGGTGTCGACCGGGTTGCAGGTCGCCGACGGGCTGGTCTCCGACAGGCCGTAGCCTTCGCAGATCGGGCAGCCGGTCTTCTCCAGCCAGAGCTTGGCCGTCGCGTGCTGCACCGCCATGCCGCCGCCGATGCTGATCTTCAGGTGGCTCCAGTCGACCTTGTCGAAGTCCGGGTGGTTGGCCAGCGCGTTGAACAGCGTGTTGACCGCCGGGAAGCTGTGGAAACGGTGCTTGGACAGCTCCTTCAGCGTCGACGGGAAGTCGCGTGCGTTGGGGATCAGGATGTTGCAGCCGCCGGTGCGCATCGACAGCATCATGTTCGCCGTGAAGCCGAAGATGTGATAGAGCGGCAGCGCGCAGACGGTGACGACCTGCTCGCCGGCCGGGATCCTCTTCAGCGCCGGCTGGTACCAGGCCTCGGACTGCAGCACGTTGGCCACCAAGTTGCGGTGCAGCAGGATCGCGCCCTTGCTGACGCCGGTGGTGCCGCCGGTGTACTGCAGCACGGCGATGTCGTCGGGGCCGATCTTGCCCGTCGCCAGCGGCTTGTTGCGGCCGCGCGCCAGCGCGTCGGGGAAACGCACCGCGCCCGGGATGTCCCAGGCCGGCACCATCTTCTTCACCTTGCGCACGACGTGGTTGACGATCGCGCCCTTGATCAGGCCGAGCATGTCGCCCATCGCCGCGACGATCACCTTCTTCGTCGGCACCGCCTCGTAGACCTTCTGCAGCGTGGCGGCGAAGGTCTCGAGGATGACGATGGCCTTGGCGCCGGAGTCCTTGAGCTGGTGCTCCAGTTCACGCGGCGTGTACAGCGGGTTGACGTTGACGATGACGTAGCCGGCCCGCAGGATGGCCGCGACGGCCACCGGGTACTGCGGCACGTTGGGCATCATGATCGCGACGCGGTCACCGCGTGCCAGCCCCAGCGACTGCAGGTAGGCGGCAAAGGCGCGCGAGAGCTCGTCGACCTCGCCGAAGCTCACGGTGCGACCCATGAACTTGTACGCGGGCAGCTCGCGATACTTGCCGAAGCTTTCCTCGAGCAACGCGACCAGCGACGGGTACAGCTCGGCGCTCACTTCGGCGGGCACGCCCGCCGGGTACTGCTTCAGCCAGATCTTCTCCATGCACCTTTTCTCCGTGGAACGCGGGATTCTGTCGGCTGCCTTACGTCCGCGTCATCCGGGATTCCGAGCAGGCACGCCTGCCCCGGGAGGTGCTGCACGCGCCGGCCTCGGGGCGGGGCCGGCGCGCAGGGCCGTCACTCGACGGCCTTGACCATCTCCTCGACGACCTTCTTCGCGTCGCCGAAGACCATCATGGTCTTGTCCATGTAGAACAGCTCGTTGTCCAGGCCGGCGTAGCCGCTGGCCATCGAACGCTTGTTCACGATGACGGTCTTGGCCTTGTAGGCCTCGAGGATCGGCATGCCGTAGATCGGGCTGCCCTTGACGTGCGCCGCCGGGTTCACGACGTCGTTGGCGCCGAGGATGATCGCCACGTCGGCCTGGCCGAACTCGGCGTTGATGTCTTCCATCTCGAAGACCTGGTCGTACGGCACCTCGGCCTCGGCCAGCAGCACGTTCATGTGCCCCGGCATGCGGCCCGCCACCGGGTGGATGGCGTACTTCACCGTCACGCCCTTCTCGGTGAGCTTGGCCGCCAGCTCCTTCACCGCGTGCTGGGCGCGCGCCACCGCCAGGCCGTAGCCCGGGACGATGATCACCGTCTCGGCATTGCCGAGGATGAAGGCCGCGTCGTCGGCGCTGCCGCTCTTGACGCTGCGCTGCGCCTGGCCACCCGCCGCCGCCGTCGAGCCTTCGCCGCCGAAGCCGCCCAGGATGACGTTGAAGAACGAGCGGTTCATCGCCTTGCACATGATGTAGCTGAGGATCGCCCCCGAGCTGCCCACCAGCGAGCCGGCGATGATCAGCATGCTGTTGTTCAGGCTGAAGCCGATGCCCGCGGCCGCCCAGCCCGAGTAGCTGTTGAGCATCGACACCACGACCGGCATGTCGGCGCCGCCGATCGGGATGATGATCAGCACGCCCAGCACGAAGGCCAGCGCCAGCATCGCGAAGAACGCCGGCCAGCTCTCGGTGGCCGCGAAGGCCAGGCCCAGGCCGACCGTCGACAGCCCCAGCACCAGGTTCAGCATGTGCTGGCCGCTGAAGGTCACCGGCGCGCCCTGGAACAGGCGGAACTTGTACTTGCCGCTGAGCTTGCCGAAGGCGATGACCGAGCCGCTGAAGGTGATCGCGCCGATGGCCGCACCCAGGAACAGCTCGATGCGGTTGCCGACCGGGATCGGCTCGCCGCGGTTGATGATGCCGAAGGCCCAGGGCTCGGCGACCACCGCGACGGCGATGAACACCGCGGCCAGGCCGATCATGCTGTGCATGAAGGCCACCAGCTCGGGCATCTTCGTCATCTCGACGCGGTTGGCCATCAGCGTGCCGGCGCCGCCGCCGATCACGAGGCCCAGCAGCACCCAGCCCAGGCCCAGCGGCGAACCGGCGAGCTTGACGATGAGCGCCGCGGTGGTCAGCACGGCGATGGTCATGCCGACCATGCCGAAGACGTTGCCGCGGATCGAGGTCGTCGGGTGCGACAGGCCCTTCAGCGCCTGGATGAAGCAGATGCTGGCGACGAGGTAGAGCAGCGTGACGAGATTCAGGCTCACTTCTTGGCCTCCGCCGCCGGCTTGCGGTCCTTCTTCTTGAACATCTCCAGCATCCGCCGCGTGACCAGGAAGCCGCCGAAGACGTTGACCGCGCACAGCGCGACGGCCAGCACGCCCATGGTCTTGCCCAGGTCGGTCTCGGTCAGCGCCGCCGCCAGCATCGCGCCGACGATGACGATCGCCGAGATCGCGTTCGTCACCGCCATCAGCGGCGTGTGCAGCGCGGGCGTCACGTTCCACACCACGTGGTAGCCGACGTAGATCGCCAGCGCGAAGATGATCAGGTTCGTGACGGTCGGGCTCACGATTTCCATCGCCGCCTCCTTCAGTTCTTCTTCAGTTCGCCGCCCTGCGCCATCAGGCAGGCGAGCACGATGTCGTCGTCGGCCGGCACGTGCAGCGCGCCTTCCTTGGTGATGACGAGCTTCAGGAAATCGAGCACGTTGCGCGCGTACAGGCTGGAGCTGTCCGCCGCGACGAGCGCCGGCAGGTTGGTCTCGCCGATGATCGTCACGCCGTGCTTGTTCACCGTCTTGCCGGCCTCGGTCAGCGGGCAGTTGCCACCGACGCCGTCGGCGCCGCGGCCAGCGGCCATGTCGACGATCACCGAGCCCGGCTTCATGCTCCTGACCATGTCCTCGGTGACGAGCACCGGCGCCGCGCGGCCCGGGATCAGCGCCGTCGAGATGACGATGTCGGCCTGCGCGACGCGCTTGGCGACCTCGACCTTCTGGCGGTCCAGCCAGCTCTGCGGCATCGGGCGGGCGTAGCCGCCGACACCTTCGGCGGCTTCCTTCTCCTCGGGCGTCTCGTAAGGCACCTCGATGAACTTGGCGCCCAGCGACTCGACCTGCTCCTTGACGCTCGGACGCACGTCGGAGGCCTCGATGACCGCGCCCAGGCGCTTGGCCGTGGCGATGGCCTGCAGCCCGGCGACGCCGACGCCGAGGATGACGACACGCGCGGCCTTGATCGTGCCGGCGGCGGTCATCAGCATCGGGAACAGGCGCTGGTACTTGTCGGCGGCCATCATCACGGCCTTGTAGCCGCCGATGTTGGCCTGGCTGGACAGCACGTCCATGCTCTGCGCCCGCGTCGTGCGCGGCGCAGCCTCGAGCGCGAAGGCGGTCAGGCCGGCCGAGGCCAGGGCCTGCAGCCCAGGCTTGTCGAACGGGTTCAGCATGCCGACCAGCGTCGTGCCCGGCTTCATCAGCGCGAGCTCCTGCGCATCCGGGCTGCGCACCTTGAGCACCAGCTCGCAGCCGAACGCCGTCGCACGGTCGCAGATCTCCGCGCCGACGGCCGTGTAGGCCTCGTCCGGCGCACTCGCCGCCACGCCCGCGCCGCTCTGCACCTTCACGGTGTGGCCCTGGGCCTTCAGTTTCTTCGCCGTCTCTGGCGTGACGGCGACACGCGTCTCGCCCTGCGCCGTCTCCAGCGGCACCCCGATCAGCATGGGGATCTCCTAACCTACGTTGGTGAATTGGCCGCCGCGGGCGTCTGGTGCCGGCGCCCGGGGGCGTCGGAAGCTACCACAAGTCGCCGCTACGATCCGCCGATGCCGAGCACCCGCTGGACCCCCTTCGTCACCGTGGCCGCCGTCGTCGAGCACGACGGACGCTATCTGCTCGTCGAGGAGCAGACGCCCGACGGCCTGCGCCTGAACAACCCGGCCGGGCACCTCGAGTGCGGCGAGTCGCCGCTCGAGGCGGTGGTGCGCGAGACGCTCGAGGAGACCGCACGCGCCTTCACGCCCGAGGCGCTCCTCGGGCTGTACCTGTCGCGGTTCACGCCGCGGCCCGGTGACGACCGCACCTATCTGCGCATCGCCTACGCCGGGCGCGTCGGCGAGCCGCTGCCGGGCCGGGCGCTGGACAGCGGCATCGTGCGCACGCTGTGGCTGACGGCCGACGAGATCCGCGCCCAGGCCGCGCGGCTGCGCAGCCCGCTGGCGCTGCAGTGCATCGAGGACCACCTCGCCGGGCGGCGCCTGCCGCTGGACGGCGTGTACAGCCATCCCAGCCTGTGGAACGGCGCGGACCCCGTTTTGCGCTAGGACAAATCCCCGGACGCACAAGCTCAAGCTGGCGACAGGCGCGTCGATAGCCCGGGATGTCCTGGACAGTGTTCGCCCAACGCAGGCGGCACAAGGCCTCCCGTCAACGCCTAGACCAGAATAAGCCAACATGCGCCAGAACCTGCCCGTGACCCAGCGCGAGCACCCGTTCCCGGACGGCACGACGTTGATGTCGATGACCGATCCGCGCGGCAAGATCACCTACGCCAACGCGGCGTTCGTGGCGATCTCGGGCTACAGCCGGGAGGAGCTCGTCGGCAAGGCGCACAACATCGTGCGCCACCCCGACGTGCCGCCGGCGGCCTTCGCCGACATGTGGGCGACGCTGAAGTCCGGCCAGGCCTGGACCGGCATCGTCAAGAACCGGCGCAAGAACGGCGACCACTACTGGGTGCGCGCCAACGTCGCGCCGATCGTGCGCGACGGCCGCATCGTCGGCCACCTGTCGGTGCGCACGCGGCCGACGCCCGAGGAGATCCAGGGCGCGGAGGCGCTGTACCAGGAGATCCGCGAAGGCCGCGCCAAGGGCCTGGCGATCGAGGCCGGCCTGCTGGTGCGAACCGGCGTCGGCAGGCTGCTGTCGCTGCGCCAGCGCATGTCGCTGGCCTGGCGCGTGCGGCTGGGCGTGATGGTGGCGGCGCTGCCGGCGGTGGCTGCCGCGGCGGTGGCCGGCGCTCCGGCCGAGGTGCTCGCCGCCGTGGCTGCCGCCGCGGGCGTCGGCGGCCTGGCCGGCGGGCTGTGGCTGCGCCAGCAGGTCACGCAGCCGATCCGTGTCGCCGCCGAGCAGGCGCTGAAGGTCGCCACCGGCCAGCCCGGCAGCACGCAGCTGCTGGACCGCGCCGACGACGTCGGCATGCTGCTGCGCTCGGTGAACCAGGCCGGCCTGAACCTGCGCTCGCTGGTCGACGACGTCGCGCAGCAGGTCGACGGCCTGGGCAACGCCAGCCGCGAGATCGCCGCCGGCAACCTCGACCTGTCGCAGCGCACCGAACAGACCGCCGCCAGCCTGCAGCAGGCCGCGGCGTCGATGCAGCAGATGACCGGCAACGTGCGCCAGACGGCCGACAGCGCCGCCTCCGCGCACGATCTGGCCGAGGAGGCCACCGCCGCGGCCGCGCACGGCGGCCAGGCCGTCGGCCAGATGGTGGCCACGATGACCGAGATCAGCGGCAGCTCGGCACGCATCGGCGAGATCGTCGGCGTCATCGACGGCATCGCCTTCCAGACCAACCTGCTGGCGCTGAACGCCGCGGTGGAGGCCGCACGCGCCGGCGAGCAGGGCCGCGGCTTCGCCGTCGTGGCCGGCGAGGTGCGCGCGCTGGCCAAACGCTCGGCCGACGCGGCACGCGAGATCAAGCGCCTGATCACCGAGTCGCAGGAACGCGTGGAGGCCGGCAACCGCCAGGCCGGCGACACCGGCGCGGCGATGGAGCGCCTGGTGCAGCAGGTGCACCGCGTCGGCGACCTGCTGGCCGAGATCAGCGCCGCCGCACGCGAGCAGAGCGAAGGCATCGGCCAGGTCAACGTGGCCGTCAACGAGCTCGACCGCTCGACACAGCAGAACGCCGCGCTCGTCGAGGAGACGGCCGCCGCCGCCGCCAGCCTGCGCCAGCAGGCGGTGGCGCTGTCGGAGGCGGTGGCGGTGTTCGACCACGGCTCGGCCGCCCGCAGCTGAAGGGGCGCGTGGCGCGCCGGCGGCGCGAATAATCGCCGCGTTCCTTCCAGGAGGCCGGCGTGAACTTCCAGCAGCTGCGGTCGGTGCGCGAGACGGTGCGCCGGGGCTTCAACCTCACCGAGGTGGCGCAGGTGCTGCACACCTCGCAGCCCGGCGTGAGCCGCCAGATCCGCGAGCTGGAGACCGAGCTCGGCGTCGACATCTTCGTGCGCGCCGGCAAGCGGCTGACCGGGCTGACGGCGCCGGGTGCGACCATCCTGCCGATCGTCGAGCGCCTGCTGCAGGAGGCCGACAACCTCAAGCGCGCCGGCGACGACTACGCGGGGCAGGGCAAGGGCACGCTGGTCATCGCCGCGACGCACTCGCAGGCGCGCTACGCGCTGCCGACGGCGGTGCGCGACTTCCGCGCCGCGCACCCCGACGTGCAGCTGCGCCTGCACCAGGGCTCGCCGCAGCAGGTGGCCGAGCTGCTGCTCGAAGGCGAGGCCGACCTGGGTGTGGCCACTGCGCTGATCGCCACCTGCCCGGACCTGGTCGCGCTGCCCTGCTACCGCTGGACGCACTCGGTCGTCGTGCCGGCGGGGCACGTGCTCGCGCAGGAGGCCGAACGCGGCGTGCCGCTGACGCTGGAGCGGCTGGCGGAATTCCCGCTGATCACCTACGAACCCGGCTACACCGGCCGCAGCCAGATCGACGAGGCCTTCAGCCAGAAGGGACTGGTGCTCGACCTGGTGCTGTCGGCAATGGACGCCGACGTCATCAAGACCTACGTCGAGCTGGGCATGGGCGTGGGCATCATCGCCGCGATGGCCTGGGACGAGCAGCGCGACCCGGGGCTGCGCGCGATCGACGCGCGCCACCTGTTCGCCACCAACATGACGCACGTCGGCCTGCGCCGCGGCGCCTACCTGCGCGACTACGTCTACGACTTCATCCGCACTTTCGCGGCACCGCTGGACCGGGCGCTCGTCGACCGGGCGCTGGCGGCGCCGGCGGGGGTGGTGGTGGAGCCGTGAGCGTCGTGACGGCGATGCGCCCGGTGCGGGCCACCGGCGCGGCAGCGATCAATCGCCGGCAGCGTTCTTGACGTAGTTGCGAACCAGGTATTCCTCGAACATCGGCACCGTGAATGCGATATCGCCATGCGATGGGCTGTAGATCATTCCCTTGCTGATGATCTGTGACCGGCGCGGGCCGAGACTTTGGTGCGTCTCCTTCAATGCGGCCGCGACATCGGACGATCGATAAGGCCCTGACCCGAGTTTGGCCATCGCAATCACGTATTCCCGTTCCTTCGGCGTCAAGCGGTCGAAGCGCACCTTGAAGAATCCGTCGTCGAGGCGCTTCGTCGCCGCACCTGCCGCCCGCACGGCGTCAGCCAGCGTGATGGGCGATCTCTCGGCGATGTTCCAGCATTGGTATCCCCACTCCTGCAGAAAGTACGGGTAGCCTTTGGTTTTCGCCACGATCTCGTGCAGCGCTTCGTTCTCGATGCGCTCGCCCTCGTCTTCGATCGGCTGCCGGATCGCACTTTCAGCATCCTCGTTCCCGAGGGCACCCACCGCGGGATAGTGAAACAGGCGCTCGGCGTAGGACTTTGCGTCCCCGGACAGTGCCGCGACTTGCGGCAGCCCCGCACCAAAGAACAGCACCGGCAATTCGCGCTGATTGGCCTTGTGCAGGGCGACGATCAGCGCCGCCAGGTCCGAGGAACGAAGGTATTGCACCTCGTCGATCAGCAGAGTCCACGCCTTGCCTGCGGCCCTCGCGGTCTCGCCAACCCGCACGAACAGCTCCGGCAGGTCCGCCTCCAGATCGCCGCTGTCGGCAACACCGACTTCCGGGTCGACCGATATCGAGATCTCGCCATAGGTGAGCTTGAACGCCGCAGAAAATGAGCGCAGAGCCCGCAGTGCCTGATGCGCCTTGGCCTTGGCATTCTCGGCAGCGGAGAGCTTTCGGACGGCTTGGTTGATCTTCGGGACGAGAAGCTCGCTCAGCGCCTTGCCCTCCGGCGCCTCGATCGCCGAGGTGATGTGGCCGGCAGACTCGGCCATCTCCTCGATCTTGTTGAGCAGGACCGTCTTGCCCACCCCTCGGAGGCCGAGCAGCATTTGCGACCGGCTCGACTTCCCGAGCAGCGCTCTCTGGATGGCGGTCCGGGCGTCTTGAAGAATGCCCTCCCGTCCCGCCAACTCGGGGGGACGGCTTCCAGCGCCAGGCGCAAACGGGTTGCGGACCGGGTCCATGATGACTCCTTGCGAACGGCCTCTATTGATTTCTAACTTAGTCTATGACCCAGAGGCTAGACTTTGCTAGCTTCAGCTAGATCTCGGCCATGGCTTCTTCCCTCATCCGTTTCGACGGCAAGCTCACCCGCTGGAACGACGACCGCGGCTTCGGGACCATCGAGTCCACCCAGGGCGGCAAACCGATCTTCATGCACATCTCGGAATGGCCCCGGGACGCGCCGCGGCCACGCGTCGACCAGCGGGTGTCGTTCGAGATCGAGCAGGGGCCCAAGGGCAAGCGGGCGACCAGGATCCAGCCGCTCGTGCCACGCCGAACAGCGGCACGCGCCGCGCGGCCGGGGCCGGCCGCCTGGGGCACGGCCACGCTGTTCGTGATCCCCGCCTTCCTGCTGCTGTACCTGGGCCTGTCGGTGCTCTGGCGGCTGCCGCTGTGGGTCGGCGGGCTGTACCTCGGCGCCAGCGTCGTCGCCTTCCTGGCCTACGCGCAGGACAAGTCGGCCGCCGAGCGCGGCGCCTGGCGCACGCCGGAGAGCACGCTGCACACGCTGGCGCTGCTCGGCGGCTGGCCGGGCGCGCTGCTGGCGCAGCAGTGGCTGCGCCACAAGTCGAGCAAGCCGGCCTTCCGCCGCGTGTTCTGGGCGACGGTGATGCTCAACGTGGCGGCGCTGGCGGTGCTCGGTTCGCCGCTGGGTGCGGCGCTCGCCGGCGCCGCAGGCTGAGCCGCAGCGCCTAAACGCTCCCCGCCACGAAGCGCGTCACGCGCCGCGGCCGCAGGTGGTAGTGGCCGCCGACGGCCAGCCCCAGGCGCTCGCGCAGCGCGACGTAGTCGGCGCGCAGCATCTCGACGTCGACGAAGCCGCCGTCGTCGCCGCGGCGGAACTCCAGCCGCGTGTGCGCGCCCACCGTCAGCGTGTGCGCCAGCGTCGCCGGCAGCGCGTCGGGCGCGGCCTCGCCGAGGATGTCCAGCTCGTGCGGGCGCACGTAGCCGGTCTCGCCGTCGGGCACGCCGAAGCGGCCGCGGAACAGGTTCACGTCGCCGAGGAACTGCAGCACGAACGGCGTCGCCGGGTGGTCGTAGACCTGGTCGGGCGCGCCTTCCTGCTCGATGCGGCCGGCGTTCATCACGACGACGCGGTCGGCGACCTCCATCGCCTCCTCCTGGTCGTGGGTGACGAAGACGCTGGTGACATGCACCTCGTCGTGCAGCCGGCGCAGCCAGCGGCGCAGCTCCTTGCGCACCTTGGCGTCGAGCGCGCCGAAGGGCTCGTCGAGCAGCAGCACCTTGGGCTCGACGGCCAGCGCACGCGCCAGCGCCACGCGCTGGCGCTGGCCGCCGGAGAGCTGGTGCGGGTAGCGGTCGAGCAGCGGGCCCAGCTGCACCAGCTCCAGCAGCTCGGTCACCTTGCGCCGGATCGTCGCGTCGTCGGGGCGCCGGTGCTTGGGCCGCACGCGCAGGCCGAAGGCGACGTTCTCGAAAATCGTCATGTGGCCGAACAGCGCATAGTGCTGGAAGACGAAGCCGACGTTGCGCTCGCGCACGTCGGTGTTCGTCGCGTCCTCGCCGTGGAAGTGCACGCTGCCGGAATCGGGCACTTCGAGCCCGGCGATGATGCGCAGCAGCGTCGTCTTGCCCGAGCCCGAGGGCCCCAGCAGCGCGACCAGTTCGCCGGACGGGATGTCGAGGTTGAGGTCGTCGCAGACGACCGTGCTGCCGAAGCGTTTCTTCATGCTGCGGACTTCAATGCTCACCGGCGGCTCCCTTCATCGTCGCCTTCACGCGCTGCTCGACGGCGTACTTCAGCACCAGCGTGACCAGCGCCAGCGCCGCGAGCAGCGACGCGACCGCGAACGCGGCGGCGAACTGGTATTCGTTGTAGAGGATCTCGATGTGCAGCGGCATCGTGTTCGTCTCGCCGCGGATGTGGCCGCTGACGACGCTGACCGCGCCGAACTCGCCCATCGCGCGGGCGTTGCAGAGGATCACGCCGTACAGCAGCGCCCACTTCACGTTGGGCAGCGTCACGCGACGGAAGATCTGCCAGCCGCCGGCCCCCAGCACACGCGCCGCCTCTTCCTGCTCGACGCCTTGCGCCTGCATCAGCGGGATCAGCTCGCGCGCGACGAAGGGGAAGGTGACGAAGACGGTGGCCAGCACGATGCCGGGCACGGCGAAGATGATCTTCAGGTCGTGGTCGCGCAGCCATTCGCCGAACCAGCCCTGCATGCCGAAGACGAGCACGTAGATCAGGCCGGCGATCACCGGGCTCACCGAGAACGGCAGGTCGATCAGCGTCAGCAGCAGGTTCTTGCCGCGGAAGTCGAACTTGGCGATGCACCAGGCCGCGGCGATGCCGAACACGAGGTTCAGCGGCACGCTGATCACCGCCGCCAGCAGCGTCAGCTTGACCGCCGACAGCGCGTCGGGCTCGACGATCGCCGCCATGTAGACCGCCCAGCCCTTCTTCAGCGCCTCGTGGAAGACGGTGGCCAGCGGCACGAACAGGAACAGCGTCAGGAACACCAGCGCGGTGCCGATCAGCAGCCGGCGCACCCAGGCCGGCTCCTCGGTAGGCCCCTGGCGGCGCTCGACGGCCGGGGCGGCCACCGGCCAGGGCTCCGTCTTGCGCCGCACGACGGCGCGCCAGCCGCCACGCAGCCGGGTCGTCGTCGTGTTCATTGGGGCACCCTACGGCCTGCGGCCGGTCCCGCCAGGCGGGAATGAGCCCCGGACAAGTCCTGAGATCTCATTGGGGCACCCTTCGGCCTGCGGCCGGTCCCGCCTGGCGGGAATGAGCCCCGGACAGGTCCTGAGGTCTCATACCCCCCCCTGCCGCTTGCGCGCCCAGGCCTGCAGCGCGTTGATGACGAGCAGCAGCGCGAAGGACACGGTCAGCATCACCACCGCCACCGCGGTGGCGCCGGCGTAGTCGTACTGCTCGAGCTTGGTGATGATGATCAGCGGCGTGATCTCGCTGACCATCGGCATGTTGCCGGCGATGAAGATCACCGAGCCGTACTCGCCCAGCGCACGCGCGAAGGCCAGCGCGAAGCCGGTCAGCAGCGCCGGCATGACGATCGGCAGCACGACCCGGGTCGCCGTCTGCCAGCGTGTCGCGCCCAGCGTCGCGGCGGCTTCCTCGAACTCGCGGTTCACGTCCTCCAGCACCGGCTGCACGGTGCGCACGACGAAGGGCAGACCGATGAACACGAGCGCCACGAACACGCCCACCGGCGTGAACGCCACCTTGAACGGCAGCCACTGGCCGATGAGCCCGTTGCCGGCGTAGATCGCCGTCAGCGCGATGCCGGCGACCGCGGTCGGCAGCGCGAACGGCAGGTCCACCAGCGCGTCGACGAAACGCCGCCCCGGGAAGCGGTAGCGCACCAGCACCCAGGCCACCAGCATGCCGAACACGGCATTGACCAGCGCCGCCGCCAGCGAGGCGCCGAAGGTCAGCCGGTACGAGGCGACGACACGCGGCGACATCGTCGCCGCGACGAAGGCGTCCCAGCTCAGCGTCGCGGTCTTCAGGAAGGCCGCCGACAGCGGGATCAGCACGATCAGGCAGACGTAGAACAGCGCGAAGCCGAACGCGAGATCGAAGCCGGGCAGGACGGTGTGGCGGCGCAGCAGCGCGCGGGAGAACGGCATCAGGCCTCCACGCGCCGTGCCGTTCGGCCGCGCTTCATCGGTTTGCTCATGCTGGCGAGGGGAATGCAAAGGCCGACGCATCGTAGGCAGCGGCCGTGCGCGGCCTACGAAGCGTTTCGAGGATCGTTATGCGGCCGCCGTCTGTGCCTGCGCACGCCGGCGGCGGCCGGCGGCGGTCAGCGGCGCACGTAGACCTGGTCGAAGGTGCCGCCGTCGCCGAAGTGGGTCTTCTGCGCCTTGGCCCAGCCGCCGAAGACCTGGTCGATCGTGAACAGCGTGACCTTGGGGAACTGGCCCGCGTACTTGGCCGCGACCTTCGCGTCGGTAGGCCGGTAGTAGTTCTGGCCGGCGAGGTCCTGGCCCTCGGGCGAGTACAGGTACTCGAGATAGGCCTGGGCGACGGCGCGTGTGCCCTTGCGGTCGACGACCTTGTCGACCACGGCCACCGGCGGCTCGGCCAGGATGGACAGCGAGGGCGCGACGATGTCGAACTTGTCCGGGCCCAGTTCCTTCAGCGCCAGCAGCGCCTCGTTCTCCCAGGCCAGCAGCACGTCGCCGACACCGCGTTCGACGAAGGTGGTGGTCGAGCCGCGGGCGCCGCTGTCGAGCACCGGCACGTTGGCGAGGACCTTGCCGACGAACTCCTGCGCCTTGGCCTCGGAGCCGTACTTCTTCAGCGCGTAGCCCCAGGCGGCGAGGTAGTTCCAGCGCGCGCCGCCGGAGGTCTTGGGGTTGGGCGTGATGACGCCGATGCCGGGCTTGGCCAGGTCGTCCCAGTCCTTGATGCCCTTCGGGTTGCCCTTGCGCACCAGGAACACGATGGTCGAGGTGTACGGCGCGCTGTTGTGCTTCAGGCGCTTCTGCCAGTCCGGCGCCAGCAGCCCGGCCTTGGCGGCGATCTCGTCGATGTCGTAGGCCAGCGCCAGCGTGACGACGTCGGCGTCCAGGCCGTCGATGACCGACCGCGCCTGCTTGCCCGAGCCGCCGTGCGACTGCTTGATCGTCACGTTGTCGCCGGTCCTGGCCTTCCAGTGCGCCGCGAACGCCTTGTTGAAGTCCTGGTAGAGCTCGCGCGTCGGGTCGTAGGAGACGTTCAGCAGCGTCACGTCCTTGGCCCAGGCGCCGGCGGTGGCGATGGCCAGCGTGGCGGCGGCCAGCGTGGCGCGCCAGGGGAAGCGGGTGGTGTTCATGCGGGATCCGTTCGGTCGGGGATGCGATGCATGCTAGGAACGAGCAAGACGCCGAAGAACGAATGAAATCGCCGATCCTTATGCGGTTTGCGGCCACCCCGGGGCCCCGGCAGCCGGCTTGCGCGGCGTGAAGCGGCCGGGTGCGGCGGGCGGCTATGCTCGGCCGCCATGCCCCGCCCCGTCTTCGGCCCGCCTACCGTGCGCGGGTGCCCCCGATGAGCCTGCCGCCCCCCGACTGGCCGCTGCGCGAGTTCAGCCGCTCGGTGCGCACCGGCGAGGTCGACTGGCACGTGCAGGTCGCCGGCCGCGGCCCGGTGATCCTGCTGCTGCACGGCTCCGGCGGCTCCTCGCACTCGTTCGCCGGCATGCTGCCGCACCTGGTGGCGCACGGCACCGTCGTCGCGCCCGACCTGCCGGGCCACGGCTTCACGACCGGCGCCCGTTTCGACGCGCTGACGCTGCCACGGCTGCGCGAGGCCATCGCGTCGCTGCTGCAGGCGCTGGAGCTGCCGCGCCCGGCGCTGGTGGCCGGGCACTCGGCCGGCGCCGCGCTGGCGCTGCGCTGGGCGCTGGACGCGCCGCGGCCACCGAAGGCGGTGCTGGGCTTCGCGCCGTCGCTGGTGCCGCCGCCGGCCTATTACATGCAGTGGATGGCGCCGCTGGTGCACCCGTTCGCGACCTCGGCGCCGGTGACCTCGATGCTGGCCTGGGCCGTGGGCCCCACCGGCATGCTCGACTGGCTGCTCGACTCCACCGGCAGCAAGCTGCCCGAGGCCGAACGCCGCCTCTACCGCACGCTGTTCGCGCAGCCGACCCACGTGCGCGGCGCGATGAGCTTCATGGCCGCCGCCGACCTGCCGTCGCTGCTGCCCGGCTGCGCCGCGCTGCCCTGCCCGACGGCCTTCGTGCTCGGCCGCGAAGACGGCTGGATCCGCGAGCGCCCGCTGCGCCGCGTGCTGCAGCGCCACCTGCCGCAGGCCGAGGTGCAGACCTGGCCCGGCGGCCATCTGCTGCACGAGCAGAGCCCCGAACGCGCCGCCCAGCGCCTCATCGAACTGCTCTGAGCCGGCGGCATACTCGCCGCCGATGACCGAATTCCTCTTCATCCGCCACGGCGAGACCGACTGGAACCGCCAGCAGCGTTTCCAGGGCCGCATCGACGTGCCGCTCAACTCCACCGGCCGGCTGCAGGCCGAACGCCTCGCCGAGCGCCTGGCGCCGGAAGTGGTGGCCGCGCTCTACGCCAGCGACCTGACGCGGGCGATGCAGACCGCCGAGCCGCTGGCGCGCACCTGGAAGCTGGGCACGCGCCCTGAGCCCGGGCTGCGCGAGCAGGGCTTCGGCATCCTCGAAGGCCTGGACGTGCCGACGATCCGGCTGGAGCACGCCGAGCTCTGGGCGCGCTGGACCGAACGCCGCGCCGACTTCGCGCTGCCCGGCGGCGAGAGCGTGCGCGACTTCAGCGCCCGCGTGCTCGACGCCGTCGCCCGCCTGGCGAGGGTGCACGTTGGCGAACGTGTCGCCGTCGTCACGCACGGCGGCGTGCTCGACATGCTGTGGCGCCATGCACGCGCCGAGCCGCTGGACGGCGCACGCGCCTGCCCGATCCCGAACACCGGCCTGAACCGCCTGCGCTGGCGCGACGGTGCGCTGGAGATCGAGACCTGGGGCGACGACGCCCACCTCGCCGACCTGCCGGGAACGGCGCCGGTCACGCCGCTGGCGCGCTGAAGGCGCGCCGGATCAGCCCGCCACCGGCTGGATCGTCGCCACCGGCTCGGGCGCCAGCAGCGAGCCGTCGCGCAGGCCACGCAACGTCGCCAGCGCCAGCCAGGCGATGACCAGCGAAGCCAGCGCCAGCGCCACCGGCGCGAACGCGGCCAGCGCACTGCCGGGCTCGGCCAGGCGCAGTGTCAGCGCAGCGAACGCCGCCAGCGGGAACGACAGCCCCCAGTGCGGCAGCGCGAACGGCAGCGCCGCGATGCGCCGCGCCTGCGTGCCGGCCCAGACGACGGCGAAGGCCGCCGCGCCCCAGCACATCCAGCCCAGCAGCGGCGAGGCGCCGAACTGCAGCGCCGACAGCCCGACGACCGCCGGCGGCGCCACGAGGATGAAGGCCGTGGGCCGCAGCCGCTCGGGCCAGGGCCCGCGCAGCGCCACACGCGTGGCCAGCAGGCCGATGACCACCGGCCAGAACACCAGGCCGACGCCGAACTGCGCCGCCGACCATTCGACCCGCCCCAGCGGCACGCCGGCCAGCGGCGCCAGCACGTTGCCGACCACCGGGATCAGCATCGCCGGCGTGACGCCGGGCCACTGCAGGCCGCCGGACTGGGCGTCGTGCCACCAGTGCTGCAGCACCCAGGCGGTGACGACCAGCTGCCCCAGGCAGCCTGCCCACCAGACGGCCTCGATCCAGCGCGCCGGGCCGAGCAGCGCGGTGGCCACCGTCGCCAGCAGGATCACGGCCACCGGCATCGCGGCGACGAAGGGGTAGCGCACCGGGTGGCGCCGGTCCTCGCGCCAGGCCTCGGGGTGGCGCGACAGGCGCAGCACGAAGGCCCCGGCCAGCGCAAGGAAGACGAGCCCGGCCAGCGCGCCCAGGGCCAGCGCGATCGCGCCGGCCATCTCGCCCATCAGCGGCACTGCGCGGTGCCAGGCGAGCGACAGGCCGCACAGGCCCATCACGGTGGTGAACCAGCCGGGGTGGAGGAACTTCAGCGCGTCGGGACGGGACATGCGTGGGGCCATGGGCAAACCGGCGCGCGCGGCAGGCGCGACGCCGGCCGGCCCCGCACGCGGCAGGGCCGGAGGTTCTTCGGTTCGAGAGCGGGCCGACAGGCGCCCGCGCGTGGCTTCGCCCGCGGGCTCAGCGCACCTTGGACAGCAGGTTCTGCACGTCGGCCAGCACCGCGGCGAGTTCGTCCTCGCGCGACTCGGCCAGCGACAGGCGCTGCTGCAGTTCCTGCTGCATGAAGCACACCGTCATGCGCACGTAGGTGCTGTCCAGCGCCTTGCGCACGGCCGACATCTGGCCGGCGATCTCGAGGCAGGGTTCACCTTCCTCGACCATGCGCTGGATGCCCCGCAACTGACCCTCGGCACGCTTGAGGCGGTTCAGGATGTCGGTGCGGCTGGTGGTGTCGACGAGCGAGCTCATGGGGCAGGGCTCCGGGGACGGGGCGGATGGATCGTGTACCCCCATTGTCCTACCTCAAGCACGTTTGGTGACGGGGACGCCCAGCTTCTTCAGCACGATGCCCAGCGGGCAGACGTCGGTGAAGCCGAACTGGAACAGGTTCAGGCCGACGAAGGCGGTGAAGGCCAGCCACCATTCGCTGACGAACAGCGGGCTGGCCGGCGCGCCCAGCGCCAGCGAGATCAGGATGAAGCTGCCCGCGAAGACGCGGATCAGGCGGTCGACGGTCATCGTCAGGCTCCTTCGGTTGCGGGTGGGGTCTCGTGGCGCCGGCGGAACAGCGCGTAGTACAGGACCGGGATCACGACCAGCGTCAGCAGCGTGGACACGGCGATGCCGAACAGCAGCGAGATCGCGAGGCCGTTGAAGATCGGGTCGTCGAGGATGAAGAGCGCGCCGGTCATCGCCGCCAGGCCGGTCAGCGCGATCGGCTGAGCGCGCACCGCGGCGGCGTCGACCACCGCCTGCTTGAACGGCACGCCGCGTGCGGCCTGCAGCTCGATGAAGTCGACGAGCAGGATCGAGTTGCGCACGATGATCCCGGCCAGCGCGATCATCCCGATCATCGAGGTGGCGGTGAACTGCATGCCCAGCAGCGCGTGGCCGGGCATCACGCCGATGATCGTCAGCGGGATCGGCGCCATGATCACCAGCGGCGCGAGGTAGCTGCGGAACTGGGCGACGACCAGCAGGTAGATCAGGATCAGCCCGACGCCGTAGGCCGCGCCCATGTCGCGGAAGGTCTCGTAGGTGATCTGCCACTCGCCGTCCCACTTCAGCGCGTACTCGGCGTAGGGGTTGGCGGGCTGGCGGATCCAGTACTCGCCCAGCGGGCCGGCGTTCGGCAGCGCCGCGTCGGCCAGCCGCGAGCGGATGCCGAACAGGCCGTACAGCGGCGAGTCGGGTGTCGCGCCACCGGCGCCGACGTCACCGTAGACGTAGCTGACGCCCTGCAGGTCCTTGGTGTAGAGCGGCTTGTCGACGACGCCGCGTTCGACACGCACCAGTTCTGACAGCGGCACCAGCGCACCCGGGGCGCTGCGCAGCGGCAACGCCAGCAGCGCATCCAGGCCGACCTGGGCCTCGCGCGGCAGCTGCAGCCGCACCGGCACCGGGTACTTGGACTGGCCGTCGTGCAGCCAGGCGGCGTCGGCGCCCGACAGCGCGCCCTGCACCGTGGCGGCGATGTCGGCCACCGCGATGCCCAGCGTCTCGGCGCGCTGGCGGTTCACACGGAGGAAGGCGCGCGGCGCGTCGGCGTGCAACGAGCTGTCGATCGACGTGACGTCGGGCGTCGCGTGGAAGGCCTGCTCCAGCCGCGCGGCGAGCTGCTGGCGGCCGGCCTCGTCGGGGCCGTAGACCTCGGCGACGATCGGGCTCATCACCGGCGGGCCGGGCGGCACCTCGACGAGTTTCAGCTTGGCGCCGCGGCGCGCGGCGATCTTTTGCAGCTCCGGGCGCAGGCGCTGGGCGATCGCGTGGCTCTGCTCGTGGCGCTCGGACTTGTCGACCAGATTGACCTGCAGCTCGCCCTGCTCGGCGTCGGCACGTTGGTAGTACTGGCGCACCAGGCCGTTGAAGGTGATCGGGCTGGCGGTGCCGGCGTAACCCTGCAGGTCGCGCACCTCGGGCTGGGCGGCGAGGTAGGCGCCGAGCTCGTGCAGCGTCGCCGCGGTGTCTTCCAGCGGCGTGCCGGCCGGCATGTCGACGACGAGCGCGAACTCGCTCTTGTTGTCGAAGGGCAGCATCTTCAGCACCACCCACTGCACGGCGGCCAGGCCGACCGACAGCACGAGCGCGGCGACGATGCCGGCCAGCAGCAGCCAGCGCTTGCGCGCGCTGTCCAGCAGCGGCTGCAGCAGCCGCGCGAAGAAGCCCTGCAGCCGCCCGGCCAGCGCCTCGGCGCGGCCGCCGTGCGCCGCGGCGCCGTGCGGCTTCATCAGCTTCAGCGCCAGCCACGGCGTGACCGTGAAGGCGATCGCCAGCGAGATCGCCATGCCCAGGCTGGAGTTGATCGGGATCGGGCTCATGTACGGGCCCATCAGCCCGCTGACGAAAGCCATCGGCAGCAGCGCCGCGATGACCGTCATCGTCGCCAGGATCGTCGGCCCGCCGACCTCGTCGACCGCGGCGGGGATGATGTCGCGCAGCGGCCGGCCGGGCTCCAGCCGCTGGTGGCGGTGGATGTTCTCGACGACGACGATGGCGTCGTCGACGAGGATGCCGATCGAGAAGATCAGCGCGAACAGCGACACGCGGTTCAGCGTGAAGCCCCAGGCCCAGCTCGCGAACAGCGTCGCCGCCAGCGTCAGCACGACGGCGGCGCCGACGATCACCGCCTCGCGCCGGCCCAGCGCCAGGCCGACGAGCAGGATCACCGAGCCGGTGGCGAAGACGAGCTTGCTGATCAGCTTGTTCGCCTTCTCGGCGGCGGTGGCGCCGTAGTCGCGTGTCACCGTCGCCTCGATGCCGTCGGGCAGCAGGCCGTTGCGCAAGGCGTCGACACGTTCGCGCGCCGCGCGCGCGACGTCCACCGCGTTGGTGCCGGGTTTCTTCGTCAGCGTCAGCGTCACCGCCGGGTGGCCGCCCGCGGCGCCGCTGGCGCCGCTCGCGCCGGTCTCGCCGGCACCGCCGGGCGTGAACCAGACGTAGCGCGAGGGCTGGGCCGCGCCGTCGGCGACCTCGGCCACCTCGCGCAGATAGACCGGGCGCCCGCCGTGCGTGCCGACGACGAGTTCGCCGACCTCGGCGGCCGAACGCAGGAACTCGCCGGTCTCGACCGTCAGCGCGCCGCCGCGTTCGTCGATCACGCTGCCGGCCGGCATGCCCTGATTGGCGGCGGCCAGCGTCTGCTTCAGGCGCAGCAGGTCGACACCGCGTTCGCGCAGCCGCGCCGGCTGCAGCGTCACCTGGACGACGCGGCCCGGGCCGCCGATCGTCTGCACCTCGCGTGCGCCGGGCACACGCTTGAGTTCGGCCTCCAACGCGTGCGCGACACGCTCCAGGTCAGCGGCGGCGCGGTCGTCGCGGCTCCACAGCGTCAGCGCCAGCACCGGCACGTCGTCGATGCCCTTGGGCTTGACGATCGGGGGCAGCGTGCCCAGGCCGGCGGGCAGCCAGTCCTGGTTGGCGTCGAGCACGTCGTACAGCCGCACCAGGGCCTCGGTGCGGGGCACGCCGACCTCGAACTGCACCGTCAGCACCGCCATCCCGGGGCGCGAGACCGAGTACGTGTGCTCGATGCCGGCGATCTGGCCCAGCACCTGTTCGGCCGGGCGCGCGACCATGTTCTGCACGTCGGCCGACGAGGCGCCCGGGAACGGGATCAGCACGTTGGCCATCGTGACGTTGATCTGCGGCTCCTCCTCGCGCGGCGTCACCAGCACGGCGAACAGGCCCAGCAGCAGCGCCACCAGCGCCAGCAGCGGCGTGATCGCGTTGGCCTGGAAGGCGCGCGCCAGGCGGCCGGCGATGCCCAGCGGGGCGCTGTCGCTCACGGCGGGCTCGCTCACTTGGCGGCCACCGCGCCGGCCAGGCCGGCGCGCACGGCGTCGGCGGCGACCCGTTCACCGCCCTTCAGGCCGGCGAGGATCTCGACCGTGTCGCCGGCCGTCGCGCCGGCACGCACGGCCTGCAGCACGAAACCTTCGCCGCGCTGCACGTAGACCGCGCTCAGTTCGCCGCGGCGCAGCAGCGCTGCCGCCGGCACCGCCAGCCGGCCTGCGGGGGCGGCGGCGCCGGAGACGCCGGCGAAACGCACGCGCACGTTCTGGCCGGGCGCGAGGCCGGGCGTCGCCGTCGGCGGCAGGTCCAGCCGCCATTCGACGGTCTGCGAGACGGCGTCGGTGGCCGGCAGCTCGGTCTTGGCGACCGGCGCGACACGTCGGCCGTCGGGCAGCACGACCTCGATGCCGGCCGCCGCACGCGCCGCCGCCGAACGCGAGGCCGGCAGCTGCACGACGGCGCGCAGCGCGCCCGGCGCGTAGACGGTGGCGATCGCACGCCCGGCGCTGGCCAGGTCGCCGGCCTCGACGTGCGTGGCCTGAACGACGGCGTCGAACGGCGCAACGACGGCGGTGAAACCACGCGCCAGCGCCGCCTGGGTGCGCGCGGCGCGCGCCTGTTCCAGGCCGGCCTGCGCGGCGCGGGCCTGGGTCTCGGCGACGTCGAGCGCAGCCTGGCTGACGAAGCCCTGGCCACGCAGATCACGCGTGCGCTGCAGCTGCAGCGAGGCGTTGCGCCACTCGGCGTCGGCCTGGGCGACGCCGGCTTCGCTGCGCAGCAAGCCGGCCTGGGCGTCGCGTTCGTCGATGCGTGCAATCAACTGGCCGGCCTTGACGCGGTCGCCGGCCTTCACCGCCAGCTGCAGCACGTTGCCCGAGACCTGGGCGCCGAGCGTGCTCTGGCGCAGCGCCTGCAGGCTGGCGTCGATCTCGAAACCACCAGCCGCGGCGGCCGGGCCGACGACGACCACCGGCACCGCCGGCGGCGCGGCGGACACGGAGGCGGCGGCCAGGCCGGCGAGCAGGGCCGGCAGCAGGGCGCTGCGGACGAAGGCGCGGGCGACGGGGTTCATGGCCGCATCATAATTCATACCCCACAGGGTATCAAATCGGCACCCACGAAGCCCGCGGCAACGTGTCGGAAGTCGCGCGGAACGGGCCGTCAGCCGGGCAGGCCGGCGCAGGGATCGCGGCGCGGCATCGCCGGCACCGCAACACCGCGCTCCTTGGCGCGTGCGGCCATGTCGGCGTGGTGCTGCTCGACGTAGGCGCGGCAGTCGGCGCGCGTCGTCATCGACCGCATCTTCGTCTGGTGCGCGGCACGTTCCTCGGGCGTCATCAGCGCCCAGCCGGGTGTCACGCCCGGGCCCCAACGCCCCGCGCCCGGGCCGCGACCACCCCCGGCCCATGCCGCCGCCCGGGCCCGGGCCCATTCCGGGGCCCATGCCGGCAGCGGGTGCGCTGGCCGGCGCGGCCGGCGCCGGGGTCTGCGCGCAGACGGCCGCGGCAGCCAGCGCCGCGGCGGCGAACACGAAGGCAGTGCGGGTCGGGAACATCGTCGCCTCCTGGAGTGGAGGCCTCAATCTACCCCCGGCGGTATGCAGGAGCTTGATCCAGGGACAGGCCCGTGGCGATGCGCGCCAGCCGGGCATGGGCCCGCACCGGCTCGGCGTCCAGCGCCAGCCAGCGTGTCGGCAACTCGCCGTCGGCCGGCACGTCGGCGCTCAGGCGGGCGATGAAGCAGAAGTCCAGGTGCCAGTGCTCCGGCTCACCCTTGCGCGGGTTGGCGGGGATGGCGTGCAGGTCGACGTCGATGGCCGTTTCGTCCAGCACGGCGACGCCGGCGATCGCGGCGCCGCATTCCTCGCGCAGCTCGCGCGCAGCGGCCTGGCGCAGCGTCTCGCCGGCTTCGAGGTGGCCGCCGGGCTGAAGCAGCCGGCCCAGCGTCGGGTGCTCGACGAGCAAGGTGCGCCGGCCGGCGGCATCGACGACGAAGACGCTGGCCGTCAGATGCCAGGGGAAGCTGGAGCGCCGGCCGTGTGCCGCCGTGACCGGCGCGCAGCGGTCGAACGCCGCCCAGTCCAGCCCGGGGCGGGCGGCACGCGCGCTCGCGATCTCGGCCAGCACGGCGGCCAGCGGCAGTTCATCCATCGAAAGAGGCCCGGAAATAGAAACGGCCCGCGCACCCGAAGGTGGCGGGCCGTGATCTCAGCTGACTCAGAACGGAATGTCGTCGTCCATGTCGTCGAAGCCGGTGCTCGACTTCTGCGGCGCCGGGGCACGCGGCGCGGGGGCCTGCGGGCGCGGTGCCGGGGCGCGGCGCGCCGGTGCGGCGCCCATGTCGTCGCCACCGCCGTAGTCGCCGCCACCACCGCTGCCGCCTTCACGGCCGCCGAGCAGCTGCATCTCCATCGCGATGATTTCGGTCGTGTACTTCTCGACGCCGTCCTTGTCGGTCCACTTGCGGGTCTTCAGGCGGCCTTCGACGTAGACCGGGCGGCCCTTCTTCAGGTATTCACCGGCGATCTCTGCCAGGCGGTCGTAGAACACCACGCGGTGCCACTCGGTCTCTTCCTGGCGCTCGCCGCTGGTCTTGTCCTTCCACTGGCGGCTGGTGGCGATGGTGACGTTGCAGATCGCCGAGCCGCTGGGGGCGTAGCGCACTTCGGGGTCGCGGCCGAGGTTGCCGACGAGGATGACTTTGTTGACCGAGGCCATGGGGGATGCCCTCCTGGGGTGGGCGAAGACGAGAGGGGAAACACGGACGCCGGCGCGAAGGCCGGCACTGGGCGCCGATGATACCGGCCGCCCCGCCCGCCGGGGCCCGGTTCGGCGCATCACCCCTCCCGGTGGGAACATCCCCCTCGCGAGGGCGCGCCGATGCCGCGGCACGGCTCGCGTACCATCCTGCCCCTCCATGAGTCCCGCCCCCGTCGAGGCCGACGCCGCGCAGCAGGTGCTGCACGAGGTGTTCGGCTACACCGCCTTCCGCGGCCGCCAGCGCGAGATCGTCGAGCACGTGGCCGCCGGCGGCGACGCCCTGGTGCTGATGCCCACCGGCGGCGGCAAGAGCCTGTGCTACCAGGTGCCGGCGATCCTGCGCCACCGTGCCGGCCAGGGTGTCACCGTCGTCGTCTCGCCTTTGATCGCGCTGATGCACGACCAGGTCGGCGCGCTCGACGAGGTCGGCGTGCCGGCCGCCTTCCTGAACAGCACGCTCGACGGCGACGAGGCGCGGCGCATCGAGCGCGAGCTGCTCGCCGGCCGCCTGGTGCTGCTGTACGCCGCGCCCGAGCGCATCCTGACGCCGCGTTTCCTGGCGATGCTGGAGTCGCTGGCCGAACGCGACCGGCTGGCGCTGTTCGCGATCGACGAGGCGCACTGCGTCAGCCAGTGGGGCCACGACTTCCGCGAGGAATACCTGGGCCTGTCGGCGCTGCACGAGCGTTTCCCGCAGGTGCCGCGCATGGCGCTGACGGCCACCGCCGACGCCCACACGCGCGAGGACATCGTCGCACGGCTGAAGCTGGAGGACGCGCGCCGCTTCGTCTCCAGCTTCGACCGGCCGAACATCCGCTACACGATCGTCGAGAAGGACGAACCCAAACGCCAGCTGCTGCGTTTCCTGCGCGACGAGCACGAGGGCGACGCCGGCATCGTCTACTGCCAGAGCCGCAAGAAGGTCGAGGACACGGCCGCCTGGCTCAGCGACGAAGGCATCCCGGCGCTGCCGTATCACGCCGGCCTGGACGCCGAGACGCGCCGCCGTCACCAGGACCGCTTCCTGCGCGAGGACGGCCTGGTGATGGTCGCGACGATCGCCTTCGGCATGGGCATCGACAAGCCCGACGTGCGTTTCGTCGCCCACCTCGACCTGCCGAAGAACATCGAGGCCTACTACCAGGAGACCGGCCGCGCCGGCCGCGACGGCCTGCCCGCCGACGCCTGGATGACCTACGGCCTGGCCGACGTCGTCAACCAGCGCCGCATGATCGACGACGGCGAGGCCGACGAGGAGTTCAAGCACCTGCAGCGCGGCAAGCTCGACGCGCTGCTGGCGCTGGCCGAGGCGCATGACTGCCGCCGCGTGCGCCTGCTCGGCTATTTCGGCGAGCGTTATGGCGAAGGCGACGAGCACGCCGGCGCGGTGCCCAGGCTGCGTTGCGGCAACTGCGACAACTGCCTGGCGCCGCCGGCCACCTGGGACGCCACCGAAGCGGCGCGCAAGGCGCTGTCCTGCGTCTACCGCTTCCGCCAGCAAGGCGGCCAGCGTTTCGGCGCCGGCCATCTCGTCGACGTGCTGCGCGGCAAGCAGACCGACAAGGTCGCGCAGTACGGCCACGAGACACTGTCGACCTTCGGCATCGGCGCCGACGTCGCCGAGACGCAGTGGCGCGGCGTGCTGCGCCAGCTGATCGCGCTGGGCCATCTGCGCACCGAAGGCGAGTTCAACACGCTGGAGCTGACCGCCAGCGCGCGCGAGGTGCTGCGCGGCGAAGTGCAGCTGCTGCTGCGCGTGCCGGCCGAGACGCCGCGGCGCGGCCGCACCACGCGCACGCGCGCCAGCGCCGACAAGCCGCCGCCGCTGCCGCTGGACGAGGCCGCCACCGCACGCTTCACGGCGCTGAAGGCCTGGCGCGGCGAGGTCGCGCGCGAGCACAACGTGCCGGCCTACGTCGTCTTCCACGACGCCACGCTGGCGGAGATGGCACGCGAACGCCCGGCTTCGCTCGACGAACTGGCCACGATCAGCGGTGTCGGCACGAAGAAGCTCGAGGCCTACGGCGAGGAAATCCTGCGCGTGCTGCGCCAGGACGCTTGATCTGCGTCTATCCAGACAGGTCGCCTGAAACGATACTCATGCATCAGGGGGACCATCTCGACCGGACCCCGGCAAGCGGGGAGACCCGGGAGGGCGGGGTAAAGGTGGCGGGAAACACCCAAGAGCACACGCCGGTGCTGACCGCGGCAGATGCCGCCGAACCGCTGCTGCCCGAACACGCGGGCTTCTTCGCCGGGCGCGTCGTCGCCATCGGCGCTTCCGCCGGCGGGCTCGACGCGCTGGCCCGCGTCTTCAAGGCGCTGCCGCCGGACACCGGCGCCGCCTTCGTCGTGATCCAGCACCTGTCGCCGGACCACAAGAGCATGATGGCCGACCTGCTGGGCCGCTACACCGAGATGCCGGTGTGCGTGGCCGAGCACGACATGGCGCTGGCACCCAACCGCGTGCACCTGATCCCGCCGGGCAAGATGATGCGCGTGGCCGGCGACCGGCTGCAGCTCGCACCCAAGCCCGAACACGGGCTGACGCTGCCCATCGACACCTTCTTCAGCAGCCTGGCCGAGCAGTTCGCCGACCGGGCGATCGCCGTCGTGCTCTCGGGCACCGGCTCGGACGGATCGCGCGGCGTGCAGGAGATCAATGCCGCCGGCGGTGTTTTCTACGTGCAAGACCCAGCCACCGCCAAGTTCGACGGCATGCCGCTGTCGGCCAGCCACGCCGCGCAATACGACTTCATGGGCAGCGCCGAGGCGCTGGCCGCGCAGCTGACGACGCAGCTCGTGACGCCGCGCGCCGAAGGCACGCGCCACCTGTCGCCGCACGCGCCGGCGGTCGCCCAGCCGCTGGACACGATCCACGAGATCCTGCTGCACTCCAGCGGCATCGACTTCCGCCAGTACAAGCCGACGACGGTGCTGCGCCGCATCGAACGCCGCATGCAGGTGCTGCACTGCCCGTCGCTCGTCGAGTACCGAGAGCGCCTGGCCGGCTCGCCCGACGAGCAGGTGCTGCTGCGCCGCGAGCTGCTGATCCCGGTGACACGCTTCTTCCGCGACGCCGAGGTCTACGACCTGCTGGCCGAGCAGGTGATCCCCGACCTCGTCACGCGCGCCGGCCACGAGGGCATCCGCGCCTGGGTCTCGTGCTGCGCCACCGGCGAGGAGGCGTACTCGATCGCGATCCTGTTCGCCGAGGCCTTCCGCAAGGCCGGACGCACGCGGCCGGTGAAGATCTTCGCCACCGACGTCGAGCAGCAGTACCTGGACCACGCCGCCGCCGGCCTGTACCCGGAGACGATCGCCGCCGAGATCTCGCCGGAGCGCCTGGCGCAGTTCTTCATCGAGCGCCAGGGCCGCTACCAGGTGCAGCCCGAGCTGCGCCAGATGATCATCTTCGCGCGCCACAACGTCATCGCCGACCCGCCGTTCACGCGCATGAACCTGGTCAGCTGCCGCAACGCGCTGATCTACATGGAGCCGCCGGCGCAGGAGAGCGCGCTGCGCCGCCTGCAGTACGCGATGGCACCGGGCGCGCACCTGATGCTCGGCCCGAGCGAGTCGCTCGGCGACCTGCACCGCGACTTCCAGGCGCTGAAGTCGCGCAGCAAGGTCTATCGCCTGCTGCGCCGCGACCGCTCGGTGGCGACGATCGACATGCGCGGCCTGCACCAGAGCCGCCTGGGCGAGACCGTGCGGCGCGGCGGCACGCTGCCGCCGATGATGCCGCGCCCGGGCAACGACGGCGCGCTGGCGCTGCTGATGCAGCACTACGCGCCGCCATCGGTCGTCGTCAGCGAAGCGCGCCAGCTGATGCGCGTCTACGGCGACACCCGCCATCTGCTGCAGTTCACCGAGGGCCAGGCGACGCTGGACCTGATGAAGCTGCTGCCGCGCGACCTGGTGCCGGTGGCCAGCATGCTGCTGCAGGCCGTCACCAGCGACGGCGCACCGCAGCGCTCGGCGCCGATCCGCCTGCCCGACGGCGACGGCTGGCGCCGCGTGCAGCTCGTCGCCCGGCCGCTGGACGGCAGCGACGACGGCGGCTTCGCGATGCTCTCGCTGGAAGACGTCCCTGACCACGAAAGCGGCGCGGCCGCCCCGGGCGGCGCCTCGGCCGCCGAGCCGGCCGACGACCGCTACCTGCGCCGCATCGAGGAGCTCGAGCGCGACCTCGCGGTCATGCACGACAACCTGCAGGCGACGATCGAGGAGCTCGAGACCTCCAACGAGGAGCTGCAGGCGACCAACGAGGAGCTGATGGCCTCGAACGAGGAACTGCAGAGCACCAACGAGGAGCTGCAGTCCGTCAACGAGGAGCTCTACACCGTCAACTCCGAGTACCAGGAGAAGGTCGACGTCCTGAACTCGGTCAACGCCGACCTGGAGAACGTCTCCAAGGCGGCCGCGATCCCGACGATCTTCGTCGACGAGGAGCTGCGCCTGACGCGCTTCACGCCCGAGGCGACGCCGCTGTTCCACCTGCGCCAGGGTGACGAGGGCCGCTCGATCGAGGACTTCGCGCACCGGCTGGACTACCCGTCGCTGTTCGCCGACCTGCGCCTGACGCTGGAGCGCGGCAGCGTCACCGAACGCGAGGTGCGCAGCCGCAACGGCCAGTGGTGGCTGGCGCGCATCCAGCCGTACCCGGGGCGCTCGCCGGGCGCCAGCCGCGCGGTGATGACCTTCGTGAACATCGACTCGGTGAAGGACTCGCAGCGCCTGCAGGCCGTCATCGACTCCCTGCCGCAGCACGTCGCCGTGGTCGACACGCACGGTGCGATCACGCTGGTCAACGAAGCCTGGCGCCGCTTCGCCACCGAGAACGGCGACCCGGCCGAACGCAGCACCGGCCCGGGCGCCAACTACCTGCGCACCTGCGCCGAGTCGGCGCTGACCGAGGCCGACGCCCGGCGGGCGCACGAAGGCCTCAGAGCGGTCCTCGACGGCCGCCTGCCCATGTTCCAGATGCACTATCCCTGTCATGCCCCGGACCGGCAGCGCTGGTTCCTCATGTACGTCGCCCCGATCGGGCAAGCCGCCGGCGGCGCCGTCGTCAGCCACGTCGACATCAGCGAATGGGTGCGGCTGAGCGGCGGCTCGCTGCCCGACGGCAGCAAGGCGGTCTCATGAGCGAGATCCAACTGCGGCAACGCGTGCGCCAGCGCGACCGTCTGGTCGCGCAGGTGGCCAGCAACGGCGCGGACCTGCGCAGCGACCTGCTGGACGCGCTGAAGCGCGGCGACATGGGCGCCGCCGAAGCGGCGCTGCAACGCAACGACACCAAGGTGCGCACGCTGGCCGAGGAGCTGCGCATCTACCAGGCCGAACTGCACGCCCAGGCCGACGAACTGCAGCAGAGCCGCGAACGCACCGAGCAGGCGCTGTCGCGCTTCACGACGCTGTTCCTGGGCATGCCGGTGGCGTCGATGCTGGTCAGCTTCAACGGCGAGGTGATCGAGCACAACGGCCAGGCCGAGCGCCTGTTCGCGATGCAGCGCCAGACGATGAGCGCGCGGCTGCTGTTCCGCATGGTCGACTCGCAGCAGTACCAGCAGCGCGTGCGCCCGGCCTTCCACCAGGCCCGCGCGCTGGGCTCGATCACGCTCGACGAGGTCGGCTTCGTCGCCGAGGACGGCCGCCGCTTCATCGGCGAGATGCATCTGTCGACGCTGCCCGGCGATGACGAGACGCCGCAGTTCGCGATGGCCGTCATCGACCGCACCGAGCACATCGAGGACGTGCGTGCGCTGCGCGAGACGACCGAGGCGCTGCGCGTGCGCGAGGCCTTCCTCGCCGACACGGCGCGCCTGGCGCGCATCGGCGGCTGGGAGTACGACATCGAGTGCGCCACGATGCGCTGGTCCTCGCACCTGCGCCGCGTCTTCGAACTCTCCGAACACGAGCCGGCGACGCTGGAGCGCACGCTGCAGCTGTGCACGCCCGACGGCCACGCCGCGCTGTCCGGCGCGCTGCACGCGGCCAAGCCGGGCCAGGCGCCGTTCGACTTCGAGCTCGACATGCACGACGCCCACGGCCGCGCGCTGCGCGTGCGCGTCGTCGGCCATGCCGAACTCGGCGACGACGGCCCGGTGGTCATCGGCATGTTCCAGGACATCACCGCCCAGGCCCAGGCCCGGCGCCAGATCGGCGAGCTGACCGAGCGCCTGAGCGTGGCCAACGACGCCGGCGGCATCGGCGTCTGGGACTGGGACCTGCAGCACGGCGAGCTCTACCTCGATGGCCGCATGCGCGAGCTGACCGGCTTCGGCGACGATGTGGCGCCGTCGGACCTGTGCGCGGCCCTGGCCGGCTGCCTGCATGCCGAGGACGCGCCGGTGTTCGTCGACGCGGTGCACCACGCGGTCGAGGCCTGCACGGCCTTCGGCATCGAGCTGCGGCTGGCACCAGGCCCCGGCGGCGAGCGCTGGCTGCACCTGGCCGGCCGCGCCCACGTCGAGGGCGGCCCGGCACCGCGCACCGTGCGCCTGGTCGGCTGTGCCTGGGACACGACCGACGAGCACCAGCAGGCACGCCTGCTGGCGGCCAAGCAGGCCGCCGAGTCGGCGAACCGGGCGAAGACCGTCTTCCTCTCGCGCGTCAGCCACGAGCTGCGCACGCCGCTGAACGCGATCCTCGGTTTCTCGCAGCTGATGCGGCTGGAGGCCGAGGCCGGCGACCTGGTGGTCAAGCCCTACCGCGTGGCGATGGTCGAGGACGCCGCGCGCCACCTGCTGGAGCTGGTCAACGAGCTGCTCAACGTCTCGGGCATCGAGAGCGGCCAGCTCGCCTTGAAGCGCGTCGCGCTGGACCTGCGCCCGCTGGTGCGCGACTGCCTGCAGATGATCGCCGCACAGGCCGCCGAGATGCAGCTGACGATGGACGACCGCTGCAGCGACGGCCCGCCGCTGCTGGTGCTGGCCGACCCGCTGCGCACCAAGGAAGTCCTGCTGAACCTGCTGTCCAACGCCGCCAAGTACAACCGCACCGGCGGCCGCATCACGGTCTCGGCGCGGCACTTCGCCGGCAGCGTCGAGCTGACCGTCGCCGACACCGGGCGCGGCCTGTCGGAGCAGCAGCTCGCCGAGCTGTTCCAGCCCTTCAGCCGCGCCGGTGCCGAGTGCTCGGGCATCCCCGGTTCGGGCATGGGGCTGTATTTCAGCAAGCGTGTCGTCGAGGCGATGGGCGGGCGCATCGAGGTCGAGAGCGTGGCCGGCGAGCGCACCGCGTTCACCGTCGCACTCGACGAGGTGCCGCTGCACGGCGCCCCGGGCGAGCGCCTCTGAGGCGGCGGGCCGGCGCTGGCGCCGCGGCGCCGGCGCTCGCTATGATGGCCGGTTGCCCGCCGCACGCTCAGCCGATGCCCGAACACCGCCCCCGCCCCGCACCCGCCGCCGAAGCCCCGGCGTTGCGCGTGCGCGGCGCCCGCACGCACAACCTGAAGAACGTCGACCTCGACATCCCGAAACACGCGCTGGTCGTGATCACCGGGCTGTCGGGTTCGGGCAAGTCCAGCCTGGCCTTCGACACGCTGTACGCGGAGGGCCAGCGGCGCTACGTCGAGAGCCTGTCGGCCTACGCGCGCCAGTTCCTGCAGCTGATGGACAAGCCCGACGTCGACGTCATCGAAGGGCTGTCGCCGGCGATCTCGATCGAGCAGAAGGCCACCAGCCACAACCCGCGCTCGACCGTCGGCACGATCACCGAGATCCACGACTACCTTCGCCTGCTGTACGCGCGCGCCGGCACGCCCTACTGTCCCGAGCACGGCCTGCCGCTGCAGGCGCAGAGCGTCAGCCAGATGGTCGACGCCGTGCTCGCGCTGCCGCCCGAGACCAAGCTGATGGTGCTGGCGCCGGTGGTGCGCGACCGCAAGGGCGAGTTCGCCGAGCTCTTCGCCGACATGCAGGCGCGCGGCTACGTGCGCTTTCGCATCGGCAGCGACGGCCAGCCGGGCGCCGTCGTCGAGGCCGACGCGCTGCCGGCGCTGAAGAAGACCGAGAAGCACGACATCGACGTCGTCGTCGACCGGCTGAAGACGCGGCCCGACATGAAGCAGCGCCTGGCCGAGAGCTTCGAGGCGGCGCTGCGCATCGCCGACGGCCGCGCCATCGCGCTGGAGATGGACAGCGGCCGCGAGCACCTGTTCAGCAGCAAGTTCGGCTGCCCGGTGTGCAGCTACTCGCTGCCCGAGCTGGAGCCGCGGCTGTTCTCGTTCAACTCGCCGGTCGGTGCCTGCCCGGCCTGCGACGGCCTCGGCCAGGTGACGGTGTTCGACCCCGAGCGTGTCGTCGCCTTCCCGTCGCTGAGCCTGGCCGCCGGTGCCGTGAAGGGCTGGGACCGGCGCAACGCCTACACCTTCTCGCTGCTGGAGAGCGTGGCCGCACACTACGGCTTCGACATCGACACCGCGTTCGAGGACCTGGACCCGAAGGCGCGCCAGGTGCTGCTCTACGGTTCCGGCGACGAGGAGATCGAGTTCTCGTACACCGCCGAAGGCACCAAGGGCCGCCAGCGCAGCGTCAAGCGCCGCCACCCCTTCGAAGGGATCATCCCGAACTTCGAGCGGCGTTTCCGCGAGACCGACTCGGCCGCGGTGCGCGAGGACCTGGTGCGCTACCAGGCCGCCAAGTCCTGCCCGCAGTGCGAAGGCACGCGGCTGCGGCGCGAGGCGCGCCACGTCTTCCTGCGCCACGCGGCGGACGGCGACGAGGCCGCACGCCGGGGCCTGCCGATCTACGCCGTCGAGCACGCGACGCTGGCCGAGTGCCTGGCCTACTTCGAGGGCCTGAGGCTCGAGGGCGCCAAGGCCGAGATCGCCGACAAGATCGTGCGCGAGATCCGCTCGCGGCTGCGTTTCCTGAACGACGTCGGCCTGACATACCTGAGCCTGGACCGCGGCGCCGACACGCTGTCCGGCGGCGAGGCCCAGCGCATCCGCCTGGCCAGCCAGATCGGCAGCGGCCTGTCGGGCGTGATGTACGTGCTCGACGAGCCCAGCATCGGCCTGCACCAGCGCGACAACGAGCGCCTGATCGGCACGCTGCAGCACCTGCGCGACCTCGGCAACTCGGTGCTCGTCGTCGAGCACGACGAGGACATGATCCGCGCCGCCGACCACGTCGTCGACATGGGCCCGGGCGCCGGCGTGCACGGCGGGCGCGTCATCGCCCAGGGCACGCCCGACGAGGTCGCGGCCGACCCCGAGTCGCTGACCGGGCGCTACCTCGCGCACACGCTGCGCATCGAGGTGCCCCAGCGGCGCGTCGCCGCCGACGCCGAACGCGGCGTGCTGCGCATCGTCGGCGCACGCGGCCACAACCTGAAGGGCGTCGACGTCGAGATCCCGGTCGGGCTGCTGACCTGCGTCACCGGCGTCAGCGGCTCGGGCAAGAGCACGCTGGTCAACGACACGCTCTACACCGCGGTGGCCAAGCGGCTCTACCAGGCGCATGCCGAGCCGGCCGAGCACGAGCGCATCGACGGCCTGGAGGCCTTCGACAAGGTCATCAACGTCGACCAGAGCCCGATCGGGCGCACGCCGCGCTCCAACCCGGCGACCTACACGGGGCTGTTCACGCCGATCCGCGAGCTCTTCGCCGAGGTGCCGATGGCGCGCGAGCGCGGCTACGGCGCCGGGCGCTTCAGCTTCAACGTCGCCGGCGGGCGCTGCGAGGCCTGCGAAGGCGACGGCGTCATCAAGGTCGAGATGCACTTCCTGCCCGACGTCTACGTGCCCTGCGACGTCTGCCACGGCGCACGCTACAACCGCGAGACGCTGGAGGTGCTCTACAAGGGCCGCAACATCACCCAGGTGCTGGAGATGACGGTCGAGGAGGCGCACGGCTTCTTCTCGGCGGTGCCGGCGATCGCGCGCAAGCTGCAGACGCTGCTCGATGTCGGCCTGGGCTACATCCGCCTGGGCCAGGCGGCGACGACGCTGTCCGGCGGCGAGGCGCAGCGCGTCAAGCTGGCGCTGGAGCTGTCCAAGCGCGACACCGGGCGCACGCTGTACATCCTCGACGAGCCGACCACCGGCCTGCACTTCCACGACATCGGCCTGCTGCTGAAGGTGCTGCACCAGCTGCGCGACGCCGGCAACACGATCGTCGTCATCGAGCACAACCTCGACGTCATCAAGACCGCCGACTGGCTCATCGACATGGGACCGGAAGGCGGCGCCGGCGGCGGCCGCGTGCTGATCGCCGGCACGCCCGAGGACATCGCCGCGCATCCCGGCAGCCACACCGGACGCTTCCTGGCGCCGCTGCTGGAGACGGCGCGGCGCTGGCACACGGGCGGCTGAAGCCGGCGGGTCACGGCGAGACCGGCCAGGACCGAGGCCCCGCATCCGGGCGGCTCGGGATGGCGCCCGGGCCGCGCTGACGCCAGCATGGGTGCTCCAGATCCGCCCGGGAGGCCGATGGACACGATGGACACCCCGCAGACGCTGCGCGACTGGCTGGAAGCGGCCTGGGACCGCCACCCCGTGGCGCCCCAGGACGTGTCGCAGGAGCTCGTCGCGCGCGCTGCGACGCTGCCCGACGACGAAGACGGCGCCGACGCCGTGCATCTGGCGCGGCACACGATGCTCGGCCACCTGGGCCGGACCGACCTGCTGCAGGCTTTCGTCGCCGCGCTGCCGTCCGGCACGAGGCTCGACGCGATGCGCGTGCGTGCCGAGTGGGCACTGGCGCAGATCGAGGGCCGGCCGGCCGAGCCGCTGCCCGAGGCCGTGAGCTGGGGCCTGCTCGGCGACGTGGTGGAGGCCGAGCTGCGCCTCGGGCGCCACGACTCGCCGCGCGTGCGCGTGCTGCCGCTGGAGACCCGCGCCGCGAGCCACCCCGACCCGGCAGCGCGCCGCGCCTATGCCGCGACCGCGCACAACGTGACGCACGCGTTGCGCCTGGGCCCGCGCGAGCCGGCGCTGGACGCGCTGCTGATCGAGATGGCCGAGCTCGAACGCCGCGCCTGGGAGCGGGCCGGCACCTGGATGCACGTCGAGCGCGCCGACTATCACCTGGCGCTGTGCCACGCGACGCTGGGCCACGGCGCCGAGGCGCGACGCCATGCCGAGGCCTGCATCGCGGCCTGCGAGGCCCACGACGCCGAGGCTTCGGAGCGCTTCTTCGCCCACGAGTGCGCCGTGCATGCGGCGCGTGCGGCCGGCGACGGCCAGGCCGCCGCGCATCACCGCGCCGCGATGGTGGCCCTGCTGGCCGAGGTGGAGGACGCCGCGATGCGCGCGTTCTGCGAACAGACGCTGGCGGCGGCGACGCCATGAAAAAGGCCGGCTGACGCCGGCCTCGTCTGGAACCCGGGGCGCCGCAGCGCCCGCGTGTTCACTTCAGGTGGCTGCTGATCAGCTTGGTCATCTCGAACATCGACACCTGGGCCTTCTCGAAGATGGCCTTGAGCTTGGCGTCGGCGTTGATCATCGTCTTCTTGGCCTTGTCCTGCAGGCCGTTCTTCTTGATGTACTCCCAGACCTTCTTGGTGATCTCGGTGCGCGGCAGCGGCTTGTCGCCGATGACGGCAGCCAGCGCAGCGCTCGGGGTCAGGGGCTTCATGAAGGCGGCGCTCGGGGTGCGCTTCTTGGCGGCAGCCTTCTTCGGCGCAGCGGCCTTCTTCGCCGGCGCGGCGGCCTTCTTGGCGACGACCTTCTTCGCCGGGGCGGGAGCAGCCTTCTTCGGCGCGACGGCCTTCTTGGCCGGAGCCGCCTTCTTCGCCGGTGCCTTGGTGGCCGCGGTCTTCTTCGCGGCGGTCTTCTTCGCAGTTGCCATGGGGATGTTCTCCGTCAGATGTGGCTCGACGCCGGCGCTGCGCGAAGTCTCATGCGAGCCTCGTCTGGCAGGGTGCGCCGTGCACGCGGGATGGTACTGCCTCACGAGGGTCGCTGAGAAGCGGTTTTCATAGGTGGAAGGCATTCTCGCCACGCTATGCTGCGGCCCATGAAGATCCTCGCGAGATGGTTCCTGCTGGCGGCCGCGCTGCTGCTCGTGGCCAACCTCTATCCCGGCGTCACCGTGCAGGGCTTCGGCACGGCGCTGATCGCCGCCTTCGTGCTCGGGCTGCTCAACACGCTGGTCAGGCCGCTGCTGGTGCTGCTCACCCTGCCCGTTACGCTGCTGACGCTGGGCCTGTTCCTCTTCGTCATCAACGCGCTGATGTTCTGGGCCGCGGCCAGCATGCTCGACGGCTTCCGCGTCGCGGGCTTCGGCGCGGCGCTGATCGGCTCGGTGATCTACAGCCTGTGCGGCATGGTCATCGACGCCGCCGTCGAGCAGCTCTTCGGCCGTTCGGCGCCCTGAGGGCGCCGCGTCAGCGCGGGCAGTCGCGCGGGTCCAGGCCTTCGACCGGGCCCACGGCGCCTTCGGCCGCCGCCTCGCAGAACGCGCGGCGCTGCTGCGCCCGCAGCTCGCGCAGGCGCGCGTCGATCACCGAGGCCTCGATGAAGTCCTGGCCCGCGCTGCCGCGGGCGGCCGCCTGGCCGGCGCGCAGGCGGTCGATCGCCCCGACGAGGTCGCCCGACACGTAGCGCGCCTCGGCCTCGGCACGCACGGCGCGCAGCTTGAAGCCGGAGGCGTCGGAAGTGGCCGCCAACTGCATCCAGGCGCCGGCGTCGCGCGGGTGGTCGGCGACCCAGGTCTGCAGCGCCTCGGTGGCCGCACGCAGCGCCTGCGGCGCCGGCTGGCCGGCACGATGCAGGTCCAGCGCCGCCTGGGCGCGCATCAGCAGCGGCGCCCGGCCGCGGGTGTCGACCGTGATCGTGTCCAGCGCCTGCAGCGCCGACGCCGGCTGGCCGGCCGCCAGCCGCACCTGGGCCAGCAGCAGCTGCAGGTCGCGCTCGGCCTGCGGCTCGCGAGGCTCGGCGCGCGCCGCCAGCGCCAGCGCCTGCGAGGCCAGGCGATCGGCGGCGGCATGCTCGCGCAGCAGCGAGGCCGACAGCGCCCCGGCATAGGCCGCCGCCAGGCGTTCGCGCAGCGGCGCGTCGGCAGCCGCCGTGCCCTGGTCGACGAGGCGGTGCAGGGTCTGCGGGTCGGTGTCCATCATCACGCGCGCGCGCTGCTGCATCAGCGCGTGGCGCAGCGGCGGCGCGCCCGCGCCGGCGCCGGCGAACAGCGCACGCGAGCGCGCCTCGCTGATGCGCTCGGTGGTCAGCGGGTGGCTGCGCAGGTAGGGGAAGCCGCCGCTGTCGTTGAGCCGCGTGGCCGAGTCCAGCCGCTCGAACATCTGCGCCATGCCCTGCGGCGCGAAGCCCGCCGCGGTGAGCGTGCCGTAGCCCATGCGGTCGGCCTCGCGCTCCATGTCGCGGGAGAAGTTGAGCTGGCCCTGGATCGACGCCGCCTGGCTGCCGGCGATCGCGGCGTTGGCGACGTCGGCGTTGTTGCTGCGCGCCGCGGCGATCACGCCGAGCAGCAGCGCGGCCATGCTGAGCATCGTGTTGCGTTGGGCGGCGATGCTGCCGCGCGCGATGTGGCGCTGGGTGACGTGGGCGAGCTCGTGCGCGACCACCGAGGCCAGCTCGTCGGTGCTGGTGGTCAGCGCGATCAGGCCGAGGTGCACGCCGACGAAGCCGCCGGGCAGCGCGAAGGCGTTGACGCTGCGCTCGCGCACCAGGAAGGCCTCCCAGCCGAACTGGCGGTCGATGTCGGGCGGAATGTCGCCACGCTGGCGCGACGCGGCCAGCAGCGGCTGGAAGATCGAGTCCACGTACTCGAGCAGCACCGGGTCGTCGAGGTAGGCGGGATCGGCGCGGATCTGGCGCATGATCTGGTCGCCGACGCGGCGCTCGGCGCCGACGGTGATGTCCTCGACGGCCGACTCGCCGAGCGACGGCAGCCGCACCTGGGCCGGCACGGCCTGCACGGCAAACGCCAGCGCGAGCGCCAGCACGAGGGCCCGGGGACGACGCGGGCGACGCGGGGGGTGGGAAGGCGTCAAGGCAGAGTGTCCGTCGTGGGCGCCGGCCGCGGCCGGCGCAGGTGCATGCAGCACGGCCTATCATGACATCGTCGCGTTGCCCCCTTGTTTCCGCCGATGAACTCTCCGCTCACCCACTTCGACGCGCAGGGCCGGGCGCAGATGGTCGACGTCGCCGCCAAGGACGAGACGCACCGCGTGGCGCGTGCCGCCGGCACGATCCGCATGCTGCCGGCCACCTTCGAGCTCGTCGCCCAGGGCCGCGCCGCCAAGGGCGACGTGCTGGGCGTGGCGCGCATCGCGGCGATCCAGGGCGCCAAGCGCACCGCCGAGCTGATCCCGCTGTGCCACCCGCTGCCGATCACCCGCGTGGCGGTCGAGTTCGCGCTCGACGCCGCCACGTCCAGCGTGCGCTGCGAGGCCCAGGTCGAGACCCGCGGGCGCACCGGCGTCGAGATGGAGGCGCTGACGGCGGTGCAGGTCGGCCTGCTCACCATCTACGACATGTGCAAGGCCGCCGACCGCGGCATGGTGATGACCGACGTGCGCGTGCTGGAGAAGCGCGGCGGCAAGAGCGGGGACTGGGTGGCGCCGCAGGCCTGAGGCCGCGCCTCAGGGCCGGAAGAACTCGCGCCAGTCGGGCACGCGCTGCGGCGACTGGCACTGGAACGGCGGCTCGGCGTCGGCCGGCGCCGGGGCCTCGCAGACGGCGAAGAACTCGCGGCTGGCCGGGTTGCGGAACTCGCGCAGGCGCTCGGCCAGATGGCGCGCCGCGTCGAGCTCGCCGCGCGCCGCCAGCGCCTGGGCCCAGGCCATCATCAGCCGGGTATCGAGCAGGTGGTGGGTGGCGTGCTCGAAGGGCTGCATCGCGTCGGGGCCGGGCACCAGGCCGGTGGTCGCCGCGGCGTAGTCGGCATGGTGGGCGAAGAAGACGCTGCGCTGGCCGCGCGCGATGCGCTCGACGAGCGGCGGGTCGTCCGGGGCGCTGGTGAAGATGCGCGTGACCGGCCGGTAGTCGGCCACCGCGAGCGCGGCCCCGATCACCAGCGCCAGGCCTGAGGCGACGAGCGCGGGCTGCGGCCAGCCGCCGGGCATCGCCGGGCCGCGGCGGTGCCCGGCGGCATAGCCCCAGGCCCAGGCCGCGGGCAGCAGGAAGTAGGCGTACCACAGCGGATATTCGAGCAGGCTGTGCAGCCCGATCATCAGCACCATGACCCAGGCCGCACGGCGCTCGAGGCCGCCGCGCTCGTCGCCCGGGGCCTCGCCGCGCGGCGCGAACGCCCGCCGGCCCGAAGCCGCCATCGCCCACAGCAGCAGCGCCAGCACCACCGCCGCCGCCGGCAGGCCGAGCTCCACGGCGAGCTGCAGCAGCAGGTTGTGGGAGTGGTCGAAGAACGCCACCGGACGGTCGGGGAACGGGGTCAGCGTCCAGGCGAAGTTGAACTCGCCGAAGCCGACGCCGCCCCAGGGCTGGCGGCGGATCAGCTCCAGCGTGTTGAGCCAGATACGCACGCGCGAGCTCGACAGGTCGTTCTCGGCCAGCCGCGCCTCGCCGCCGAAGACGTGCTGCGACAGGCGCGCCCATTCGGCCATCGCCAGCCAGCCGGCGACGTAGACCAGCGGCGCGGCCAGCAGCAGCCAGCGGGTGCGACGTGCCAGGCGCCGGTCGGCGAGGCCCCACAGCGCCAGCAGCAGCACGCCGACGAAGCCGGTGCGCGAAGCCGTCAGCACGACGGCGAAGACCAGTGCCGCGAACAGCGCCGGCCCGGCGATGCGCAGCACCCGCCCGATGCGGCCGTCGCGGTAGAGCTCGACCAGCGCGACGACGGCGATCGCCGACCACAGCAGCAGGCTGCTCAGGTGGTTGGGCTGGCGCAGGTTGCCGACGGCGCGCCCGGGGATGCCCGAGCGCGCGATCCACTGGCCGTCGGCCGCCTCGGGCGCGAAGACCTGCACCAGCGCGACGGCGACGTTGAAGACCCCGGCCACGGCCCAGCCGACGCAGAAGGCGGCGAACACCGCGCGCGGATCGGCCCGCGACTGCGCCGCGGCGCCGCCGGAGACCATCACCATCGCCGCCAGCAGCAGCCCGATCGCCGACAGCGCGATGCTGGACGGCAGCGCGTGCGACCACGACCAGCACACCCCGGCCAGCACCACGGCCAGCGCCGCCTGCAGCGCACCGGCGCCACGCCAGTCGGCCCCCGAGCGCGGCGCGCAGGCCGCGACGAACAGGCCCCACAGCGCGATCGCCAGCGCCTGGTTCAGGAAGGTCGGCGAAGGCGAGAGGTTGTACGCCAGCAGCGAGGGGGCGCTGGCGGCGAGGGCGGCCAGCGCCAAGCCGGGCAGATGCGGCGCGATGCGGGGCGTCACGGGTTGCGGCGGAGAAGGGCCGCGCATGCTAACGCGGCAGGCCGATCAGCCGGAGCGCCAGTTCGTGACGACGATGCCCAGGATGATGATCCCGGCGCCGATCCAGGTCTGGGTCGTCATCGGGTCCCCGAGGAAACGGCTGGCCATCAGCGGGACGAACACGAAGGACAGGCCGAAGAACGCGAACGCCTGGGTGATCGGGACACGCGAGAGCACCCAGAGCCACAGTGCCATGGCGCTGCAGTAGACGATCACCGCGAGCACCGAGGTGAACGACATCCAGGCCCGCAGGCCGGCGGCACCGCTGGCCGCCGCGCCCAGCGACGCGGCGCGCATCAGGACCTGCCCGACCGATGACAGCAGGACGACGAACACGACCAGGATGGCCTCGTTGAACTTCACCGGTCGCCGTCCAGCGTGGAGATGTCGCGCGCACCGTCGTGCGGCAGCCGGCAGCGGAAACGCTCGATGTCCTGCTGCCAGGTCTCGACGCGGCCGATCGGCACGTCGGTGCTCTGGCGCTCCTGGACGTAGACGATGTCGCCGCGGGCGAAGTTGACGTTCACGAACAGATCGTACTTGCCGTAGAGGCGGGTCCAGATGTCGCCGGAGCCCTCGACCTGGACTCCGTTCGGGGAGAAGACCGCGGGACACTTGCGTTCCAGCGCATCCATGATCCGCGACGCCTGTTCGCGGGCCGCGGCCTGTTCGGCAGACGGGGTTGCCAGCCGCGTGGCATCGCAGGCAAACACCTGCCGGTCCAGAGACACGCCCGGCTGGCCGGTCGGGCCCCGCCAGAGGTAAGAAATCGCACCATCGGCCTGCCCGAAACGAAGCGCCTCGCACCGGCTCGGCTCGAACGTCAGCCCCAGCCGGTCCACGGCCCCTTGCAGGCGGGCCAGCCGGAGTCTGGTCTTCTCCTCGGGAATGTCTGCCGGTACGGGGAAGATGATCGTCGTGCGGGCGGCGAACCGGTCGCGCAGCGCCGTGTAGCGGCTCCAGCCCGGGCCGTCATTGGGGATCGACAGCAGGCCGATCGGATTCACGAACACCGAGTCGGGATGCACATGGGCCGCGACATAGGACTCGGAGGAACTGGAGATCGACACGAACAGGTGCGGCTCCCGTTGCAGCCGCTCGGGAACCTGCGCCGACAGCCACCGCGGCGCCCAGTCGCGCGGCGACCAGCGCGGGTTGCCGGTGTCGACGATCTGGACCATCTGCAGCACCCACAGGACCAGGCACAACATGGCCGCACGACGCTCGCCGAAGATCGCGGCGCCCGCGACGTAGATCAGCGGCGCGAGCAGCAGCAGCAGCGGAACGGCATAGCGGCCGTTGGTCGACGTGAGCACCCAGACCGCGGTCGAGACGACGACGAACGCCACCAGAGGCGCGGTCGGCGCGGGCTGGCGCGTCGCCAGCGCGAGCGGCACGCCCCGTGTACGGCGAACGGCGTGCAGGACGACGGCCGCCGAAGCGAGCACGAGAAGCACCGCGGGCCGCAGGTCGGGCGCCACCTGCTCGACGTAGACATAGGAGCTGTGCTGCAGCATGGCTACCGGCAGCGTCAGAAGCTGCTCCAGCGTCTGCGGCACGAAGCGGTGGAGCTCGATCGGATAGGCCGGGAAGTCGGGCGACCCGAAGACGTTGTTGAACAGCGGGAACACGGGACTGCCGTGCAGGCTCCAGAGCTTCCAGCCCCAGGGCAGGTAGAGCAGGGCGAAACCCAGGCCCGTGGCAAGGGCCGCCACGGCCGCGCGGCGCCAGGCGAGCGTCCACCCGGGCAGCACGGCGGCAGCCGCCACCAGCCCGATGGCAAACGGCACGTTCGTGAGCTTCAGCGCCACGGCCAGGCCGCCGAGCACCCCGGCAACCGCCGGCGCGGAGTTCCCACGGGAACGCCCGGCACGCAACAGGACCCAGAGCGCCGCCATCACGAGCGGCGTCGCCAGCGGGTCGATGAAGGTGCTGCCGATCTGGCCGATGAACGGCAGCGCGGCTGCACCGAGCGCCGTGACGGCTGCAGCGACGAAGCGGGGCCGCGGCACGTCGCGCACGAACTCGCGCACGACGAGATACAGGAACGCCACGTTCAGCGAGTGCAGCGCCGCCAGCACGCTGCCGATCGCCAGGCTGTGCCAACCCGCGGCATCCATCAGCGAGAAGGGCAGGAACGCCAGCCGGTACAGATAGGCCTGATAGCCGGCGGGAAAGAAGTCCTGGCCCAGCCGCGCGCCGAACGGGTCGAACGCGTCGTAGCCGTGGTAGTTGAAGAAGTCCCAGTTGAGGTCGCGCCCCATCGCGTAGGACACGGCCATCGCGAGCATGGCGCAGGTCACCAGGACGAGCCCGAACTCCAGCGATGCCGGCCGCACCGCCTGCTCCGGCGCGCGGGCATCACGGCCGGGCAGGGTCTGCAGCAGGGAACTCATCGCCGGGCGTGGACCTTCAGACCGAGCACGCCCAGGAACATCGCCGCGAACGCGAGCTGCACGCCGATGGTCGTGACCGTCATCGACGGGATCACGATGCGCATCACGCGCGACGGGTCGAGATGGCCGAAGCTGGCGCCTTCCCAGGCCGCGACGCTGTAGAGCGACAGTCCGATGCCGGCGGCGATGAAGCCGAGACCGACGACCAGGCCGATCTCGATCGGGAACCAGCGGCGGACGTTCTCGACCATCCGGCTCGACGGCAGGATGCCGTGCTCGACCGCATACACCTTGGCGAAGACGGCGAACATCGCGACCTGGAGGCCGACGATCGTCGCCGCGGCGGCGTACAGCATCGTGTGCACGTCGAACTGCACCGCGCCGACACTCAGCGGCCCCGGGAGCAGCAGCGCCTGGCCGAGAAGCCCGAGCAGCAGCAGCGCCACGCCGGGGTAGAGGAACAGCCAGCGCGGGCTGAACAGCAGCAGGAAGCGCAGGTGCCGCCAGCCGTCGCGCCAGCTGCGCAGATGGGGCGGGCGGTCGCGCCCGTCGGGCGACAGGGTCGTCGGCACCTCGACGATGCGCAGCCCGTTCAGCGAGGCCTTGACGACCATCTCGCTGGCGAACTCCATGCCTTCGCAGCGCAAGGACAGCGCACGCATCGAGTCGCGGTCGAAGGCACGCAGGCCGCAATGGAAGTCACGGATGGGCGTGCGGAAGAACAGACGCCCGATGAAACTCAGCACCGGATTGCCGAGGTAACGATGCAACGGCGGCATGGCGCCGGGCTGGATGCCGCCGGCGAAACGGTTGCCCATGACGAGCTGCGCGCCCTGGCGCAGCTCGCGCAGGAAGGGCCCGAGCGCGGTGAAGTCGTAGCTGTCGTCGGAGTCGCCCATCACGACATAACGGCCGCGCGCGGCATCGATCCCGGCGATCAGGGCGGCGCCATAACCGCGGCGCGGCACGTCGACGACACGGGCGCCGCAATCGCGCGCGATCTGCTGCGAGCCGTCGCTGGACCCGTTGTCGGCAATCAGCACCTCGCCGCGCACGCCGGCGCTCGCCAGGAAGGCACGCGCCTTCGCGATGCACACCGGTAGCGTGAGCGCCTCGTTGAGGCAGGGCATCAGGATCGTCAGCTCGAGCGCGTCCTCGCCAGCGCGCGTATCCGCGGCGCCCGCCATTGCGGCCGGATCAGCAAACGACAGTGCGTGCTCCATGGAAGATCCCGTTTCCTCGAATGACGAATCAGACCACACGTTCAGAAGGGTCAGAAACAGAAAAGGCAGCCCGAAAGCCGCCTTCTCGTCGATCGCGTCGTGGAGACGCTTAGAACGACAGGCCCGTCACCTTGCAGGAGCCCGGCAGGAACTTGGCCGGCATCGTGCCCGGGCCACACTGCCACTCACGGACCAGGTTGCTCTCGATGGTCGGGACCAGGATGACCGTGCCGTTGGCATCGTCGAGGTTCTGCGCCGTGACACGGATCGCACCGTCGTCATTGGTCTCGATCGAGGCAACGTACTTGGAGGTCGAGCTGGTCGACTCGCAGCCCCAGTTGCCACCGGACGGCAGCGTGCTGCCGGCGGTCTGCACGGCCTCGGTGACCGCCGTGCGGCAGGTCGAGGCCGCCAGGATCACTTCAGACACCTTGGCCTTCTTCGTGTAGTCCTGGTAGGCCGGCAGCGCGACGGCAGCCAGGATGCCGATGATCGCGACGACGATCATCAGTTCGATCAGGGTGAAACCTTGTTGGACTCGCTTCATGGACGGAACTCCCGTGGGGTGAGTGGAAAGGGAAGGTCGAGGACACCCCGCATTTGCAGGGGGCGTGCCATGCCGTGGGTTGTCGACTGGTTCACGGCCACTGACGAAAAACGTCACTTCGCGGGCCGCATGGTGTGCCGTGACGGGCGCAAAGCGACGGATTTGGTCACTCGCCGAACCGCAGGCACTGGCCGGTGTGCAGCGCACTGACGCGATGCGGGCCGGCCTGAGCCGCGACCTGCGACATCACAGCATCGACCATGCCGGGCTTGATGTGCGTGATGTAGACGTCCACCGGCCGGCGCAGCTGCGCCAGCTCGTCGCGCAGCAGCGTGGGACACAGGTGGCGGCTGACGTCGGCCAGTTCGCGCTCGTCGTCGCCGAACGCGGTCTCGACGATCAGCCCGCGCAGGTCCATCTCGGCCAGGCGGCGCCACAGCGCGGGCACCGGGCCGGTGTCGCCGCTGTAGGCCCAGGCGCGGCCGGCCGCGTCGAGCAGCGCAAAGCCAACCGCCGGCACCGTGTGCGCCGCCGGCAGCACCTCGAGCGAACGCCCGCGCGACAGCGCCAGCCGGTCGCCGACGGCGAAGGGCTCGAAGCACAGGATCGGCCGCTCTGGACTGGGCAGCCGCGTGAAGTCGGGCCAGATGACGCCGTTGAACACGTGGGTGCGCAGCGCGTGCAGCGTCTCGGCCAGCGCATGCACGCGGATCGGCGGCCGCCCGGCGTCGGCACGGAGGCGCTTGACGCTGTCGGCCAGCAGGGCGATCGCGAGCACGTGGTCGAGATGCGAGTGGCTGACGAAGATGTCGTCGATGCGGGCAAGCTCGTCGAGCGCGAGGTCGCCGACCCCCGTGCCGGCGTCGACGAGCACGTCGTCGTCGACGAGGAACGAGGTGGTTCGGCTGCCGGCCGCGATGGAGCCGGAACAACCGAGGACGCGGATCTGCATGGGCGGTGATGAGCCGCCGGACATCCGACGGAAGGCGCATGCTGACCGCCGCCGGCGCCCCGCGCAAGCCGCGGAATCGACGTTCAGCCCGCTTCGGCAGGGGTGCGCCGCACGGCAGACGGCGCGAGCGTGAAGACGGTCACACGGCACCCCTGGCGCCTGCGGCGAGCCGGCCGAGGACGCACGATGCGGCAACGCCGCTCCGGGGCACCAAGCCGCCCGAGAGCGGCCCGGCGCTCGCGCCTCAGTGGTGGATGAACTGCATCGCCGTGCCGGCGAGCTCGATGACGTCGCCGTTGCGCAGCGGCACCGAGTCGCCGATCAGCGGCACGCCGTTGACGCTGGGCCGGTTGCTGCCCTCGACATGCGCGAAGGCGTAGCCGTTGGGCCGGCGCGTGATCGAGGCCACCTGCACGCCGGGCTTGCCGACCGTCGTGACGACCTTGGTCAGCGTCACCTCGCGGCCGGCCGCGGCACCGTTGAGGACCTTGATCGAGGCGCTGCCCGCCGGTGCGGCCGCGATCGGCGCGTGGCCCGAGCGGGTCGGGCCGGCGGACGCGAAAGGCGGCGGCGACGGCTGGGCCGGCCGCATGACCATCGTGCGCTCGTAGTCGGTGCTGTCCTCGGTCAGGTACTTGATCTTGTACTTGCCGATCTCGACGGTGTCGTCGTGCGCCAGCAGCTGCTTCTTGATCGCCTTGCCGTTGATGTAGGTGCCGTTGGTGCTGTTGAGGTCTTCGATGAAGACGTCGGCACCGACCATCTGCAGCACGGCGTGCTCGCCGCTGACGGCGAGGTTGTCGATCACGATGTCGTTGTACGGGCGCCGCCCGAGCGTCGTCTTGTCCTTCGTGATCTGGACTTCCTTGATGACGACACCGTCGAGCGAAACGACCAGCTTGCCCATTCGAGACCTCAGATGTGCCGGCGTTCAGCCGCGGCGTGCAATGGCCCTGCCAGCAGGGGAAGGCGATGAGGGGACCGTGAAGGCCGGCACCGATGACCGGCTAGCGGCGGAACGGCCACCAGGACCGGGCGGCAGCCCCCGCGCCCCCCGAGACGCGGACCAGGATCACCGAGATATTATCCCTTCCACCTGCGGCATTGGCCGCATCGATGAGGTTGCGACACCCTTCGTCGAGGGACTCGCCGCAAGCCGCCAGCAGGCGGCCGATCGCACCGTCGTCGAGCATGTCCGACAGGCCGTCGGAGCACAGCAGGTACAGGTCGCCGGGCATGACGTCGTGCGGGTGCATCTCCAGCAGCACGGTGTCCTCGACCCCGACGGCGCGCGTGACGAGGTTCTTGTTCGACGAGAAGGCCGCCTGCTCGGGCGTGATCAGGCCGGCATCGATCTGCTCCTGCAGCAGCGAGTGGTCGCGCGTGATCTGCTGCAGGCGCCCGGCGCGCATGCGGTAGGCGCGCGAGTCGCCGACGTGGCCGATGATGACGCGGCCCTCGCGGAACACGGCGACGACCAGCGTCGTGCCCATGCCGGCGTACTGCGGGTTGGCGTTGGCGGCGTTGAAGATCGCGCGGTTGGCGTTGTCGACGCAGATGTCCATCGCGCGCCGCACGTCGGTGTCGCCGGCCTGCGCGCCGGCTTCGTGCAGCCAGCGGCCGAGCTCGCCGACGATGAAGGTCGTGGCCATCTGGCTGGCCACCTCCCCGGCGTTGTAGCCGCCCATGCCGTCGGCCAGCACCGCCAGCGACGTGGCCTCGTCGACCGCGACCGAGTCTTCGTTGTTGCTGCGGGCGCGGCCGGTGTCGACGGCCGAGCAGAACTCGGTCGTCATCGGCACGGCGCAATCCTCGGACGCAAGATCATGGTTTTTTGCGATTGTGCATCGAAGAACACCCGCTCAGCCGTCGACTCTCGTCAAGGTCGTGACTTCGATCCGCGCCGCGGCGAATCAATCGTCGAGAGGATGAGATCCAGCGCGTCGGCCACCGCAGCGGCCGACGCGGGGCGTGCGGCCGGCTGCTTGCTCAACAAGGCGGCGACCAGATCGCACAGTGCCGGCGGCAGCTCGGGACGGAGGGTGCGCAGGTCGGGCGGCGTGCGCTGGGCGACCTGCTGCAGCAGCTCGCCCAGCGACGCGGCTTCGTGCGGGCGGCGGCCGGCCAGCAGCTCGAAGAGCATGACGCCGAGCGCGTAGAGATCGCCGGCCGGTGCGGCGGCGGCGCCCGCCAGCTGCTCCGGCGCCATGTAGTCGGGTGAGCCCAGCACCAGGCCGGTCCGCGTGTTCTCGGCATCGGCATCGCGCGCCAGGCCGAAGTCGCTCAGCGTGACCCGGCGCGCGCCCCAGTCGACGATGACGTTGGCCGGCTTGAGGTCGCGGTGCACGACGCCCTGGGCATGGGCACAGGCCAGCGCACGGGCGACACGCGCGACCAGGGCCACGACGACCGGCTCGGGCAGCAGGCGCGCGGCGCGGGTGTAGCGCTCGAGGCTGCAGCCGTGCAGCAGTTCCATCACCAGCCAGGGCCCGGCCTCGTCGCAGCCGGCCTCCAGCACGCGCACGATGTCCGGATGGTCCAGCCGCCGGGTGGTCTGGGCCTCGGCGACGAAGCGTCGGGCGAGTTCGCCGCGCTGCTGCGCGTCGCCGGCGGGCAGGCGAAGCCGCTTGACGGCGACCTGCATGCCGCTGTCCGGGTGCGTGGCCAGGTAGACGTCGCCGTGCTGGCCGCTGCCGATCAGGCCGTCGAGGCGGTAGCCGCCCACGACGGGGCCGCACACGAGGGGGTCGGAGCGCACGGAGGACAGGGCGACGGACTCGGCGGGGACAGGCGCTCGACGCTAGCACAGCGCCGACCCCGCAGCGGCCCGCCGCGCCGGCCGCGTGCACCCCGCGTTCGCGGGCTCGGCGGGTTCAGTCGGTGAGCGCGAGCACCGTCGCCATGCCGGTGGCGACCGCCAGACCGGTGGACCAGCGATGGTCCTGGGCGGCCGGCTGTTCGGCGCTGAGCGGCGACATCACCGCCCCCAGCTTGGGCCGGCGGGCGTCGAGCAGGCGCAGATCCGCGCCGAGGCGGCGGCGCAGGCGCGCGCTGACGTCGGGCAGCGGTGCGCGCGCCACCATCCACTCGCGCTCGCCGGAGGCCATGGCGAAGGTCGGCTCCAGGCGGTCACGCAGGGTGCGCAGCCACTGCTCGCGCCAGTTCTCGCGGCTGCGGTGCGACACCCACTTGCCGACGCGGTGCGTCAGCTTGGGCGCGCAGCCGACGACGACCCAGCGTGTCGGGCCGGCGGCCTGCGCGAGCATCGGCGCCAGGATGCGACGCGCGTGCTCGGCGTCGTCGACGAAGACTGCGATCTGTTCCATGGTGCCTCCTGCGGACTGGGACTCAGCCCGCGTTGCGGGGTTCCGCGTCGCGCTGCAGCCGCGCGCGGCGCGACGCCCACCATCCTGCGGCCAGCACGCCGCAGACGAACACGAAGTAGGTCGCGAGCCGGGCCGCGAGGTTGGGATCGTAGACCTCGTCGAGCAGGGGTTCGCCGACGATCATCTTGGCCGCGGTGAAGGCCAGCACGCCGGCACCGACGTAGGTGATGACGGGGTAGCGGTCGACGAGCTTGAGCACCAGCGAGCTGCCCCAGACGACGATCGGGATGCTGATCAGCAGGCCGATGACGACCAGGTCGAAGCTGCCGTGCGCCGCGCCGGCGACGCCCAGCACGTTGTCGACGCCCATCAGCGCGTCGGCGACGATGATCGTGCGCATCGCGCCCCAGAACGTCGTCGCGCCCACGCCGTGTTCGCCTTCCTCGGCCTGCGGCACGAGCAGCTTGTAGGCGATCCACACCAGACCCAGACCGCCGACGAGCATCAGCCCCGGCACCTTGAGCAGCCAGACGACCGCCAGCGTCATCGTCGAGCGCACGACGACCGCACCCACGGTGCCCCAGACGATGGCGCGCTTGCGCAGGTGCTCGGGCAACTGGCGCGCGGCCAGGGCGATGACGATCGCGTTGTCGCCGGCAAGGACGAGGTCGATCAGGATGATGGCGGCGAGCGCCGAAAACCAGGCGGGGGACAGAAACTCCATGCGGACTCCGGGCGAGAACGAACGACGGCGAGCACGCCGCTTTCGCGGCGCGCCCTGGCGTCGAAGGTCTCGCTCGGCTGGAGTTGTGTGGTTATGGCCCGACGGACCGGAAGCTGCGCTTCGTACTGACGGCCCGCCAACGTCGGGCTCCGTCCTGGTCCTGCCCGGGCGGGCCGACGGGAGCTACTCCCCTTCGGTTGCAGGGATGATAACCACTCCCCCCGGGGCGCCGGGTACGTGAGGACACTTACTCCGCGGCGCGGCGGGCAGCGGCACGCCGCTGCAGCAGCGTGCCCAGGCCGACGACGAGCGCGGCGCCGAGCGCGCCGACGGTGTTGATCAGCGCGTGCGGCAGCTCGCCGAAGCGCTCGACGACAGCCGGATCGGTCATCAGCATCTCGCCGGCGAGGAAACCGAGCAGCGCGGCGCCTGCGGTGACGATCAGCGGGTAGCGCTCCATCACGCGCAGCAGCAGCGTGCTGCCGAAGATGATCAACGGGATGCTGACCGCCAGCCCGATGACCAGCAGCGGCACGTCGCCGTTGGCAGCGGCGGCAACCGCCAGCACGTTGTCCAGGCTCATCACCAGGTCGGCGACGAGGATGGTGCGGATGGCGGAGAGGATGTTGCCCTGGCCCTCGTTGGCGCCCTGATCGCCACCCTCGTCGTCCTCGAGCAGCAGATCCACGCCGATGTAGAGCAGGGCCAGCGCGCCGACGATCTTCAGGAACGGCAGTTGCAGCAGCCGTGCGGCGACGATGGTCAGCACGATGCGCATCACGATCGCCGCCGCGCTGCCCCAGAAGATCGCCTTCTTCTGCTGATGCGCCGGCAGGGCGCGCGCGGCGAGCGCGATGACCACCGCGTTGTCGCCGGACAGCAGCACGTTGACCCAGATGATCGAGCCCAGTGCGGCCCAGAAGGCCGCCGTCGTGATTTCCATGACACCCCGTGTTATGCGTATGCCCGGCGCTGGAACGACGCCGGGCTTTGTTGGCGTTCAGTGTAGGCAGCGTGCGAACGTGCCCGGTGCGTGGAACTACGCACGGTCGCGCGGCGCCTGAAACACCGAGGCCCGGACGTGCCGGGCCTTGTTCAGTGGCGGCGCGTGCCGCTCAGATCAGCTTCTGCAGCAGCCGCCCCATCTCGGACGGGTTGCGCGTGATCGTGAAGCCGCACTCCTCCATGATCGCCAGCTTGGCATCCGCCGTGTCGGCGCCGCCGGAGATCAGCGCACCGGCGTGACCCATGCGCTTGCCCGCCGGCGCGGTGACACCGGCGATGAAGCCGACCACCGGCTTCTTCATGTGCTCCTTGCACCAGCGCGCCGCGTCGGCTTCGTCGGGGCCGCCGATCTCGCCGATCATGATCACCGCGTCGGTGTCCGGGTCCTCGTTGAACAGCCGCATCACGTCGAGGTGCTTCAGGCCGTTGATCGGGTCGCCGCCGATGCCGACTGCGCTCGATTGGCCGATGCCGAGTTCGGAGAGCTGCGCCACCGCCTCGTAGGTCAGCGTGCCCGAGCGCGACACGACACCGATGCGGCCCTTCTTGTGGATGTGGCCCGGCATGATGCCGATCTTGATCTCCTCGGGCGTGATCGTGCCCGGGCAGTTCGGCCCCAGCAGCAGCGTCTTCTTGCCACCGGCCGCTTCCTTGGCCTTCATCTTGTTGCGCACCTCGAGCATGTCCTTGATGGGGATGCCCTCGGTGATGCAGATCGCCAGATCCAGCTCGGCCTCGACCGCTTCCCAGATCGCCGCCGCGGCACCGGCCGGCGGCACATAGATGACGCTGACGGTGGCGCCGGTCTGCGCCGCCGCTTCCTTGACGCTGGCGTAGATCGGGATGCCCTCGAAGTCCTCGCCGGCCTTCTTCGGGTTCACGCCGGCGACGAAGCAGTTCTGGCCGTTGGCGTAGTCGCGGCACATGCGGGTGTGGAACTGGCCCGTCTTGCCGGTGATGCCCTGCGTGATGACGCGGGTGTCCTTGTTGATCAGGATGCTCATGCGGGTGCTCTCGGCGGGTTACTTGACGGCGGCGACGATGGCGGTCGCGGCTTCGGCCATCGTGTCGGCGGCGATGATCGGCAGGCCCGAGTCGGCCAGCATCTTCTTGCCCAGGTCCTCGTTGGTGCCCTTCATGCGCACCACCAGTGGCACCTGCAGGTTCACCGCCTTGCACGCGGCGATGACGCCCTCGGCGATGGTGTCGCACTTCATGATGCCGCCGAAGATGTTGACGAGGATGCCTTTCACCTCGGGGTTCTTCAGCATGATCTTGAAGGCCTCGGTGACCTTCTCGGCGCTCGCGCCGCCGCCCACGTCCAGGAAGTTCGCCGGCTCGCCGCCGAAGAGCTTGATGGTGTCCATCGTCGCCATCGCCAGGCCCGCGCCGTTGACCAGGCAGCCGATGTTGCCGTCCAGGCTGATGTAGCTGAGGTCGAACTTGCTGGCCTCGACCTCGGCCGGGTCCTCTTCGTCCAGATCCCGGTAGGCGACGATCTCCGGATGGCGGAACAGCGCGTTGGCGTCGAAGTTGAACTTCGCGTCCAGCGCCTTGATGCCGCCGTGGCCTTCGAGGATCAGCGGGTTGATCTCGGCGAGGCTGGCGTCGCTGGCCATGTAGCAGGCGTAGAGCTTCTGGAAGACGTCGACCGCTTGCGCCCGGCTGGCCTCGGGCACGCCGATGCCCACGGCCAGTTCACGCGCCTGAGCCTCGGTCAGGCCCACCAGCGGGTCGACGAAGACCTTGAGGATCTTCTCCGGCGTGGCGTGCGCCACTTCCTCGATGTCCATGCCACCTTCGGACGACGCCATCAGCGCCACCTTCTGCGTCGCGCGGTCGGTCAGCGCGGCGACGTAGTACTCCTTCCGGATGTCGGCGCCTTCCTCGACCAGCAGCCGGCGCACCTTCTGGCCTTCGGGGCCGGTCTGGTGGGTGACGAGCTGCATGCCCAGGATCTGCGAGGCCAGGGTCTCGACCTCGGCCAGCGAACGCGCGAGCTTGACGCCGCCACCCTTGCCGCGCCCGCCGGCGTGGATCTGGGCCTTGACCACCCACACCGAGCCGCCGAGCTTCTGCGCCGCCTCCAGCGCCTCCTGCACCGTGAACGCCGCATAACCCCGCGGCACCGGCACCCCGTGCGCGCGCAGCAGTTCCTTGGCCTGGTATTCGTGGATCTTCATTCGGGACTCCCGGAAGTGTCGAGAACCGCGCCGGGCCGACGGAACCAGCGCGGGTAATGGAGACGGGCGACCTCGCCGTCGCTGCGCAAGGCATGACAGCGGTCGAGCTGGAAGGGTTTGACGCCGCTGTCGCCGCGCGTGTCGATGACTTCGCCGGCAAAAGCCTGGATGACCGCCGTCGGCAGCACCTGGGCGAGTTCGGTGATGTGGGTGCAGCCGAGCACGCCGCCGACCCGCTGCTGCAGCCCCTTGCGGAAGCCGCGCGCGAGGTTCAGGCCGATCAACGAGCGGTAGGCCTCGCCGTGGTCGTCGCAGTGGCCGGCGTAGGGCATCCAGCGGGTCCTGGCGCCGGCGTCGACGACGTTCAACGAGGTGTCGACGACGAGCCGGATCAGCATGTCGTGGATCGGCGTGCCGGCCGGGCGCACTTCGCCGGCCAGGCGGGCGTCGCGGGTCTTGGTGTCGACAAGCGTCGCGTCGACCTCCCACAAACCGTCGTCCCGGGCATAGACCTGCACGTCGATCTGACGACGGTGCTTGAGCTGGCGTCGGGCCGCGGCGGGAGGAAGACTCATGGAGGAGGACAGGGCCGGCGGCTGGCCGCTGAAAAAGCGGCGGCAATGTAGCACGCGGCGCCGCGGCCGGCAGGCGGCGGCTGGACAAGCCCTGGACGGCGCTCGGGTGCGCGCCGTCGGCGCTTCACGCGACGATCAATCGAGCTCGGGATCGCCGTCATCGGCGGCGCCGATCGACGGCACGACACGGCGGATCACGTCGCCGTCGAAGCCCCGGCCGGCGAGAAAACGCATCTGCTTCGCGCGGCCGGCCGCATCGGCCGGCACGCTGCCGAAACGCCGGCGCCAGACCTCGCGCGCACGCTCCAGCTCGGTGCTGCGCGCCTGCTCCAGCGTGCTGGCGACCAGCTCGGGCGCCAGCCCCTTGGACTGCATCGTCTGGCGCAGGCGGCGGCTGCCGAAACGCGCGCCGTGCGCGAGCACCGACTCGGCGACCCGCGCCTCGCTCAACAGCCCGGCGGCCTGCAGTTCGTCGAGTGCACGCGCGATGCGCTCGGCGGCGCTGGCGTCGGGGCCGTCCTCGGCGTGGCGGGCGAGCTTGCGCTCGAGCTCGGCACGCGAATGTTCGCGCTGCGCCAGATAACGCAGCGCGCGGCCTTTCAGCGAGGGGGCGGAGAAAGCCATCGAGGTGTCGACCGGGCCGGGTGACGGAGCGTCACCCGGCCCCGGAAAGCCACCGGGGCGCGCTCGCGCCCCGGCCGCCGGCCTCAGGCGCCGGCTTCGGCGCCTTCGGCGGCGGGCAGCTGCGGAATGCCGAGCGACTCACGTACCTTGTTCTCGATCTCGCGGGCGATGTCGGGGTTCTCGCGCAGGAACTCGCGCGCGTTGTCCTTGCCCTGGCCGATCTTCTCGCCGTTGTAGGCGTACCAGGCGCCGGACTTCTCGACGATGCGGGCGTTGACACCCATGTCGATGATCTCGCCTTCGCGGCTGATGCCTTCGCCGTAGAGGATGTCGAACTCGGCGGTCTTGAACGGCGGCGAGACCTTGTTCTTGACGACCTTGACCTTGGTCTCGCTGCCGATGACCTCGTCGCCCTTCTTGATGTTGCCGGTGCGGCGGATGTCCAGGCGCACCGAGGCGTAGAACTTCAGCGCGTTGCCGCCGGTGGTCGTCTCGGGGTTGCCGAACATGACGCCGATCTTCATCCGGATCTGGTTGATGAAGATGACCATCGTGTTGGTCTTCTTGATCGTCGCCGTCAGCTTGCGCAGCGCCTGGCTCATCAGCCGCGCCTGCAGGCCGGGCAGCGAGTCGCCCATCTCGCCTTCGATTTCGGCCTTGGGCGTCAGCGCGGCGACCGAGTCGACGACGATCAGGTCGATCGAGCCCGAACGCACCAGTGCGTCGACGATCTCCAGCGCCTGCTCGCCGGTGTCGGGCTGGCTGATCAGCAGGTCCTGCAGGTTGACGCCCAGCTTCTGCGCGTACTGGATGTCCAGCGCGTGTTCGGCGTCGATGAAGGCGCAGGTGCCGCCGGTCTTCTGCATCTCGGCGATGACCTGCAGCGTCAGCGTCGTCTTGCCCGACGACTCGGGGCCGTAGATCTCGACGACGCGGCCGCGCGGCAGGCCGCCGACACCGAGCGCGACGTCCAGGCCCACCGAGCCGGTGGACACGACCTGGATGTCCTCGATCACCTCGCCTTCGCCCAGGCGCATGATCGATCCCTTGCCGAACTGTTTCTCGATCTGGGCAAGAGCGGCCTGCAGGGCCTTGGCTTTCTCGGCGTTCAGCGGTTTCGGGGCGTCCATCGGGTTCTCCTTGATTGGCGCCGATTATTGCAGAAACTGGATATTCGTACAGTTCTTTGGTGGGCCCTCGACGGTGGGGTGAGCGGCGACTACACCCTGCCCTGTATCAAGAGGCAAGCCGTTAAAATTTCCACAGCCAGAGCCCGACGACGGGCCCGCCGACGGAGACAGTCATGCGCATCCTCATCGCCGAAGACGACCAGGTCCTGGCCGACGGCCTGCTGCGCTCCTTGCGCGCCTCGGGTTACGCGGTCGACCAGGTCGGCAGCGGCACCGAGGCCGACGCCGCGCTGTCGGCGCACGAGTTCGATCTCGTGATCCTCGATCTCGGCCTGCCCAAGCTGCATGGTTTCGACGTGCTCAAGCGCCTGCGCGCGCGTGGCGCGTCGGTGCCGGTGCTGATCCTCACCGCGGCCGACAGCGTCGAGCAGCGCGTCAAGGGCCTGGACCTGGGCGCCGACGACTACATGGCCAAGCCGTTCTCGCTGCAGGAGCTGGAAGCGCGCGTGCGTGCGCTGACGCGCCGCGGCCTGGGCACCGCCTCCAGCGTCATCAAGCACGGCCCGCTGACCTTCGACGCCACCGGGCGCGTCGCCTACCTCAACGACCAGATGATCGAGCTGTCGGCACGCGAGCTGTCGCTGCTGGAGGTGCTGCTGCAGCGCTCGGGGCGCCTGGTCAGCAAGGACCAGCTCGTCGAGCGCCTGTGCGAGTGGGGCGAGGAAGTCAGCAACAACGCGATCGAGGTCTACATCCACCGCCTGCGCAAGAAGATCGAGCAGGGCCCGGTGAGGATCGCCACGGTGCGCGGCCTGGGCTACTGCCTGGAGAAGATCGCGGCCTGACGGCCCACCCCCGAAGCCCCCCGGGACCTGCGCCCTCGACGGGGCGACACCCGCGGACCGGCGCAGCAGGCCCCTCGGCGTCCGCCCGGGAAGACCAGACGGTATCCTGAAGACGCATGGCGGCCCGCGAACAACGCTCCCTCTTCGGCGAGATCCTCGACTGGATGCTCGCGCCACTGCTGCTGCTGTGGCCGATGAGCGTCGCGCTCACCTGGCTGGTGGCGCAGAACATCGCCAACCGCCCCTACGACCGCGAGCTCGGCGTGATGGTGCGTGTCATCGCGCGCCAGGCCGCGGCCGAACACGAGATGCCGGCGCGCGCCAGCGACGCCGCGCGCCGCAGCCTGGAGCAGGCGGCGACGCAGCTGCTGCGCCCCGACGACAACGACAGCCTGTTCTTCCAGGTGCGCGGCGCGCGCGGCGAGCTCGTCGCCGGCGACGCCGACCTGCCGGTGCCCAGCGACGGCCCGCCGACCGTCGAGCCGCGTTTCCGCGACGACGTGATCCGCGACGAGCCGGTGCGCGTGGCCTATCTCTGGACCGGCGATGACGCCGGCGGCAACGCCGGGCTGATCCAGATCGCCGAGACGGTGGACAAACGTTCGCGCCTGGCCACCGAGATCATCAAGGGCGTGATCCTGCCGCAGTTCGTCATCCTGCCGGTGGCGGTGCTGCTGGTGTGGCTGGCGCTGGCGCGCGGCATCCGCCCGCTGTCGGACCTGCAGCAGCGCATCCGCCAGCGCGACAGCACCGACCTGTCGCCGATCGAGGACCGCCACGTGCCCGAGGAGGTGGCGCCGCTGGTCGGCGCGATCAACGACCTGCTCGGCCGGCTCGACCAGTCGATCGCCGCCCAGCGCCACTTCCTCGCCGACGCCGCGCACCAGCTGAAGACGCCGCTGGCCGGGCTGCGCACCCAAGCCGAGCTGGCCGAACGCGAACTCGACTTCGGCCGCGGCGACACGCAGTCGATGAAGCACTCGCTGCAGCAGATCGCGCTGTCGAGCCAGCGCGCGGCGCACATGGTCAACCAGCTGCTGTCGATGGCGCGCGCCGAGGACAAGGAGCAGGCCCTGCGCAAGCAGGACGTCGACCTCGCCGCCACGGTGGTCGAGACGGTGCGCGACTTCGTGCCCAAGGCGATGGAGAAGCACATCGACCTCGGCTACGAGGGCCCCGATCCCGACAGCCGCGACGCCCGCCTGTGGGGCCAGCCGGTGCTGGTGCGCGAGATGGTGCGCAACCTCGTCGACAACGCGCTGCAGTACACGCCCGCCGGCGGCACCGTCACCGCACGCGTGATGCCCGACCCCTTCGGCCAGGTGCTGGTGCTGCAGGTCGAGGACACCGGCCCGGGCATCGCGCCGGCCGAGCGCGAGCTGATCTTCCAGCCCTTCTACCGTGCGCTGGGCACCGACGTCGACGGCAGCGGCCTGGGCCTGGCCATCGTGCAGGAGATCGCCAACGTGCACGGTGCCGAGATCGGCGTCACCGACGCCGAGCTGCGCCCCGGCAGTGCGCACGGCACGCCCGGCGCGGTGTTCACGGTGCGCTTCCCGCTGAACGGCGACGAGGCGGCCGAGGGGTGAGTCGCGGGGTCAGAAAGCCTGGGGTCAGGTCTCGCGAGACCTGACCCCGCCATGTCGCATCATGCCGATGCGCGCGGCCGATGCGCGCGTCAACTCATCATCAGCCGTCGGCTGCGCGCCACGGACATCAGGATCCCCAGCCCCAGCCCCAGCGTCACCATCGCCGTGCCGCCGTAGCTGACGAAGGGCAGCGGCACACCGACCACCGGCAGGATGCCGCTGACCATGCCCATGTTGACGAAGGCATAGGTGAAGACGCTCAGCGACATCGCGCCGGCCAGCAGGCGCGAGAACACCGTCGGCGCCTCGCCGGCGATCATCAGCCCGCGGAAGATCAGGAAGACGAAGGCGAACAGCAGCAGCAGCACGCCGGCCAGCCCGAACTCCTCGCAGAAGGCGGCGAAGATGAAGTCGGTGGTGCGCTCGGGGATGAACTCCAGGTGGGTCTGGGTGCCGTTCATGAAGCCCTTGCCGGTCAGCCCCCCGGAGCCGATGGCGATCATGCCCTGGATGATGTGGAAGCCCTTGCCCAGCGGGTCCTGCATCGGGTCGAGCAGCGTGCAGACGCGGTGGCGCTGGTACTCGCGCAGGATCGGCCATTCGACGCCGGGCTGGCAGATCGTCGGCTCGGCGATGACCAGCGCGATGATGCCGGTGGCGCCCAGCACCAGCACCGGCACGATCAGCTTCCACGACAGCCCGGCGAAGAAGATCACGTACAGGCCGCCGGCCAGGATCAGCAGCGAGGTGCCCAGGTCGGGCTGGTGCATCACCAGCAGCACCGGCACGCCCAGCAGCGCCGCGGCGACGAGGAAGTCGGGCACGCGCAGCAGGCCTTCGCGCTTCTGGAACCACCAGGCGAGCATCAGCGGCATCGCGATCTTCAGGATCTCGCTGGGCTGGATGACGATGCCCAGGTTGAGCCAGCGTGTCGCGCCCTTCTTCGTGATGCCGATGCCCGGCAGCGCGGTCAGCACGACCAGCACGACGCCGACGACGTACAGCGGCACGGCGATCTGCTGCAGCCGCTGCGGCGGCACCTGCGCGACGACGAACATCACCACGAAGGCCAGCAGCATGTTGCGGCCGTGGTCGACGAAGCGCGTGCCGTGGTCGTAGCCGGCCGAGTACATCGTCACCAGGCCGATGGCGACCAGCAGCAGCAGCGCCGCGGCGAGCGGGCCGTCGAAGCCGGAGAACAGCGTCCTGACACGCTGCAGCACCGAGGGACGTTCGAACACCGCGTTCATGGCCGGGCGATCCTCTGCGGGGCGGGCACGGCGGCACCGACCGGCGGCGGCGCGAGCGCCGGGGCCGGCCGGCGTTCGTCCGGCCGCAACGGCGCCGACGGGGCCGACGCGGCCG
>NZ_AEWG01000112.1 GCF_000190375.1 Rubrivivax benzoatilyticus JA2 = ATCC BAA-35
CGCGGCGCTGAGCGGCCTGCTCGCGCCCGCCGACGCCGAGGGGTCTGCAGCACTGGCAGTTCAGCTTCGCCCAGGCCGGGCTGCCGCTGTCGGCGGTGGCGCTGACGCTGCCGGCCGTGCCCGGCGGCACGATGCAGCTGCAGCTGCGCCTGCCGGCGCACAGCCGCGAACGCCCGGCGCTGGCCGCCGGGCTGGACAGCCTGCGCGAACGCCTGGCCGCGCGTGGCGCTTCGGGCGCGGAGATCACCCTGCACGACGACGAGAGCCCCGCCCGATGAACGCCCCGCCCCGAGCCGACGCCGGCGCACGCCTGGCCGCCGAACTGCCCGCCCTCGTCGAGCGTGCGCTCGCCCGCCTGCTCGACAGCCCCGACGTCGGCCCCGATCCGGCGCCGCTGCACGTGCCGCGCAGCGTGCGCTCGGCCGGCGCCGCGGCACTGGCCGCGCGCCACGGCGGCGGCCCGGCCGCACGCACCCAGGCGCTGGCGCTGTACACACGCTGCCTGCAGCACTACCGCCAGAGCGTGCAGGCGCGGCTGCAGCCCGGGCTGCGCGAGGACGATGCCGGGCTGGCGGCGGCCTTCTTCACGCTGGCCAACCTCGCCGCCTTCGACGGGCAGGCGCCCGAACCCGAGCGGCTGGAGGCCGTCGAGCGCCAGTTCCGCCGCCTGCTGGGCGCCTGCGGCACCTGGGTGCAGTGCAGCACCGCCGAACGCCAGTCCTTCGTCGAGCAGCTCGCCGCCATCGGCGTGCTGGTCAACGAGTCGCGCCTGACCGCGGCCACGCAGGGCGAAGCGGCGCAGGCGCACCTGCGCGAGGCGGCACGCGGCTACCTCGTGCAGCTGCTGGGTCTGGCGCCCGAACGCCTGGCGCTCGGCGACAACGGGCTGGTGCTGAAGGCGGCCTGATGTCGCTGCAGGTCACGCCGAGCCCGCTGGCCGGGCTGGCCGCCTGGTTCGGCGGCGACGGCGCGGCCGCCGGCATGGTGCCGGGTCCGAACGCCCCGCCGGCAGCCGGCCAAACGCAGGCCGCGGCCGCCACGCTGGCCGCACCGACGCCAGC
>NZ_AEWG01000111.1 GCF_000190375.1 Rubrivivax benzoatilyticus JA2 = ATCC BAA-35
CTGTCGCCGGCACGGGCGATCAGCTCGCGCGCCAGCACCGGCGGCGTGGCCGTGGCGGTCTGGGTCAGGTGGAAGGTGGCCACCAGCTCGGCCAGGCGGGTGCCCTGCTCGCGCAGCGAGCCGGCGGCGGCGGCCGACTGCTCGACCAGCGCGGCGTTCTGCTGCGTCATCTGGTCGAGCTGGTTGACGGCGCCGTTGACCTGGGCGATGCCGCTGCTCTGCTCGGCGGTGGCGGCGCTGATCTCGCCGATGATGTCGGAGACGCGCTGCACGCTGGCGACGATCTCCTGCATCGTGCTGCCGGCGTCGCCGACGAGCCGGGCGCCGGCCTCGACCTTGTCGACCGAGTCGCCGATCAGCGTCTTGATCTCGCGCGCCGCCGAGGCCGAGCGCTGGGCCAGCGCCCGCACCTCGCCGGCGACGACCGCGAAGCCGCGGCCCTGCTCGCCGGCGCGCGCCGCCTCGACGGCGGCGTTGAGCGCCAGGATGTTGGTCTGGAACGCGATGCCGTCGATGACGCCGATGATGTCGGCGATCTTCTTCGAGCTGGTGTTGATCTGGTCCATCGTCGAGACGACCTGGGCCACGACCTCGCCGCCGCGCTGGGCGGTGTCGGCGGCGCTGCCGGCGAGCTGGTTGGCCTGGCGCGCGGCGTCGGCGCTCTGGCGCACGTTGCCGGTCAGCTGCTCCATCGAGCTGGCGGTCTGCTGCAGGCTGCCGGCGGTCTGCTCGGTGCGCTGGCTCAGGTCGAGGTTGCCGGTGGCGATCTCGTTGGACGCGGTGCGGATCGAGTCGGCGCTCGCGCGCACCTCGGCCAGCGTCTTCTCGACGTGGCGCAGCGCCTGCTGCAGGCGGTGCGTGGCCGGCGACTGCGCGGGCAGGTGCGCCGGCGCGAAAGTGACGTCGCCGCGTGCGTCGACCAGGCCGTCGGCGATGGCCACGAGCTCGTCGGTGGTGCGGTAGTCGCTGCGGCTGCGCAGCGCCAGCATCACCAGCACGCCGGCTTCGCCGACGACGAAGGCGGCGTGCTCGATGACCTTCAGCAGGCTCGGCTCGGTGAAGCACACCGGGCCCCAGCCCCACTGCTGGAAGTAGTTGAAGCTCAGGTGGTGCACGGCGATCGTCGCCGCGCCGGCGATGACCGCCTCCCAGCGCCGGTAGACGACGGTGGCGGCGAGCAGCGCGAAGACCGCGAAGTGCGCCTCGGCCGCGCCGCGCGCGACATGGATCAGCAGCGCCACGGCGGCCATGCCGAGCACCGGCAGGCCGATGAAGCTGGCGGCCTTGCGGCTGCCGCCGCCGAGGCCGGCCAGCGCTGCCGCCGCGGCCAGCAGCAGCAGGCCCAGCCCGAGCGCGAGCCCCAGGCCGTCGAAGGCGACGCCGTAGGCCACGGCGCCGAGCACGACGAGCGCCATCGAGGCGAGCATCGCGCGGTCGTTGAAGTCGATGTTCATACTGCTTGCGTCGTCTCGCGGCGACGCCCTCGTGGGCTCAGAAGGTTTCCCCAGTCGTCGTCGGCCCGCGCGGTCT
>NZ_AEWG01000110.1 GCF_000190375.1 Rubrivivax benzoatilyticus JA2 = ATCC BAA-35
CGTCGTCGTCGTCGTCGTCGTCGCGNGNGNGNGNGNGNGNGNNNGGCGGCAGACCCCGGCCCTCACCCCCCGCCCTCTCCCGCCGTCGCGGGAGAGGGAGCCTGACCAGGAGATACCGATGACCGAAGAACCGCTGCTGCGGCACGAGAAGGACGAGCGCGGCGTCGTGACGCTGACGCTGGACCGGCCGCAGGCCTTCAACTCGCTGTCCGAGGCGATGATCGCGGCGCTGCAGGCCTCGCTGGAACGCATCGCCGAGGACACGACGGCGCGTGTGGTGGTCATCGCCGCCGCCGGCCGCGCCTTCTGCGCCGGCCACGACCTGAAGGAAATGCGCGCCGAGCCTTCGCTGGGCTACTACGAGCGCCTGTTCGCGGCCTGCGCACGCATGATGCTCACGATCCAGAAGCTGCCGGTGCCGGTCGTCGCGCGCGTGCACGGCATCGCCACCGCGGCCGGCTGCCAGCTGGTCGCGATGTGCGACCTGGCGGTCGCCTCGCGCGACGCGAAGTTCGCCGTCAGCGGCGTCAACCTGGGCCTGTTCTGCTCGACGCCCAGCGTCGCGCTGGCGCGCAACCTGCCGCGCAAGGCGGCGTTCGAGATGCTCGTCACTGGCGAGTTCATCGGCGCCGACGAAGCCTGCGCCAAGGGTCTGGTCAACCGCGTCGCCGCGCCGGAAGCACTGGATGCCGAGGTCGAGCGCCTGGTCGCCGCCATCGTCGCCAAGCCGCAGGTCGCGATCGCCGCCGGCAAGGCGCTGTTCTATCGTCAGGTCGAGACCGGCATCGCCGCGGCCTACGAAGACGCCGGCCGCACGATGGCCTGCAACATGATGGACCCGGCCGCACTCGAAGGCGTGCAGGCCTTCATCGACAAACGCAAGCCCTCCTGGGCTCTTGGAGAACGATGAGACGAATGCTGTTTTCGGCGGCCTGTGCCGCCGCCGCGCTGGTGCTGGCCGGCTGTGCCAGCGCACCGGCCACCGAGGCGACGGTCGCGCCCAACGCCAACCTCGTGGTGCAGGGCATCCCGCCGATCCCGCAGTCGCTGGCCGAGCGTGTGCAGCGCTACAACGACTTCCGCGGCCACGGTTTCGCCGACTGGCACCCGACGCGGCGCGAGATGCTGGTGCTGCACCGCGCCGAGACCGACGCCACGGCCCAGCTCTGGCGTGCCGCCGCCCCCGGCGCCGCGCTGGAGCGCCTGACCGCCGAGCCCGACCCGGTGGCCGAGGCGAGCTGGGAGCCGCGCGAAGGCCGCTACATCGTCTTCGCGCGCGGCCGCGGCGGCAACGAGGCGACGCAGCTCTACCGCCTGGACCCGGCAACGCGCCAGGCGACGCTGCTGACCGACCCCGACCAGCGCCACGATCCCATCGGCTGGCTGCATGGCGCGTCCAAGCTGGTTTACGGCGCGGTGCCGCTGGACCGCACCGCCGACGGCGGCAAACGTGCGGCGATCGACACGACGCTGTGGCTGATGGACCCGCTCTCGCCCGAGGGCCGGCGCCAGATCGCCGTGCTGCCCGGCGCCGGCTGGTTCGGCGGCGCGATCTCGCACGACGACCGCACGCTGGCGATCACACGCTATGTCTCGGCCACCGAGTCCGAAGCCTGGCTCGTCGACCTCGCCAGCGGCGAACGCCGGCGTGTGCTGCCGGCGCCCGGCGAGACGCTGAAAGCCTCGCACTTCCCGGTCGCCTTCCGGCCCGACGGCTCGGGGCTGCTGTTCCTCAGCGACCGCGCCGGCGAGTTCCGCGAGCTGATGCTGCTGTCGCTGGCCGACGGCCGCATCACGCGGCTCACGTCGCAGATCCCCTGGGACGTCAGCGGCGTCGCACCCAGCGAGGACGGGCGCTGGATCGCCTTCCAGGCCAACGTCGAGGGCCGCGACGAGCTGCGCCTGCTCGACGGCCGCACGCTGAAGGAGCTGGCGCTGCCGCCGCTGCCCGCCGGCAGCATCGGCAGTGCGGCCTTCGACCGCCGCGGCGACGAGCTGGCGTTCTCGACCAACAGCGCGCAAGGCCCGAGCCGGCTGCATTCGCTGCGCCTGGCCGGCGGCGCGGTCGCCGACTGGACCACGCCCCATGTGCCGCCGGGCCTGGACGTGTCGCGCTTCGGCGAGGCCGAGATCGTGCGCTGGACGAGCTTTGACGGCCGCACGATCTCCGGCCTGCTGCACCGCCCGCCGGCGCGGTTCAGCGGCCCGCGCCCGGTGCTGATCCAGATCCACGGCGGCCCCGAGGGCCAGGCCACGGTCGGCTTCATGGGGCGCTACAACTACCTGCTGCAGGAGCTGGGCGTCGCCATCGTGCAGCCCAACGTGCGCGGCTCGTCGGGTTTCGGCAAGACCTTCCTGTCGCTGGACGACGGCTACAAGCGCGAGGACTCGGTGAAGGACATCGGCGCGCTGCTGGACTGGATCGCCACGCAGCCGGGGCTGGACGCCTCGCGTGTGCTGGTCGCCGGCGGCAGCTACGGCGGCTACATGACGCTGGCCAGCGCGGTGCACTACGGCGAGCGCATCGCCGGCGCGGTCGACGACGTTGGCATCTCGCATTTCGTGACCTTCCTGCAGAACACCGAGAGCTATCGCCGCGACCTGCGCCGCGCCGAGTACGGCGACGAACGCGACCCGGCGATGCGCGCCTTCCTCGACCGCATCTCGCCGCTGACCAACGCGGCGATGATTCGCAAGCCGCTGTTCGTCGTCCAGGGCCTCAACGACCCGCGTGTGCCCTACACCGAGGCCGAGCAGATCGTCGCCCAGGTGCGCGCCAACGGCACGCCGGTCTGGTACCTGCGCGCCGAGAACGAAGGCCACGGCTTCCAGCGCAAGGAGAACGCCGACTGGCGCTTCTACGCCTTCGTGCGTTTTGCCGAGCAGGTGCTGCTGGGCCGCTGAGCCAGGCGGCGCCCCAACGAAAAACGGCGGGCCCAGGCCCGCCGTTCTTCATGCCGCGTGCGGCTTCACATGCCCGCGTAGTTCGGCCCGCCGCCGCCTTCGGGCGTGACCCAGACGATGTTCTGCGTCGGGTCCTTGATGTCGCAGGTCTTGCAGTGCACGCAGTTCTGGGCGTTGATCTGCAGGCGCTCGCCGCCGTCGGCCGCGGCGACGAACTCGTAGACACCGGCCGGGCAGTAGCGGCTCTCGGGGCCGGCGTAGCGCGCCAGGTTCACCGCCACCGGCACCGACGCATCCTTCAGCGTCAGGTGCGCCGGCTGGTTCTCCTCGTGGTTGGTGTTGCTGAGGAACACCGAGCTGAGGCGGTCGAAGGTCAGCTGGCCGTCGGGCTTGGGGTAGGCGATCGGCTCGACCTGGCTGGCCGCGTGCAGCCGCACGTGGTCCGGCGCGTGGCGGTGGATGGTCCACGGCGGGCTCTTCATGCCCAGCTTGGGCAGCAGCCACTGCTCGATGCCGGTCATCAGCGTGCCGACCGTGTTGCCCTTCTTGAACCAGGTCTTGAAGTTGCGGCTGGCGTCCAGCTCCTCGTAGAGCCAGCTGGCACGGAAGGCCTGCGGGTAGGCCTCCAGCTCGTCACCGGCACGGCCGGCGGCCAGCGCCGCGGCGGCGGCCTCGGCGGCCATCATCCCGGTCTTGATCGCGGCGTGGCTGCCCTTGATGCGCGCGGCGTTCAGCGTGCCGGCTTCGCAGCCGACCAGCGCACCGCCCGGGAACACCAGCTTGGGCACCGACAGCAGGCCGCCGGCGGTGATCGCGCGGGCGCCGTAGCCGACCCGCTTGCCGCCTTCGAGGTGGCGCCGGATCGCCGGGTGCGTCTTCCAGCGCTGCATCTCCTCGAACGGGCTGATCCAGGGGTTCTGGTAGTCCAGGCCGACGACGTAGCCCAGCGCGACCTGGTTACCTTCCATGTGGTACAGGAAGCCGCCGCCGTAGGTCTGCTCGTCGACCGGCCAGCCGGCGCTGTGCAGCACCAGGCCGGGCTTGGCGACCGACTCTGGCACTTCCCACAGCTCCTTGATGCCGATGGCGTAGGTCTGCGGGTCGCGGCCCTTGTCCAGCTCGAAGCGGCTGATCAGCTGGCGGCCCAGGTGGCCGCGTGCGCCTTCGGCGAAGATCGTGTACTTGCCCAGCAGCTCCATGCCGAGCTGGAAGCCGTCGTGCGGCGCGCCGTCCTTGCCGACACCCATGTTGCCGGTGGCGACGCCACGCACCCGGCCGTCCTCGCCGTACAGCACTTCGGCCGCGGCGAAGCCGGGGAAGATCTCGACGCCCAGCTCCTCGGCCTGCGCGGCCATCCAGCGGGTCACCGCGCCCAGGCTGATGATGTAGTTGCCGTGGTTGTGCAGGCAGCCCGGGATCAGCCAGGACGGCGCCTCGTGGTGGCTGCCGTTGGCGTTGAGGAACAGCACCTCGTCCTCGGCGCAGGGCTGGTTCAGCGGCGCGCCGCGTTCCTTCCAGTCCGGGATCAGCTCGGTCAGCGCACGCGGGTCCATCACCGCGCCGGACAGCACGTGCGCGCCCGGTTCGCTGCCCTTCTCGAGCACGACGACCGAGAGCTCGGGGTTCAGCTGCTTGAGGCGGATCGCCGCCGCGAGCCCGCCGGGGCCGGCCCCGACGACGACGACGTCGTACTCCATCGCCTCGCGCGGACCGTACTGCTCGAGGATTTCTTCTGAGCGCATCTTGACCTTTGTCTCCTGGGTGAGGCCGCGCGCATTCTATAAGTCCGGGCCCCGAAAAACGAACGGTCGTTCTATTTTGAGGTCGCGAAAGGGACAATGCGGCCGGCCACCTCGTCGGCGAGCGCCAGGCACGCGGTAAGCCCGGGCGACTCGATGCCGAACAGCTGCACGACCCCCGGCACGCCGTGTTCGGCCGGGCCGGCGATGATGAAGTCGGCCGCCGGCTCGCCCGGGCCGGAGATCTTGGGCCGGATGCCGCTGTAGGCCGGTTGCAGCGCACCGGCCGGCAGGCCCGGCCAGTAGCGCCGGATGTCGGCCTCGAAACCGGCCTGGCGCGCCGGGTCGACGGCGTAGTCCAGCGCCGCACCGGGCGCCAGCCATTCGACGTCGGGGCCGAAACGCGCCTGGCCGCCCAGGTCCAGCGTCAGGTGCACGCCCAGGCCGCCGTCGACCGGCGTCGGGTAAACGAGGCGCGAGAACGGCGCGCGCCCGGCGAGCGAGAAGTAGTGGCCCTTGGCGCGCCAGGTCGGCGGCACCGCGGCGGCCGCAAAGCCCTGCATCGCCAGCGCCACCTGCTGCGCGTCGAGCGCCGCGGCATTGACGATCCAGCGTGTCGCCAGCTCGAAGGGCTCGTCGCCGCCGGTGCCGACGATCCAGCCCTCGCCGTCGCGGCGCGCGCTGGCGAACGGCGAGCGCAGCGCCAGCATCGCGCCGGCGTTCTCGGCGTCGCCCAGCAGCGCGGTCATCAGCCCGTGGCTGTCGACGATGCCCGACGACGGCGACCACAGCGCGCCGGCGCAGGCCAGCGCCGGCTCCATCGCCATCGCCTCGGCGGCCGTCAGGCGCTGCAGGTCGGCGACGCCGGCGGCGCGGCCGCGGGCCTCGATCGTGTCCAGCTTGGGCAGGTCGGCCGCGGTCGTCGCGACGACCAGCTTGCCGCAGCGGCGCGCGTCGACGCCGCGTTCGGCGCAATAGGCGTAGAGCCGCTCGCGGCCTGCCACGCACAGCCGCGCCTTCAGGCTGCCGGCGGGGTAGTAGAGCCCGGCGTGCACGACCTCGCTGTTGCGCGACGAGACGCCGCTGCCGATCGCGCCCTCGCGCTCGAGGATCAGCACCTCCGACCCGGCGCACGCCAGCGCGCGCGCCACCGCGAGGCCGACGACCCCGGCCCCGACGACGACGACTTCGACACGGTCCATGGGCCGATTGTCGGCCACGGCTTCGGTGCTATCGTGCCCGCGCCCCCGACAGACCGAACCAGGACTCCACCGATGAGCTACCAGATCGACCTTTCCGGCCGCGTCGCCTTCGTCACCGGCGCCTCCAGCGGCCTGGGCGCGAGCTTCGCGAAGACGCTGGCGCGTGCCGGCGCCGGCGTCGTGCTCGCCGCGCGCCGCGTCGAGCGCCTGAAGACGCTGCGCGCCGAGATCGAGGCCGAAGGCGGCGATGCCCACGTCGTCACGCTCGACGTCACCGACCCGGCGAGCATCGCCTCGGCCGTGGCCCATGCCGAGACCGAGATGGGCGTGATCGACATCCTGGTCAACAACTCGGGCGTCAGCACGACGCAGAAGCTGGTCGACGTCACGCCCGAGGACTACGACTACGTGATGGACACCAACACCCGCGGCGCCTTCTTCGTCGCCCAGGCGGTGGCCAAACGCATGATCGCGCGCAGCCGCGGCCAGGCGCCGGGCACCTACACCGGCGGGCGCATCGTCAACGTGGCGTCGATGGCCGGGCTGCGTGTGCTGGGCCAGATCGGCGTCTACGCGATGAGCAAGGCGGCGGTGATCCACATGACGCGCGCGATGGCGCTGGAATGGGGCCGCCACGGCATCAACGTCAACGCCATCTGCCCGGGTTACATCGACACCGAGATCAACCACCACCACTGGCAGACCGAGGCCGGGCGCAAGCTGGTCGACATGCTGCCGCGCAAGCGTGTCGGCAAGCCCGAGGACCTGGACGCGGTGCTGATGATGCTGTGCGCCAACGAGAGCCACTTCGTCAACGGCGCGGTGATCTCCGCCGACGACGGCTTCGGCGTCTGAGGGGCGTGCAGCATGCGTGACCTGACCCCGCTCGAAGCGCGTGTGCTCGGTGTGCTCGTCGAGAAGCAGCACACCGTGCCCGACACCTATCCGCTGTCGCTGAACGCGCTGGTCGCGGGCTGCAACCAGAAGACCGCGCGCCAGCCGGTGATGGAAGCCGCCGACGCCGACGTGCTGGCGGCGCTGGAAGGGCTCAAGGCGCTGGCCCTGGTCAACGAGGTCAGCGGCAGCCGCGTCGTGCGTTTCGACCACAACGCCGCGCGTGGCCTCGGCGTGCCGGGCGCGGCCGTCGCGCTGCTGGCGGTGCTGATGCTGCGCGGCCCGCAGACCGCGGCCGAACTGCGCCTGAACAGCGAGCGCCTGCACCGTTTCGCCGACATCTCCTCGGTCGAAGGTTTCTTGGAGGAGCTGGCCGAGAAGCAGCCGCCCAAGGTCGTCAAGCTCGCGCGTGCACCCGGCGAACGAGAGTCGCGCTGGGCGCATCGGCTGTGCGGCGAGGTCGCGCAGCCGGTCTGGCCTGCCGGCGCCGCGGCGCTGCCGGCCGAAGCGGTGTCGGCCGGCGAGCTGTCGGCGCTGAAGGCCGAGCAGGCCCGGCTGGCGGCCGAGGTCGCCGACCTGCGTGTGCTGGTCGAGCGGCTGGCGCGCGAGCTGGGCGTGTCGGCCACCGATTGAACCCCGCGCCCGGCCGCGGGCAGGCCGGGCGACGCTGGAGACCGCCATGCGTTTCACGCTGCCCGAACACAAGACCCTGACCCACGAGACGGTGATCACTATCCGCTGGGGCGACATGGACGCGATGGGCCATGTCAACAACACCGTCTACTTCCGCTACCTGGAGATCGCGCGGCTGGAGTGGCTGTACCGCATCGGCGGCCCGGCGCACCCCAGCCACGGCAGCGGCCCGGTGATCGTCAACGCGTTCTGCAACTTCGTGCGCCAGCTCGAGTTCCCCGGCGAGGTGCTGGCGCGCCACTACATCGCCAACCCCGGGCGCACGAGCTTCGACACCTACGTCGTGATGGAGCGTGTCGGCGAACCCGGCGTCGTCTACGCCGAAGGCGGCGCGAAGACGGTGTGGACCGACTACGCGGCGAAGAAGGCGGTGCCGTTGCCGGAGTCGGTGCGCGCGCTGTTCGGCTGAGCGCGCCTCAGCCGATGATCGAATACGGCCCGCCACGCTCCAGCGCCCGGCCGTAGGCGGCACGCGCGTGCACGCGCTTCAGCCAGTCCTGCAGCTTCGGATAGCGGGCGTCGAGCCCGGCGCGGGCCGCCGCGGCTTCGAGCGGGAAGCTCATCATCACGTCGGCGGCGCTGAAGGCCTCGCCGGCGAACCAGGGGCGGGCGCTCAGTTCGGCTTCCATGAAGGCCAGCTGCGCGGCGATGTTCGGCGCGATGAAACTGCCGGTCACCTTGTCGGCGATGCCCTTGACGACGGGCTTGATGAAAAACGGCACCGGCGCGCTGCGCACGCGGTCGAAGACCAGCTTCATCAGCAGCGGCGGCATCGCGCTGCCTTCGGCGAAGTGCAGCCAGTAGGTGAAGCGCCGGCGCGCCTCGGTGGCCGGCGGCGGGCGCAGGCGGCCTTCGGGGTCGTAGGTGTCGAGCAGGTACTCGACGATGGCGCCGGTCTCGGCCACCGTCACCGCGCCGTCGACGATCACCGGCGACTTGCCCAGCGGGTGCACACGCTTCAGTTCCGGCGGCGCGAGCATCGTTTCGCGGTCGCGCTCGTAGCGCTTCACTTCGTAAGCCAGGCCCAGTTCCTCGAGCAGCCACAGCACACGCTGCGAGCGCGAGTTCTCCAGGTGGTGGACGACGATCATGCGTTGTTCTCCAGGTTCAGCCGTTGAGGAGCTTGTTGACCAGTTCGGGCGTCGTCGCCGCGCCCGTCTTGCGCATCAGCCGTGCGCGGTAGACGTCGACCGTGCGCGGGCTGATCGCCAGCTTGCGGCCGATTTCCTTGCTCGTGTGGCCCTCGATGACCAGGGCCGCGATCTCGCGTTCGCGCGGCGTGAAGTCGACCTTCAGCACGCGCCGCGCCGACAGGTCCTCGAAGGACCAGATGCCCGCCGCGTGCGGCGCGCGCGTGTCCAGCGCGTGGCCCGAGACGTGGCACCAGAAGAGCTCGCCGCCGGCGCGCTTCATGATGCGGTCGTCGGCGTAGCGGCCCTGGGCGTCGAGCATCTCGACGATGCGCTCGCCGGTGCGTTCGTATTCGGCCGCGGTGGGGTAGAGCACCTCGAAGGACTGGCCGACGATCTGCTCGCGCACGGCGCCGAAGATCGCCAGCATCTCGGCGTTGCAGTCGATCATCACGCGTTCGCGGCTGATCACCAGGCCGATGGGCGCCAGTTCGAACGCGGTGCGGTAGTCCAGCGTCTGCATCGCGAGGTCCTTCGGGGCAGATCCGTAGTCAATTCTACGTAACGACTACTTAACCCCTTACGTAGTACGCTGCCTCGGTTTCCCTGAGTGCGAGAGGCGTCCCGATGAAGAAGCTCTATCCGAGCGCGCAGGCCGCGCTCGCCGGCATCGTGCACGACGGCCAGCTGATGGCCGTCGGCGGCTTCGGCCTGTGCGGCATCCCCGAGGCGCTGATCGCCGCGCTGCGCGACAGCGGCGTCAAGGATCTGACCGTCGTCTCCAACAACGCCGGTGTCGACGGCTTCGGCCTCGGCCAGCTGCTGGAGACGCGCCAGATCCGCAAGATGATCTCCAGCTACGTCGGCGAGAACAAGGAGTTCGAGCGCCAGTTCCTGGCCGGCGAGCTGGAGCTGGAGTTCACGCCGCAGGGCACGCTGGCCGAGAAGCTGCGGGCCGGCGGCGCCGGCATCCCGGCCTTCTTCACGCGCACCGGCGTCGGCACGCTGGTCGCCGAAGGCAAGGAGACCCGCGAGTTCGACGGCAAGCTCTATGTGATGGAGCGCGCCATCGTGCCCGACGTGTCGTTGGCCAAGGCCTGGAAGGCCGACGAGAGTGGCAATCTCGTGTTCCGCCGCACGGCGCGCAACTTCAACCCGGCGGTGATCATGGCCGGGCGCGTCAGCGTCGTCGAGGTCGAGGAGATCGTGCCGGTCGGCAGCTTCGACCCCGACGAGGTGCACCTGCCCGGCATCTACGTGCACCGCCTGGTGCACAACCCGCACCCGGAGAAGCGCATCGAGAAGCGCACGATCCGCGAGAAGACCGCCTGAAGGAGCGATCATGGCCTGGACCCACGACGAGATGGCGGCGCGCGCCGCCCAGGAACTGCAGGACGGCTTCTACGTCAACCTCGGCATCGGCCTGCCGACGCTGGTGGCCAACTTCGTGCCCGAGGACATCGAGGTCTGGCTGCAGAGCGAGAACGGCATGCTCGGCATCGGCCCGTTCCCGACCGAGGACGAGGTCGACGCCGACCTGATCAACGCCGGCAAGCAGACGGTGACGACGATCGCCGGCTCCAGCATCTTCGGCAGCCACGACAGCTTCGCGATGATCCGCGGCGGCAAGATCAACCTGTCGATCCTCGGCGCGATGCAGGTCAGCGCCAAGGGCGACCTGGCCAACTGGATGATCCCCGGCAAGATGGTCAAGGGCATGGGCGGCGCGATGGACCTCGTCGCCGGCGTGCGCAGCGTCGTCGTGCTGATGGAGCACGTCGCGAAGAAGAAGGACGGCTCGGGCTTCGAGCTGAAGATCCTGCCGCAGTGCACGCTGCCGCTGACCGGCGTCGGCGTCGTCGACCGCATCATCACCGACCTCGCGGTGCTCGACGTCACGCCGCACGGGCTGAAGGTCGTCGAGATGGCGCCCGGCGTCACGCGCGACGAGCTGCAGGCCAAGACCGGCGTGCCGTTGCAATAACGTTTACCGTGTTTCGGGCCGCCGTGCGCGGCCCGCGCACGACGACCATCCGGGATCGTCGGAACTCGCCGGCCACGGCCGCCTGCGCTACCGTCGCAGGTCAAACCGACGGAGTTCTGACGTGTCCACCTTCAACGCCAGCGGCCTGCTGCCGCGCGAACTCGTCCGCCTGGACGCGCGTGTGGCCGACAAGGCCGACGCCATCCGCCAGGCCACCGGCCTGCTGACCGCCGCCGGCTGCGTGCGCCCGGCTTTCGAGGCCAGCATGCTGCGCCGCGAGGCCGCCGCCGACACCTTCCTCGGCAAGGGCATCGCCATCCCGCACGGCATGGTCGACGAGCGCGAGCTGATCCAGCGCGACGGCATCGCCGTGCTGCAGGTGCGCGACGGCGTCGACTGGAACCCCGGCCAGCGCGCCCATCTGGTCGTCGCCATCGCCGCGCGCTCCGACGCCCACATCGGCATCCTGCGCCGGCTGACGCGGCTGATGGCCGACGACACGCGCCTGGCGATGCTGGCGCGCACCGACGACCCCGACGCGCTGATCCGTGCGCTGGCCGGCGTCGAGGTCGCGCCCGACGAAGCCGACGCGCCGGCCGAGGACTTCGCCCGCCGCTTCGACTGGGTCGTCGACTACCCGAGCGGTCTGCACGCGCGCCCGGCCACCGAGTGGGCCGAGACCGCACGCCGCTTCGCCGCCCGCGTGCGTGTGCGCCACGGCGCCGAAGCCGCCGACGCACGCAACCTGATCGCGCTGCTGCAGCTGGGCCTGCGCTGCGGCGACACCGTCACCGTCTCGGCCGACGGCCCCGACGCCGCCGACGCGCTGGCCACGCTGCGCATCGTGCTCGCCGGCCTGAGCGCCCGCGAGAAGGCCGACGCCGAGAAGGCCGAGCGCAAGCGCCGCGCCGCCGCCGGCGCCTGGCAGCCGCCGGGTGCGGCCGAGGCCGTCGCCGGGGTCGGCGCGTCGCCGGGGCTGGCGATCGGCCGGCTGCACCGGCTGCACGCCGGGCCGATGGTCGTGCCCGACGAGCCGGTCGACCTGGTCGAGGCCGCCGACCGCCTGCACGGCGCGCTGGCACGCGCCCGCGACGAACTGCGTGCCGTCGCCGACGACACCCGCCGCCGCCTGGGCGCCGCCGACGCGGCGATCTTCCGCGCCCAGGCCGAGCTGCTGAACGACCCGGCGCTGATCACGCTGGCCTCGCAGCACCTCGTCGAAGGCCACGGTGTCGCCTGGGCCTGGCACACCGCGGTCGAGGACACCGCCGGCCGGCTGGCCTCGCTGGGCAACGCCGTGCTCGCCGGGCGCGCCACCGACCTGCGCGACGTCGGCCACCGTGTGCTGGCGCAGATCGACCCGGCGCTGGCGCGCCCGGCCGCCGCCGAGGTGCCGGCCGGCAGCATCCTCGTCGCCGAGGACCTGACGCCCAGCGACACCGCCGGGCTGGACGCCGAGCGTGTCGTCGGCATCGTCACCGCGCAAGGCGGGCCGACTTCGCACACCGCGATCCTGGCGCGCACCCTGGGGCTGCCGGCGGTGGTCGGTGCCGGCGCGGGGCTGGAGCGGCTGGAAGCCGGCGCGCCGGCCATCGTCGACGGCAGCGGCGGCCGGCTGTTCCTGGCGCCGTCGGATGCCGACCTGGCCTCGGCGCGCGCCTGGATCGCCGCCGAGGAGGCGCGCCGCGCCCAGGCCGCCGAGGCGCGTGCGCTGCCGGCGCGCACGCGCGACGGCCACACGGTCGCTATCGGCGCCAACATCAACCTCGCCGACCAGGCCGCGTTCGCCATCGCCCAGGGCGCCGAAGGCGTGGGCCTGATGCGCACCGAGTTCCTGTTCCTCGAACGCGGCGAGACGCCGTCCGAGGAAGACCAGTACCAGGCCTACAAGGCGATGGCCGACGCGCTGCAGGGCCGGCCGCTGGTCATCCGCGCGCTGGACATCGGCGGCGACAAGCAGGTCGCGCACCTGGAGCTGCCGCGCGAGGAGAACCCCTTCCTCGGCGTGCGCGGCGCGCGCCTGCTGCTGCGCCGGCCCGAGCTGCTGGTGCCGCAGATCCGCGCGCTGTACCGCGCCGGCCGCGACGGCGCGCCGATCTCGGTGATGTTCCCGATGATCACCTCGGCCGCCGAGCTGCTGGCGCTGCGCGAGACCTGCGAGCGCATCCGCGAGGAACTGCAGGCGCCCAAGCTGCCGCTGGGCATCATGATCGAGGTGCCGTCGGCGGCGCTGCTGGCCGCCGACCTGGCGCAGCACGCCGACTTCTTTTCCATCGGCACCAACGACCTGACGCAGTACACGCTGGCCATCGACCGCCAGAACCCGGTGCTGGCGCCCGAGGCCGACAGCCTGCACCCGGCGGTGCTGCGGCTGATCGGGCTGACGGTGCAGGGCGCGCATATGCACGGCCGCTGGGTCGGCGTCTGCGGCGGCCTGGCGGGCGACCCGCACGGCGCCGCGCTGCTCGCCGGCCTGGGCGTCGACGAGCTGTCGATGACGCCGCGCGACATCCCGGCGGTCAAGGAGCGGCTGCGCGCCGCCGAACTCCCGGCGCTGCAGGCGCTGGCACGCCAGGCGCTGGCCGCGCCCGACGCTGCCGCGGTGCGTGCGCTGGCCGACGGCGGGGAGAGCGCATGACGATCCGCTGCGTCAGCTTCAACCCGGCGATCGACCAGACGGTGACGCTGGAGCGCCTGGTGCCCGGCGAGGTGGTGCGTGCGCTCGCCGTGCGCCACGACGCCGGCGGCAAGGGTCTCAACGTCGCCTCCTGCCTGGCCGACGCCGGCCAGACGGTCGAGCTGCACGGGCTGCTCGGCCGCGACAACGCGGCGATCTTCGAGCAGCTCTTCGCCGCCAAAGGCATCGCCGACCGGTTGCAGCGTGTGACCGGCGCGACGCGCACCAACGTCAAGCTGCTGGAGACCGGCGGCCGCACGACCGACGTCAACCTGCCGGGCTTCACGGCCGCCGCGGCCGACGCCGAGGCGGTGTTCGACGGGCTGGCCGAGGCCGGCGCCGGCGAGCTGGTCGTGATCTCCGGCAGCCAGCCGGCGGGGCTGGCCGCCGACACCAGTGCGCGCCTGGCCGCGGCGCTGGCCGGGCGCGGCGCACGTGTCGTCGCCGACCTCAGCGGCGCGGCGCTGGACGCCGTGCTCGCCTTGCCGCCCGGCGCGCTGCCGCACGCTGTCAAACCCAACCGCGCCGAGCTCGAAGCCTGGGCCGGGCGGCGCTTCGACGAACGCGCGGCGCTGGTCGACGCGGCGCGGGCGCTGGTCGCACGCGGCATCGCGCTGGTCGTCGTCTCGCTGGGCACCGACGGCGCGGCCTTCGTCAGCGCCGAGGGCGCGCTGCAGGCGGCGCCGCCGCGGCTGGCCACCGGCAGCACGGTCGGCGCCGGCGACGCGATGGTCGCCGGCATCGCCTCGGCGCTGGCCGACGGCCTGGCGCTGGACGCGCTGGCGCGCCGCGCGACGGCTTTTGCCGCCGGCAAGCTGGGGCGCGAAGGTGCGCACCTGCCGCCGGCCGCCGAACTGGATGCCCTGGCCGCCGCGGTGCGGCCGCAGCCGCTGGACGTCTGGGCCGCGGCCCCCCGGGAGCAGAACATGAGTCACATCGTTGCCGTTGTCGGGGCCGGGGACCGCGGCACCCACGCCTACCTCGTGCGCGAGGCCTTGAAGCGCGCCGCACGCGAAGCCGGGCGCACGATCGCCGTCGAGCTGCACACCGAGGACGGTGTGATCGACCCGCTGGACGCCGCCGCGCTGCGCGAGGCGCACGCCTTGCTGCTGGTCGGCGACCTGCGGCCCGACGCACGTTTCGACGGCCTGTCGCCGTACACCGCGACGCTGGCCGAGGTGCTGCACGACGCCCGCGCCGTGCTCGTGCTGGCCGGCGCCGCGGCGGCGACGCCGGCGGCAGCCAGCGCGCCGCGGCCGGCCGC
>NZ_AEWG01000109.1 GCF_000190375.1 Rubrivivax benzoatilyticus JA2 = ATCC BAA-35
CGAGGCACCGCGTGCCGCGCGGGCCGCCGATGCCGATGACCAGGTCCGCGTGCGCCGCGGCGACACGCTGTTCGGCATCGCCTCGCGCACCCAGGCCGCCGGCGTCTCGCTGGACCAGATGCTCGTGGCGCTGTTCCGCGGCAACCCGCAGGCCTTCGTCGGCGACAACATGAACCGGCTGAAGTCCGGCGCCGTGCTGACCGTGCCGTCGTCCGACGACGCGGCCAAGCTCGCGCCGGCCGAGGCCCGCGAGATCATCGTCGCGCAGGCCGCCGACTTCGCCGCCTACCGCCAGCGTCTGGCCGGCAGCACCACGGCCGCCGCCGACGAGCCGGCGCGCCAGGCCAAGGGCAAGGTGCAGGCCAGCGTCGAAGACCGCCGCCAGGCCGCCGCGCCGACGCCCGACAAGCTCAAGCTGTCGCAGGGCGCCGTCGCGGCCGCGCCGGAGGCCAAGCTGTCCAAGGAGGCCGAGCGCCGTGCCGCCGACCAGCGTCTGGCCGAGCTCGCGCGCAACGTCGACGAGCTGAAGAAGCTGCAGGGCGCGGCCTCCGCGCCGGCCCAGCCCGCCGCGCCCGCGGCGACGGCCTCGGCCGAGG
>NZ_AEWG01000108.1 GCF_000190375.1 Rubrivivax benzoatilyticus JA2 = ATCC BAA-35
AGGACGGTCGCGTCTGGACCTTCTCTGATCTGGCCGCCGCGGCCGCGCCGCGCATTGCCGCGCTGACAGGTCATGCGCGGGGCGCGGTGCCGGTCGTCGGCCACAACGCGGTCGCGACCGTCGTCGAGCTGCTGGCGCTGCTGGAAGCCGGCGTGCCGGCACTGCTGCTGCACCCGCGCGCCACGGCCGCCGAACACGCGGCCGAGATCGCCGCCTGCGAAGCGGCCGGCGCCTTGCCGGCCGACGCGGCGGCGGTGATCTTCACCTCCGGCACCACCGGCCGCTCGCGCGGCGCGGTGCTGACCCGCGCCGCCTTCCGCGCCTCCGCCGCCGCGCACGCCGCCAACGTCGGCTGGCAGGCCGGCGACCGCTGGCTGCTGGCGATGCCGCTGGCGCGGGTCGGCGGGCTGTCGATCCTGACGCGCTGCCTGGCGGCGCGCGCGACGCTGGTGCTGGCGCCGCGTTTCGACGCCGCGCGGCTGCCGGGCTTGATCGAGCACGAGCGCATCACGCTGGCCTCGCTGGTGCCGACGATGCTGGCGCTGACGCTGGACGCGCACCCGGGCTGGGTGGCGCCGCCGTATTTCCGCACCTTGCTGCTGGGCGGCTCGGCGGCGTCGCCGCGGCTCTTCGCCCGCTCGCGTGCGGCGCGGCTGCCGGTCGTCGTGACCTACGGCTGCACCGAGACCTGCTCGCAGATCGTCGCCACGCCGTACGAAGCGCGTTTCGACGCCGAACCCTGGGGCTGCGGCACCGTGCTGCCCGGCGCCGAGCTGCGTGCCGAAGGCGAGCGCCTGCAGGTGCGTGGCGCGATGCGCATGCACGGCTACCTGGGCGAGCCGGCGCTGGACCCCGAGGCCTGGTTCGACACCGGCGACCACGGCCGCATCCACGCCGACGGCCATGTCGAACTCTTCGGCCGCCGCCACGACCTGATCGTCACCGGCGGCGAGAACGTCTACCCGGCCGAGGTGGAGCGTGTGCTGGAAGCCCTGCCCGGCATCGCCGCCGCGGCGGTCTTCGGCGTGCCCGACGAAACCTGGGGCCAGACCGTCGCCGCGGCGCTGGTGGCCGACGGCACGCCGCCGCCCGACGCCACGATCGTCGCCCACCTGGCCGCGCACCTGGCACGCCACAAGCGGCCGCGGGCGGTGGTCTGGGCCGATGCGCTGCCGGTCACGGCGGCGGGCAAGCCGGATCGGGGGGCGCTGGGGGCGAGGAGTGCTGAGTTGCGGGGGCTGAAGGCCTGATCCGCCGCGCTTGAGTTTGCCTCGCGGTGCCATTAATGGCACCATTAGCCATGGCGGACCTCGAGTCGATCCTGGCGCAGATGAAGGCTTCGCCTTCCGGCGTCCGTTTCAACGACCTCAAGAAGGTGTGCGAACACTGGTTCGGCCCGGCGCGTCAGTCGGGCAGCAGCCATGCGGTGTTCAAGACGCCTTGGGCGGGAGACCCCCGGGTCAACATCCAGGACGACAAGGGCAAGGCCAAGGCGTACCAGGTGCGCCAGGTCTTGGCGGCCATCGAGAAGTTGAAGGGGCACCAACGATGAACGTCGACCACTACACCTACCGCGTCACCTGGTCCGCCGAGGACGGCGAACACGTCGGCCTGTGCGCCGAGTTCCCGTCGCTGTCGTGGCTGGCCGCATCGCCCGAGGAGGCGCTGGCCGGCATCCGCGCCGTGGTGGCCGACTGCGTGAAGGACATGGCGGCCAACGCCGAGCCGGTGCCCGAGCCGATCGCCGACCGGCGCTACAGCGGCGAGTTCAAGGTCCGCATCCCGCCGCAGCAGCATCGGCAACTGGTCATCGAGGCGGCCGAACAAGGGGTCAGCCTGAACCGGCTGGTGAGCAGCAAGCTCGCCGCTTGACGCGCGGCTGTCGCGGATGGCTGGGGTCAGGTCTTGCCTTTTGCACGCCACTTCGGCCGCTGGATGACTGGCCTCTCAAGAGCGGCCCGCGTTCGCGGGCTGTGCTGCAAATGGCAAGATCTGATCCCGACGCCTCCTCGTTAAGCGCCATCTTTCTCGAAGTAGTCGTTCATCGCGGTGATGAGAGCGGGCAAGGTGTCGTAGATGCGCTGAAACTCGATGAGCGCGTCTGTAAGCGCATGAACGCCTGCTCCCCACGTGGTTGAGTACTCCGACACTCCGAGATGAACGATTTTCGTGCCTTCATCGATGCGCGCGAACGTTCCGAATGTTCCAGACCAGTTGGGATGCACGCACTCGGAGAATGCGTTGTACCTGTCTCTGAAGCCGGGCGCCCGCTCGTCGAGACGGTCCACGAGGCCGGTGACGTTCATTGGTTTGTACTTCGCGTCGGGGGCGCCGCGGGCGAGCAGCACTTGCATGAGATACCGGTGAAGCGCTTCCTTGTTCCGTACTCGCAGGAAGCGGTTTAATGCTCGTTCGACCGCAGATGAGAGAGCAACAGTTTCGATAACTGACCGAGTAAGGATGACTCCACCCAAGTAGTCATTTCTCTCGTAGAGGGCAACCGCCGCCGTCGCCAGATGCGCAACCCGGTAGAAAAGCACTTCGCGGATCGACAGCGCCGTGAAGGGGAGCTTCGAACGGAGCGTCAGCATTGCTGGATCGATCAATGAAGGCAACGATGCAGTGAGGTCGCCCGCCACAGCCTTGGCTGTTTCAAGCTCGACGAGGAGATGCTCGTGTTCATTCATGACGAATAACGTCGGAGTTTTTCGCCACGCACCGGCAAGGCGCCGCAAGACGTAAACTGCTGCGCACGGCTTGCGGCGCCTTGACGGTGCATGTCAGTGTCGAACGACCTGTTAGAGCTCATTGGGTGCCGGCCGGCCACACGACAAGGTTGTACTTGATGCAACGGGCGTTGAATGTGTGCTGCATCCACTGAACCAGTTTCAAGACCAGGATAACCTGCACTAAGGCCATTCGCTTCTTCGTGTCGGCAGTTGCCCAGGTGTATGTCAGCTGCTTTCGATCTCCGCTCGCGTCATGCCCTTCGAGGTAGATCTCGAACTTCTCACAGGGCAGAAGCGGCTGCGGCGACGGCAACGCGTCCACCGCGTCACGCAGGCCGGCCAACCCGCTTTCTTCAAGCTTGTAATTCCGACGATGAGAGTATCGGTTGCGGATTGTGTTCACTCGGTCGAAGACATCGCAGAATTCCGGTGCAAAGCCAAGGTTCTTGCATATGAAGAGCTTGGTCTTGAACGGGACGAAGCCGCCCTCGAAGAGATCTTCGGTGCTAGTGACGCGCGCCGCCCAGATGTTTAAGAACTCTTCCAACACGAGGTGGGCTCGGAGGACGACAGTGGCCTCGTCGAGCGCGTTCACCATGGTCATGTAGTCTTCCGGATCGAAGACGCGGGCGAAGTCGCCTCCGACTCCGACATGCCCTGGGCCGATCAGCGGCTGGTTCATATCTCTAACTCTTGTTATATGCTGCGCACGAACGCCGAATATCACATCCAACGCTCGGGCAAAACGTAGCCCTTGCGGAGAATCAAGCCCTTGTCGCGCTTGAGATTCCCGTCGCTGAGCGCCCAAGTTCGTAGGCGTAAAAAAATGACGCCGAAAGTGGCACCGGTTGCGCACGATTCTGCGCCGCGCGATCCTGTCCGCCAATCCCTCGGCCCGCTTTCGAGGGGAGGGCGGCCATACCGAGCGGACAGACCCGCACCGCCCTGCCGCGGGCGCCGGGTGGCCGGTGGAGTGAAGTAAAGGAGGAGGGCGGGCGCAGCCCGCCCGGGGGACATGAACGGAACCGGCCACCCGGTGACCGCGGCACGCTACTGCGGTGGCACGCGCGGCGGTCCAGCCGCTAACGAAGCCCAGAAGGGCTAACGGTCGCTCCGGCGACTTCAGCCGCTATGGGTGTCGGCTGTCTGCGCGAAGCTGGTCGTGCCAAGGCTGTCCCAGTCCGGCAAGCGGTGCTTCTTGCGACCGTGGGCGTAGTACGCGCTCATCACTAGGCCGAAGACGACACCCGCGATGGCGCTCGAACCCAAGGCGGCCATCGGGGACAAGCCTGCGCTGTGCCACACCAGCAGCCACATCACGGCTCCCCAGCCGATGGCGAAAAACGAACCGGCGAATACGGCCGTGGCGCCGAAACTGGCGAAGTGCGGTGGACGAACCTGAAACCCCAGGCGCCACAAGAGGCGCAGAAGCGGCGGGCCGTAGTTGGATTCGGTGATTCCCGTCGCCTTGAGAAGGCGAAGTGCTGTCTCACGCTTGGCTTCGAAATCGCTCACCGAACCTCCCTGCAGCGCACCTGGACCTTGTCGATGGTGCCGCGAAGGCACAGGTTTGATTCTGCCCTCGGAAGCTTGCTACTCGACACCCTCGTTCAACAGCACGTAATGCTGATGATCTTCCCAGACGCCGTTGATCTTCAGATATTTCCGGCTGCTGCCTTCCAACTCGAACCCGAGCCGTTCCAGCACCCGCTTCGACGCCAGATTGCGCGGCATCACGTTCGCTTCGATGCGATGCAGCTGGAGTGACTCGAACACCCACCGGATCGCGGCCCTCAGCCCTTCCTGCATCAACCCCTGGCCCTCGTTGCCCTGGCTCGAGCGATAACCCAGGAAGCACGACAGGAAGCAGCCGTAGACGATGTTGGAGAAGCCGATGGTGCCGATGACCTCCGCGCTTCCCTGCCGTGTGAGGTAGAAGTTGACGCCCGTGCGCGCGCGGAACTGTTCCTGCTGCGCCTCGACCATCTTCGAAATCGTCGGGAGATCGTAGTAATCGTCTGACCGTCTCGGTTCCCAGTCGGCCAGGAACGCCCGGTTGGCGACGAAGTAGCGCTGCACCGCCTCGGCGGAGACCTCCTCCGGCGTCAGCAGATTCAAGCGCGAGGTTTCGATCGGCATCGGCTCACTCCAACGAACTTCTCAACCGAGGCGCATCGGGTCGTCGCGGCCCCGCCTCGGTGCCGAGGAAGCTCAGAAGAACGTCCTCACCCCGCCCGTCACCCGATACCCGTCGTCGACCGTGTAAATCAGCCCCCAGCGATCAAACGTCGTGCACGGATGGCCGACGCCGAAGCCGACGAGGTCGCCGACGCGCCACGGCATCGCGCCGTCGGCCGCGTCCACCCAGGCGTGCTGGTCCGACAGCGCCACGGTCTTGATGCCTGACGGGACCGCGCGCGGCGCCGCTTCGCCGGCCGGCCACCAGCCCAGCGGCTGCGGCAGCATCAGGTCGTGCGACAGGTCGCGTTTGCCGGCGGCGCAGATCGCGCGGCCGGGTTCGGGCACCGACTGCACGACGGTCCAGACCTCCAGCGCGTTGCGCAGCCCCGGGCCGCGGCCCCACGCCGCGCCGGCGCGCTGGCGCAGCCGGGCCTGCATGCGCTCGTAGTGCAGCGCGTCGTGCGACAGGTAGCAGCCGCTGCGCAGCACCGGGCGCACCGCCGGGCCGCCCGGGCGCGCGGCCACCGCCGCCAGCACCTGCGCTGCCAGGTCGAAGAACTGCGAGCCACCGGCCGAGACGATGATCTCGCCGGGCGCGAACCAGCCTTCGGCGACGCCGGCCGCGGCGATGTCGCCGATCTGCTCGATCAGCGTCAGCGCCGCCAGTTCGACCGCGGCTTCGCCGTCGCCCGGCACCACGCCTTCGTAGGCTTCGATGCCGCGCAGCACGACGGCCGGCGCGGCGGCGCGGATCGCCCGGCCCAGCGCCAGCGCGGCGTCGCGCCCGCGCACGCCGGTGCGCGCGCCCGGCGCACCCAGTTCCAGCAAGACTTGCAGCGGCCGGCCGATCGGCCGCCGCGCCAGCCCGGCCAGCAGCTCGGCCAGCGCGGCTTCGGAGTCGACCAGCGTGTAGAAGTCGAACGCCGGGTCGGCGGCCAGTTCGGCCAGCACGAGGTCGACGTTGGCCGCGCCGACCAGCTGGTTGGCCAGCAGCACGCGCGGCACGCCGAAGCGGCGGTAGCTGCGCACATGGGCCGCGGTGGCGGCGGTCAGGCCCCAGGCGCCGTCGGCGAGCTGGCGCTCGAAGAGCTGCGGCGCCATCGTCGTCTTGCCGTGCGGGCACAGGCTGACGCCGGCGCGGGCGCAGAAGTCGCGCATCCAGGCGCTGTTGTGCGCCAGGGCCGAGTCTTTCAGCACCGCCACCGGGAACGGCAGCTCGCCGCCGGTCAGCGTCAGGCCCAGCGCGCCCAGATCGGCCAGCGGCCGGCCCACCGCGCGTGCGGCCAGGCCTTTGGTCGTGGCCGGCAGCGCTTCGGCCAGCAGGGCGGCAAGGTCCAGCGCCATCGGCGACTCCTTCAGCCGGCGGCCTGGATCGCCGCGCGGTGGCCGTCGAACTCGACGACGTCGCCGGCGCGCAGCTTGCGCCCGCGGCGCGTCTCGGCTTCGCCGTTGACGACGGCGCGGCCGTCGGCGATGGCGGCCTTGGCGTCGCCTCCGCTGGAAGCCCAGCCGGTGGCCTTGAGCAGCGCGTCCAGCGTGATGTAGTCGCCGCGCAGGGCGAAGTCGGTCGTGTCCATCGCGCCGATTGTCCCCTGCGGCGCCCTGAGACAATGCGCGCCCGCCGTCGCCCGACGGCCGGCGCGCGCGGCCGCGCCCCCTCGATCCGACTGTTCGCCCCGCCTGCGGGGCCGCCGCTTCCCGATGGACCTCGCTCTCGTCACCTTCGCCTCGTTCTTCGCCGGCCTCGTCGACTCCATCGTCGGCGGCGGCGGGCTGATCCTCGTGCCGGCGCTGTTCGCCGCCTACCCGCAGGCGCCGGCGGCCACGCTGTTCGGCACCAACAAGAGCGCGTCGGTCTGGGGCACCTCGTTCGCCTGCTGGCAGTACGCGCGGCGTGTGGACCTGCGCTGGGCGGTGCTCGGCCCGGCGGCGGGTGCGGCGCTCGTCGGCGGACTGCTCGGCGCCTGGGCGGTGACGCTGGTCGACCCGGCTTTCCTGCGCAGGGCGCTGCCGCTGATCCTGCTGGCGGTGCTGCTCTACACCGTGGCGCGCAAGGATCTGGGCCAGCACCACGCGCCGATCGCGTCGCGCAGCGCCGAGATCGCCGGCGCCTCGGCCATCGGCCTGGTCATCGGCTTCTACGACGGCTTCTTCGGCCCGGGCACTGGCAGTTTCTTCATCTTCCTGTTCGTGCGCCTGCTGGGCTACGACTTCCTCAACGCCTCGGCCTCGGCCAAGCTGCTGAACGTGGCGACGAACCTGGCGGCGATCGGCCTGTTCGCTGCCAAGGGCCACGTCTGGTGGCACATCGGCCTGACGATGGCGGTGGCCAACGTCGCCGGCAGCCTGATCGGCTCGCGGCTGGCGCTCAAACACGGCGCCGGCTTCGTGCGCCACGTGTTCATCGTCGTCGTCGCGGCGCTGATCCTGAAGACGGGTTACGACGCTTTCCTGCGCTGATCGCCCTCCGGCGGCGGCCGGCGCGGCCGATACTGAGGGCGAGCCGTCAAAACTCATCCTCCGATGCCCAGACCTCCCGCCTCCGTCATCGCCGCGCTCGAAGCCGCGCTGCAGCAGTCGCCCGACGACCTCGACCTGCGCCAGCACCTGGCGCAGCTGCTCCACGACGACGAACGGCCCGAGGCGGCGCTGGAGCTGTGTGTCGGCACGCTCGCGCGCGACCCGGCCCACCTGCCGGCGCTGCGCCTGGCCGCGCCGCTGGCGCGCCAGCTCGGCCGGCCGACGGCCGA
>NZ_AEWG01000107.1 GCF_000190375.1 Rubrivivax benzoatilyticus JA2 = ATCC BAA-35
GCTGCGTCTGCATCCGTCGCTGGCCGCGCTGAGCTTCGAGCATGCGGCGCTGTCGATCTGGGCCGCGCACCAGCTCGACGAGCTGCCGGCCACCCTCGCGACCGACGGCGCCGAGGCGGCGCTGGTGCTGCGCGATGCCGGCGACGCGGTGCTGACGCTGGCCGTCGACCGGCCGACCGCCGCCTTCTGCGCCGCCCTGGCCGCCGGCCGGCCGCTGGGCGCCGCGGCGGCCGAGGCCGGTGCTGGCCTGGACCTGGCGGCGGCGCTGGCGCTGCTGCTGCGCCACGGCGCGCTGGTCGGCTGGGAGCCGGCGCTGGAGGCCGCATGACCCCCCGCGAAGCGGCCGAGGCCGCGCTGCAACTGCTGGCGCGGGTGGCGCTCGCCGGCCTGTTCTGGCGCTCGGGCCAGACCAAGGTGGAAGGTTTCGTGCTCGACCTGGCCGAGGGCCGCGTCGAGCTCGGCTGGCCGCGGCTGGCGCCGCAGGCCGTCGACCTGTTCCGCGACGAGTACCGGCTGCCGCTGCTGCCGCCCGAGGCGGCGGCGGTGCTCGCCGCCGGTGCCGAGCACCTGCTGCCGCTGCTGCTGCTGTTCGGCCTGGGCACTCGCGGCGCGGCGCTGGGGCTGCTGGTGATGACCGTGGTGATCCAGGTCTTCGTCTACCCCGGCGCCTGGCCGACGCACGGCATCTGGGCCGCGGCGCTGGGCGGGCTGCTGCTTCGCGGCGGCGGCCCCTGGTCGCTGGACGCCTGGCTCGTGCGGCGCGGGCCGGCCGCCGGCCGGGAGGTGCCGCGGTGAGCGCGTCCGACCTGATGCATCCGGGCTGGCCCGGCGCCGAGAATCGCGCCGTGCCGCCGCCCGCCGATCCGCCTGCCGATGCCGCCGCGCCGCCCGACGACGAGTTCGAGCGCCGCATCGCGCCGCCGTGGCGGCGCGCGCACGACGGCGACGAGGCCGCCTACCGTGAGGCGCTGACGCTGGCCGCGGCGCGGCTGCGGGCCTATCTGCGCCGGCGGCTGGCGGCGCGGCCCGACGAGGTCGAGGACCTGGTGCAGGACACGCTGCTGGCGCTGCACCTGCACCGCGGCACCTGGGACCCGACGTTGCCGGTCGCGGCCTGGATGCTGGCGATCGCGCGCCACAAGCTGATCGACCACCTGCGCCGTCACGGCCGGCGCGAGGCGCTGCACGAGCCGCTGGACGAGGTCGGAGACGAGTGGCTGGCGGCGCCGGACACCGAGGCCGGCACCGCGCGCGACCTGCAGCGGCTGCTGCGGGCGCTGCCGGCGGCGCAACGCTCGGCGATCGTGCTGACGCGGCTCGAGGGGCTGTCGGTGAACGAGGCGGCGCAGCGCACCGGCGCCAGCGAGTCGGCGATCAAGGTTCAGGTGCACCGCGGGCTCAAGCGGCTCGCGGCGCTGGTGAGGAGAACGGGATGAAGACCGAGCAGTGGATCGAGCTGCTGGCGAGCTCGGCCGGGCCGGCGCCGCGGGCGGTCGCGGCGCGGCGGCTGGCGGTGGCGCTGGGCGCCGGCCTGGTGGCCAGCGTCGCCGTCGCCGTGCTGGGGTTGGGCCTCGTGCCGGGCGCGATGTTCGCGACGCCGGCGCCCTGGTTCAAGCTGAGTTATGCCGCGGCGCTGGCCGCGGCGGCGGCCTGGCTGGCCGCGAAGCTGGGGCGGCCGCTGGCCACGGGCCTGCACACGCCGGCCATGGCGGTGGCGGCCGTGGTGGCGGCGGCGGGCATGGCGGGGCTGGTGAACTGGTTCGACACGCCGGTGGCAGCGCGCCTGCCGGCCTTGTTCGGCCACTCGTCGTGGTCGTGCCCGGCGGCGGTGCTGGGGCTGTCGTTGCCGGCGCTGGGCGCCGTGCTGTGGGCCTTGCGAGGGCTGGCGCCGACTCGGCCACGGGCCGCGGGCGCCGCAGCCGGCCTCGCGGCCGGGGCCGCGGGCGCGTTCGGCTACGCGCTGTCGTGCACCGAGGCGGCGATTTCGTTCTCGGCGCTGTGGTACACGCTGGGCATTGCGGCCAGCGCCGCGCTGGGTGCGCTGGTGGGCGCGCGCGCGCTGCGCTGGTGAGGCCGCCGCCGGGAGGCGGCGGCGTTCAGGCCGTCAGATGGCGCGGATGCGCGAGGCTTGCGGGCCCTTCTGGCCCTGCGTCACCTCGAACTCGACGCGCTGGTTCTCGGCCAGGGTCTTGAAGCCCGTGCCCTGGATTTCCTTGAAGTGGGCGAACAGGTCCTTGCCGCCGGCGTCCGGCGTGATGAAGCCGTAGCCCTTGCTCTCGTTGAACCACTTCACGGTTCCGGTTTCGGTCGTCATGTCTTCAGTCCTTTCGGTTGGTCAATGCAGACGGGGCGCGCTCAGCGACGCGACCCGTGATTCTGGGAAGGGGCCGGGGCCGGGGTCGTGCGCCGCTCGAGGTGGCGGAACGTGATGCGGCCCTTGCTGAGGTCGTAGGGCGAGAGTTCCAGCGACACGCTGTCTCCCGCGAGGATGCGGATGTGGTGCTTGCGCATCTTGCCGCCGGTGTAGGCCACGAGGCGGTGGCCGTTGTCCAGCGTCACGCGAAATCGCGAGTCCGGGAGGATCTCGTCGACCACGCCGCGCATCTCGATCAGTTCTTCCTTGGCCATGGGTGCTCCTGTTCCGTGTCGATGGCGGCGTTCCGGCCCTCGGTCCGGGCCACCCAGGCCAGGCCTTCGGTGGTCGCGTGGCGGGCGGCAGCGTCGCGTGTGGTGAATCGGGGCAGCAGTCGCAGCACGCGGTCATGCGTGGCGCGGCCGATGCCGCTTCGGATGGACACCGAAGCGGCAAAGCCGTCGGTGTCGTGGCGGGTCAGGGGCGACACGGTGTATCGCCCGACCTGGATCGGTGTGTGGATGAAGGTCCTTCGGTGGGGCGGGAGGTGCCGCCCCGGGTATTGCAGATGCCGCGCAAGGCGCGCGACGACGAACGATCGGGGGTGAGCTTGCAGGGGTGTTCGCTGCGTGCTCGGCGCGGTCCGCGGGGGACTCGGCGGCGGGAGGAGGATCAGGCCTCGGTCTCGGCGCAGCGTGTCGGCTTCGGGGAAGCAGGAACACGTTGGGGCGAGGCGCACCCGGCATTGTCGCATACCTGGGAACCGGGCGTGGCATCCATCGTCCACCGAGCTCCGGGGTGTGTGCGCCGGGCGCCACGGCAGGGCCGCGGCGTGACGCAGTTCACGGCGCTGCGCTGAAGCCGCCGCGCCCCGGGGCCGAAAACAGGCTTTACGGCGTGGAGTGCATGCGCCGGCCATGCCGCTGCCTCCGATGCCCGCCGATCCACCTGTCCACTCGAGCTACCGTGCCGGCGCTCTCGCCGCGGTGCGCGACGCCTACGTGGTGCTGCTGCCGATCACGCTGTTCGGTGTCGCGGCGACGCTGCTCGGCAACTTCCCGATCCCGGCCGGCCGCGCCTGGCTGGAGGCACGTTTCGGCCTGGGCTGGGCCGACGCGGCCGAGGCCGTGGTGCAGTCCACCTGGGGCGTGCTCGGCCTGGCGCTGGCGGTGACGATCGCGTCGATGGTGGCCCAGCGAGCCCCTCGAGGCACGTCGCGCGAGCCGCTGCCGCCGATCTGGGTCGCGATCGGGGCGATGGTGAACTTCACGCTCTGCGCCAGCGCCACCGGGCCGGTCACGCTGCAGTCCTTCGGAACGGGCTCGATGCTGACCGGCATCGTCGTCGGGCTGGCGACGCCCGCGCTGCTGCGTCCGCTGGCCGACTGGGCGCCGATGCGCCGCCTGGCGATCGGCTACGACAGCAACCCGGTCTTCTATCACGCGACCCGGCTGACGCTGCCGCTGGTGCTGCTGGGGCTGCTGTCCAAGGCCGTCGCCGAGCTGGTGTGGCGCCTGCCGCGCCCGGACGCCCAATGGCTGGCCGAGGCCGGCGCCCGGCTCGACGCCGAGTGGCTGCTGACGCCGCTGGCCGTCGCCGTCAACCAGTGCCTGTGGTTCTTCGGCGTGCACGGCGGCAAGGTGCTGGACGCTCACTTCGGCTTCCTGTTCACGCTGGCCGGCGAGCCGGCCGTGCCGGGCCGCGTTCCGCGTGTGCTGGTCGACAACTTCGTGCACCTGGGCGGCTCGGGGGCGACGCTGGGGCTGCTCGTCGCGCTGTTCATCGTGGCGCGCCACGGGCAGAACCGGCGCCTGGCGCAGCTGTCGTGGCTGCCGGCGCTGTTCAACGTCAACGAGCTGCTGCTGTTCGGGCTGCCGCTGGTGCTGAACCCGCGTTTCCTGCTGCCCTTCCTGCTCGGGCCGCTGGTGCTGGTGCTGCCGCCGCTGCTGGCGCTGCACCTGGGCTGGATCGAGCTGCTGCCGGTGCAGATCCCCTGGACGACACCGGTGCTGCTGTCGGGCTGGTGGCTGACCGGGTCCTGGGTCGGCGCCGCGCTGCAGGCGCTGGGGCTCGTGATCTCGACCGCGATCTACCTGCCCTTCGTGCGCCGCCACGAAGCCGAGCGCCGCGCCGAGCGCCTGAGCGCCTTCCAGCACGCCAGCGCGGTCATCGTCAGCGAGGCGCCGCGCAGCGACACGCCGCTGCGCCGCAGCGACCACGTCGGCGTCATCGCTCGCGGCCTGCTGCACGATCTGGAGCGTGCGATCGGCACGCCGGCGCTGGCGCTGGTCTACCAGCCGCAGCACCGGGCCGACGGCGCGGTGGTCGGCGTCGAGGCGCTGCTGCGCTGGCAGCACGCGGGCTATGGCGCGGTGCGCACCGACGTCGCGATCGCGCTGGCCGAACAGGGCGCGGTGATCACGCCGCTGGGCGCCTGGGTCATCGACCGGGCCTGCGCGTGCAAGGCGCAATGGAACACGCAGGGCCTGGGCGCGCTGACGATGTCGGTCAACGTCTCGCCGCTGCAGCTGTCGCAGCCGGGGCTGCACCTCGTCGTGGCGCAGGCGCTGCACCGCCACGGCCTGCGCCCCGACGAGCTGGAGCTGGAGATCACCGAGAGCCGCGGCATCCCGGTCGGCGAGGTTGCCGACGCCAACCTGGCGCGCCTGGACGCGCTCGGCGTCGGCCTGGCGATGGACGACTTCGGCATGGGGCACGCCTCGCTGCTGCACCTGCGGCGATTTCGGGTCGCGGCGATCAAGGTCGACGGCTCGCTGAGCCGCGACGTGATGACGCATCCGGTGAGTGCCGACATCATCCGCGCCATCGCGACGCTGGGGCATGCCGGCGGGGCCCGCGTCATCGCCGAGTTCGTCGAGACGCGCGAGCAGCGCGACCTGCTCGCGACCCTGGGCTGCAACGTGTTCCAGGGTTACCTCTACAGCCGAGCACTGCCGGCTTCCGAGTGCCTGGAGTACCTGCTGCAGGCCCGGGGGGCGGTCGCCGAGGCGGCCGCCGCCGAGCTCAGATGAACATGCCGCCCGAGGCCTCGATGCGCTGCCCGGTGACCCAGCCGGACTCGTCGGCCAGCAGCGCGGCGACCGCGCCGCCGATGTCCTCGGGCCGACCGACGCGTCCCAGTGCCGTCTGCGCCGCGACGTAGGCGTTGAGCCGGGTGTCGTTGCGCACCGCGCCGCCGCCGAAGTCGGTCTCGATCGCCCCCGGCGCCAGCGTGTTGACGCGGATGCCGCGTGCGCCCAGTTCCTTGGCGAGATAACGCGTCAGCACCTCGACCGCGCCCTTCATCGTCGCGTAGGCGGCGTAGCCGGGCAGGCTGAAACGTGTCAGCCCGCTGGAGACGTGCAGGATGCGCGCGCCGTCGGCCAGCAGCGGCAGCAGCGCCTGCGTCAGGAAGAACGGGCCCTTCAGGTGCACGTTCATCAGCGCGTCGAAGTCGGCTTGCGTTGTCTCGGCGAAGGCCGCGTGCACGCCGAAGCCGGCGTTGTGCACGACGGCGTCCAGCGCCGGCCGGCCGATGCCGTCGGCGAGCGCGCCGCGCAGCGCCTCGACGAAGGCCGGGATGGAGGCGACCGCGCCGGCGTCGAACTGCAGCGCCACCGCACGCCGGCCCAGCGCACGCACCTGCGCGGCCACCGCCTCGGCCTCGGCGGCGCGGCTGTGGAAGGTGAAGACCAGATCCCAGCCGGCTCGGGCCAGGTGCAGCACCGCGTCGCGGCCGAGGCCGCGGCTGCCGCCGGTGACGAGGGCGGTACGGGGGGTGGCGAGCGTGTTCATCGGATCGTCCTGTTTCGTGGAAGCGGCATGGCGCCGCGGTGCAGGCACTTTAGGAGTTCGGATTCGCTGGATAAACGTGGCTGATTCGGCAACACTGGTCGACGTTTTCGACCAATCAAGCCACCATGTCCCCCGAAGACCTGCGCATCGTGCTGCGTGTCGCCGAGCTCGGCAGCTTCACCGAGGCCGCCCAGCGCCTGGGCCTGCCACGTGCCACCGTGTCGACCGCGGTGCGGCGGCTGGAGGAGCGTCTGGGCGCGCGACTGCTGCAGCGCACGACGCGCCGCGTCAGCCTCACCGACGACGGCCGGCTGTTCGTCGAACGCTGCCAGGACGTGCTCGCGGACCTGGACGAGCTGCGCACGATGTTCCAGCAGCAGCCGCAGGCGCTGACCGGGCGGCTGCGTGTGGACATGCCGCTGGCGATGGCGCGTGCGCTGGTGCTGCCGCGGCTGCCCGAGTTCCTGGCGCTGCACCCGGGGCTCGCGGTCGAGATCGGCGCCGCCGACCGCCGCGTCGACCCGGTGCGCGAAGGCTACGACGCGGTGATCCGTGTCGGTGCCGTCGTCGCCGAGCAGCTCGTCGGCCGGCCGCTGGGTGCGTACACGATGGTCAACGTCGCCAGCCCGGGCTACGTCGCGCGCCACGGCGAGCCGCGCTCGGTCGAGGACCTGGCGGCGCACCGGCTGGTGCACTACCAGCCCAATCTGGGCGACCGGCCGGCGGGCTTCGAGTACCTGGCGGCCGACGGCTCGCTGCGCAGCGTGACGATGGCCGGTGTCGTCACCGTCAATGCGACCGACGCCTACCTCGCTGCCTGCGAGGCCGGGCTGGGCATCATCCAGATTCCCGAGGCCAGTGCACGCCCCGGCCTGGAAGCCGGGCGACTGGTGGCGCTCTTGCCGGCTTTCGTGCCGCCGCCGATGCCGGTGACGCTGCTGCTGCCGCACCGGCGCCACCTGCCGCGGCGCGTGCGCGCCTTCGCCGACTGGGTGGCGACGCTGTTTCCTGCACCGCGCTGACGCCGGCCGGCGGCACCGGGCCGCCGCCGGCAGCGACAATGCGGGCCGAGACGGCACGACATGCCGTCCAGATCGAGGGGTGGGGAATGCAAGCCGGGGGAAGAAGGACGCCCGGCGGGATGCCGCGACCCGGGGTCGTGGCGCTCGCGATGGCGCTCGCGCTGGGCCTGGGCGTCGTCGCGGCGTCTGCCGAGCCGCGCCTGCCGCCTGAAGGCCGTGTCGGCCCCGAGGAGCGTGTGCTCGACGAGCTGCTGCGCGCCGACATCGCCCGTGCGCCCGCGCTGCGCATCGAGCGCATCGACGCCTTGCGCGCCGACCCGCGCTGGGCTGCGCCACCATGGCAGGCGCTGCTGGCCGTCGAACGCTGCGCCGCGTCGCAGGGCGCGAGCCCGGAGCTGCTCGCCACGCTGGAGACGCGCGCCGGCGACAGCGCCGATCCCCACCTGCAGGTCGCCCTGCTGAAATGCCGCCAGTGGGCCGCCGACCACGCCGGCAACCCGAGCGACAACTACCGCTACGCGCGCCAGGCCTGGGGCCTGATCGACCGCCTCCGGCTGCCGACGCTGGCCTTCCGCGTCGCCCGCGACTACGCCGACGAAGCCACCTACGCCGGCGCCGTCGACGACGGCCTGACGGCGATCGGCCGTGCGCTGGAGATCGCGCGCCTGGCCGGCGACGCGCCGCGCGAGGCCGACGCGCTGACGACGCTGGCCATGATCCAGGGAGAACTCGGCCAGCACGCCGACGCGCTGCGCAACAGCGACCGCGCGCTGCAGCTCGACCCCGAGATCTCGCGCAGCGACGACAAGCTGCTCGCGCGCAGCGCGCTGCAGATCGGTGCCGGCCAGTACGACGCCGCCCGGGCGACGCTGCTGCGGGCGCTCGAGCTGGCCGAGCGCGAGGGCGACGCGGAGACGCGGCTGGCGGTGCGCATCAACCTCGCCGACGTCTACTACCGCACCCGCCGCGTGCAGCAGACGCTGGACCTCACCGCCGAGCTCGTCGTCGAGGCCGACCGCATGGGCATCGAGTACCTGAAGGCCTACGCCTGGATCGGGCGCGGCTTCGCGCTCGCGGCGGCGGGCCAGATGCAGGCCGGGACCGAGGCCTTCGACCGCGGCCGCGTCTGGTTCGAGCGCGGCGGCCAGGTCGGCGAGGTCGCGCGGGCGCTGCGCGACTGGGCGGCCATGATGGCCCGCGCCGGGCGCTGGGAGCAGGCCTACCAGGCCTCCGAGCGGGCCGCCGAGCTGCGCGAGCGCACCCAGCGCGAGGCGCGCGAGAAGAACGCCAGCTTCCTGGCCGCGGTGCTGGAGAGCAGCCGCAAGGACCTGGACATCGAGCGCCTGCGCCACCAGAGCCAGACCGCCGAGCTGCAGCTCGAGGCCGAACGCCTGCACCGGCGCACGACGATCGCCGTGGCCGCCGCGGTGCTGCTGTCGACGGCCTCGCTGCTGTTCGTGCATCTGCGCACCCGCCGCGTGAACCACCAACTGCGCGACGCCAACGCCGCGCTCGACTACGAGAGCACGCACGACCCGCTGACCGGCGCCTACAACCGCCGCCACTTCGAGCGTTTCTTCGCCCAGCGCCTGGCGCGCGGCGGCGGCCGCGTGCTGCTGGTGCTGCTGGACATCGACCACTTCAAGGCCATCAACGACCGCCACGGCCATGCCTGCGGCGACCGCGCGCTGCGCGAGACCAGCCGCCGCCTGGCCGACTGCGTGCGCAGCGACGACTGCATCGTGCGCTGGGGTGGCGAGGAGTTCCTGCTCTTCATCGACGACCCCGACGATGCCGAGGCCGAACGCGGCTTCGTGCTGCGCCTGCTCGATGCCGTCGGCGCGCGGCCCATCGAGCTGGACACGGCCCGCCGGCAGGTGACGGCCTCGATCGGCTTCGCGTCGATCGAGCTCGTGCCCGACTTCGACCTGGACGCCGCGCTGGCCGACATCGACTCGATGCTCTACCGCGCCAAGACCGGCGGCCGCCACCGCGCGGTGGGCCGGCTGCACGGCGGCGACGAGCCGGTCGTGCTGCTGCCGACGCCGCCGACGCCGGTGGCCGGGGCCGTGCCGGCCTGACGCTCAGGCGCTGGCGCGTGTCGCCGGCACCATGCCCGACAGCGTCGGCATCGCCGCGCGCATCGCGGCGATGAAGGCGCGCAGCCGCGCCGGCTGCAGCCGCGCCGGCGGGTGCAGCAGGACCACCGGCAGCGGGGCCGCGCGCCAGTCGGGCGCCAGATGCACCAGCCGGCCGGCGGCCAGGTCTTCGGCCACCAGCCACGACGAGATGATCGCCGCGCCGGCGCCGCCGCGGGCCGCTTCGCGCAGCGCGTACAGGCTGTCGGTCGTCAGCCGGGGCTGGATCGCCAGGCGCCGCCATTCGCTGCTGCGGCGGTCCTGCAGTTCGATCTCGTCGCGGTAGAAGCTGCCGGCGGCCAGCCAGGGCAGGGCGGCCAGCGCCTCGGGTTCGGCCGGCGGCGGGCCGTCGCCCCAGAGGCCCGGCGCGGCGACGACGAGGCGCGGCACCTCGGCCAGCCGCACCGCCACCAGCCCCGGCTCGTCGACCGCGCCGACGCGGATCGCGCAGTCCACGCCCTGGCCGATGAAGTCGGGCAGGCGGTCGTGCAGCAGCCACTCGACCGAGACCTCGGGGTGGCGGCGCAGGAAATCCAGCAGCGGCACGACCAGCTGCTGCTGGCCGAAGGCGTGCGGCACGACGACACGCAGCCGGCCGCGCGGGACGTCCTGCACGCCGCGCAGGTCGGCCTCGGCGGCGTCCCAGCGTTCGAGCAGCGAACGCGCGTGTTCGTAGCAGCGCTGGCCGTCTTCGGTCGGCGCCATCGAATGCGTCGAGCGCTGCAGCAGGGTCAGGCCCAGCGAACGTTCCAGCTGCTGCAGGCGGCGGCTGATCGTCGGCTGCGTCGTGCCCAGCGCGACGGCGGCCGCCGACAGGCTGCCGGCGTCGACGATGCGCACGAAGGTCTGCAGCAGTTCCAGGCGGTCGGCGCCGGCAAACGGTTTGGTCATGCGCGTAGCGTATGACAGATGTGAGTCCTGCGCTACTACAACGCCTGGCGATGCGCTGGAAGAATTTCAGCCATCGAGTCCCCCGCTGGAGTCCACGATGTCCGCTGTTCCCGCTCCCGCCCCGCTGTCGCCGCTGTCCACCGCCTCGCGCCCCGCCTCGCGCCCCGCCTCGCCGCCGGTCGTGCTGATGGCCGCCGGCGCCGGTTTCGCCGTCGCCTCGATCTACTACGCCCAGCCGCTGCTGGCCGCGCTCGGTGCCGAGCTCGGCGCCGGCGCTGCCGGCGTCGGCCTGGTGCCGACGCTGACCCAGTTCGGCTACGCCGCCGGCCTGCTGCTGCTGGCGCCGCTGGGCGACCGCAGCGACCGGCGCACGCTGATCACCGCCAAGGCCGCACTGCTGACGCTGGCGCTGCTGGCCGCGGGCCTGGCGGCCGGGCTGCCGGCGCTGCTGGCGGCCAGCCTGGTCATCGGCCTGGCGGCGACGATGGCCCAGGACCTGGTGCCCGCCGCCGCCGCGCTGTCGGCGCCTGAACGGCGCGGCGCCACCGTCGGCAGCGTGATGACCGGCCTGCTGCTCGGCATCCTGCTGTCGCGTGTCGCCAGCGGCCTGCTGGCGGCGGCGTGGGGCTGGCGCAGCGTGTTCTTCGCCGCCGCCGCGGCGGTCGCGGCGATCGGCCTGGCGGTCTGGCGCGGCCTGCCGCACATCGCGCCGACGACGCGCCTGGGCTACGGCGCGCTGCTGGCGTCGATGGTCTCGCTGTGGCGGCGCCACGCGGCGCTGCGCCGCGCGGCCGCCGTGCAGGCGCTGCTGTCGGTGGCTTTCAGCGCCTTCTGGTCGACGCTGGCGCTGGCGCTGCAGGCCCGCCACGGCCTGGGCGCGGCCGCGGCCGGGGCCTTCGGCCTTGCAGGGGCCG
>NZ_AEWG01000106.1 GCF_000190375.1 Rubrivivax benzoatilyticus JA2 = ATCC BAA-35
CCGCCGGCGACGCCGCCGCGCCGGTTGCGGCCGCGACGCCGGCCGCCCCGACGTCTTCTGCCGCGCGCCGGGCCGACGGCCCGACCCCGGGCGCGCTGATCCTCTCGCGCGACGGCCAGCGCCAACCCGAGCTGGTGCCCGCCCCGCCGCTGGAGGGCGAGCCCGCCACCGTGTCCGACGCGACCCACGCCGACGCTGCCGCCGCCGACAACGACCTCTGGGTGCGCGTGCGCGGCGGCTTCACGATGGCCGAGCTCGACGACGACTACGTGCGCAAGTGGGAGCAGTGGTACGCCACGCGGCCCGACTACGTGCAGCGCATGGCCGAACGCGGCGGCCGCTACCTGTTCCACGTCATCGAGGAAGTCGAGCGTCGCGGCCTGCCGACCGAGCTCGCGCTGCTGCCCTTCATCGAGAGCGCGTTCAACCCGCAGGCGCTGTCCAGCGCCCGCGCCGCCGGCATGTGGCAGTTCATGCCGATGACCGGCCGCGACTTCGAGCTCAAGCAGAACCTGTTCCGCGACGACCGCCGCGACGTGCTGGCCTCGACGCGCGCCGCGCTCGACTATCTGCAGCGCCTGTACGGCCAGTTCGGCGACTGGCACCTGGCGCTGGCGGCCTACAACTGGGGCCAGGGCAACGTGCAGCGCGCCATCGCGCGCAACCTCAAGGCCGGCAAGCCCACCGACTACGCGTCGCTGAAGATGCCGGCCGAGACGCGCAACTACGTGCCCAAGCTGCAGGCGGTGAAGAACCTGGTCCTGCGCCCCGAGGCCTACTCGATCACGCTGCCGGCGCTGCAGAACCACCCGTTCTTCCTCAGCGTGCCGATCGAGCGCGACATCGACGTCGCGCTCGCCGCGCGCCTGGCCGGGCTGTCGCTGGAGGAGTTCCAGGCGCTGAACCCGCAGATGAACAAGCCGGTGATCCTGGCTGCGGCGACGCCGCGTGTGCTGCTGCCCTACGACAACGCCAACCACTTCGTCGAGCGGCTCAAGGAGCACCGCGGCCCGCTGGCCACCTGGACGGCCTGGGTCGCGCCGCGCACGCTGAAGCCGGCCGAGGCCGCGCGCCAGGTCGGCATGCCCGAGGCCCAGCTGCGCGAGGTCAACCGCATCCCGCCGCGCATGCTGGTCAAGGTGGGCTCGACGCTGCTCGTGCTGCGTGCCGCGCACGCCACCGAGAACGTCAAGGAACACGTCGCCGAGAACGCGATGATGGTGCTGGCGCCCGAGGCCCGGCCGTTGCGCAAGCTGACGCTCAAGGCCGGCCGCGGCGACACCGTGGCCACGGTGGCCAGGCGCTACAAGGTCAGCGCCGCGCAGGTCGCGCAGTGGAACGACGTCGGCCCGCGCGCGAGCTTCAAGCCGGGGCAGAAGATCGTCGTGATGGTCGCCTCCGGACCGGCCAAGGCCAAGCGCCCGGCCGCCAAGACGGCCTCGGCGAAGGTCAAGGCCAAGGCTCCGGCGGCCAAGACCCGGACCGCAGCGTCCAAGGCCAAGGCGTCGACCTCATCCAACGCGAAGAAGCCGCGCTGAGGCCGGCGCGCCCGGCATCCCCCGGGCGGCCACGCCCACGCGCCGAGGGGTCCGGCACGATGTGCGCCGTCGCCCGCGACAATGCGCCCAGACGCCCATGAACATCATCATCCTCGACGACTACCAGGACGCGGTGCGCAAGCTGCGCTGCGCGGCGCGGCTCGAGCCGCTGAACGCGAAGGTGTTCACCAACATGGTCAAGGGCATCGGCCAGCTGTCGGTGCGGCTGCGCGACGCCGACGTGCTGGTGCTGATCCGCGAGCGCACGCACTTCCCGCGGGCGCTGCTGGAGAAGCTGCCGCGGCTGAAGCTGATCTCGCAGACCGGGCGCGTCGGGCCGCACATCGACGTTGCCGCCTGCACGCGGCTGGGCATCGCGGTGGCCGAAGGTGTCGGCTCGCCGGTGGCGCCGGCCGAGCTGACCTGGGCGCTGATCATGGCCTCGATGCGCCGGCTGCCGCAGTACATCGGCAACCTCAAGCACGGCGCCTGGCAGCAGTCGGGGCTGAAGTCGGCGTCGATGCCGCCGAACTTCGGCATCGGCATGGTGCTGCACGGCAAGACGCTGGGCATCTGGGGCTACGGCCGCATCGGCCGCATGGTCGCCGGCTACGGCCGCGCGTTCGGCATGCAGGTCATGGTCTGGGGCAGCGAGGAGTCGCGCGCGCATGCGCTGGCCGACGGCCACCTGGCCGCCGAGAGCCGCGAGGCCTTCTTCGAGCAGAGCGACGTGCTCAGCATGCACCTGCGCCTGGGCGAGACGACACGCGGCATGGTCAAGCTCGACGACCTGGCGCGCATGAAACCGACGGCGCTGTTCGTCAACACCTCGCGCGCCGAGCTCGTCGAGGACAACGCTCTCGTCTCGGCGCTGAACAAGGGCCGCCCCGGCATGGCGGCGGTCGACGTCTTCGAGAGCGAACCGATCCTCCAGGGCCACCCGCTGCTGCGCCTGGAAAACGCCGTCTGCACGCCGCACATCGGCTACGTCGAGCAGGACAGCTACGAAACCTACTTCGGCGCCGCGTTCGACAACGTCATCAACTTCGTCAACAACAACCCGACGAACATCGTCAACCCGGACGCGCTGAAGGTGCTGCGCTGAGGCGAGGCGGGCCCGGATTCACGGCCGAGGTCCGGGGGCAGAAGTCTGAAGAAGTCTGGAAGTCTGGGGTCAGGTCTCTCAGGAAGTCTGGGAAGTCTGGGGTCAGGTCTCTCAAGACCTGACCCCACCTTGCGGAGGTCCGGGGTCAGAAGTCTGAAGAAGTCTGGGTCAGGAGGTCCGGGGTCAGAAGTCCGGGGCCAGGTCTCTCAAGACCTGACCCCATCTTGCGCTTGACCCCATCTTGCGCTGAAGGTGCTCCGCTAACGCGAACAGCGAGCAGGCTCGGAATTCGTCCCCTCGGGGACAGACCGCCGCAGGCGGTCAGGGGGAGCGGCGGTGTCAACGCGCCTGACCGGATCCGGGTCTCCCGGTCCGGTCAGGTTGCCCCCTCGGGGCTGAGCCCGGACGTGAGTCGTCCGGTGGACGGCTCACGCTTGGCGAAGAGCGGGGCCACCGGCCCCGCGCGGCCTGCAAGGCCGGCCGCCAGGCGGCCGGGGGCTCCATCACTTCGTGCCGAAGATCTTGTCGCCCGCGTCGCCGAGGCCGGGGATGATGTAGCCGTTCTCGTCGAGATGGCTGTCGATGGCCGCCGTCCAGCAGCGCACGTCGGGGTGCGCGGCGTCCAGCGCCTTGATGCCTTCGGGCGCGGCCACCAGCACCAGCGCGCGGATGTCGTTGCAGCCGCGGCGCTTGAGCAGGTCGATCGTCGCGATCATCGAACCGGCCGTCGCCAGCATCGGGTCGACGATCAGCGCGGTGCGTTCGTCGAGGTGGCCGACGAAACGCTCGAAGTAGTGCTCGGGCTGCAGCGTCTCGTGGTTGCGCGACAGGCCGACGACGCTGACCTTGGCGTTGGGCACCATGTCGAGCACGCCGTCGAGCATGCCGATGCCGGCGCGCAGGATCGGCACCACCGTGACCTTGCGGCCGGCGATCTGCTCGATCGTCGCGGGGCCGCTCCAGCAGTCGATCTCGATCGGCTCCAGCGGGAAGTCGGCCGTCGCCTCGTAGGCCAGCAGGCGCGCGATCTCGTTGGTCAGCTCGCGGAACTTCTTCGTCGAGATGTCTTTCTCGCGCAGCAGGCCGACCTTGTGGCGCACCAGCGGATGACGGACTTCGATGACAGGCATGTTGAAACTCGGAATTCGGTGATCCCGGCAGTGTAGCCAGTGGCCGCCGGCGCGAGCTTGCGACAGGTCGGCGCGGCTTCAGCGCGAACGCTGGCGCAGCGCCTCGTACAGGCAGATGCCGGCGGCCACCGAGACGTTCAGGCTCTCGACCGCGCCCTGCATCGGGATGCGCACCAGCTCGTCGCAGGTCTTGCGCGTCAGCTGGCGCATGCCGTGGCCCTCGGCGCCGAGCACCAGCGCCACTGGGCCTCTGAGGTCGACGTCGTAGATCGTCTTCGTCGCGTCGTCGGAGGTGCCGATGACGCGGATGTCTCGCTCCTTCATCTCGCCCAGCGAACGCGCGAGGTTGGTCACCATCAGGTAGGGCACGGTCTCGGCGGCACCGCTGGCGACCTTGGCCACCGTCGCGTTCAGGCCCACCGCGTGGTCCTTGGGCGCGACGACGGCGCAGGCGCCGGCACCGTCGGCCACGCGCAGGCAGGCGCCGAGGTTGTGCGGGTCGGTGACGCCGTCGAGCACCAGCACCAGCGGCGCGCCGACCGCGGCGTCCAGTGCGTCGTCCAGCGAATGCGTAGTCGCCAGCGGCGTCACGCGCGCCACCACGCCCTGGTGGCGGCCGCTGCCGGCGAGCTGGGTCAGGCGCTCGCCGTCGCTGTCGACCAGCTTGGCGCCGGCGGCTTCGGCCCGTTCGACGAACTGGCGCATGCGCGCGTCGCGGCGCGTCGCGTCGACGTGGATCTCCTTGACCGACTGCGGCGCGGTCTTCAGCCGCACGGTCACGGCGTGGAAGCCGAACAGGACCTTGTTGCTCACGGGGTTCACCTGGGAAAGCGCCCGCCGAAAGGCCGGCAGGACGAAGGCGCGCATCGTAGCCGCCCGGCGGGCGCGCCGATCAGCGTCCGATCAGCCCCAGCGACAGCAGCGCCGTCAGCGCGCCGATGAACACCGGCTGGTGGACCATGTAGAACGACAGCGACCAGCGCCCCAGCAGCGCCAGCGGCGCCAGCCCGCGCGACAGCGGCCCGATGAACCAGCCGCGCCGCCGCGCCAGCGCCCACTGCCCGGCCGCCAGGCCCCAGAGCATCACGCCCAGCCAGGGCAGCAGCGGCACGTAGTCCTCGGTGACCGGCTTGTGCGTCACGAGGCCGACCCAGTTGCTCCAGCGTGTGTCGAACCACGGGTGCTGCCAGACGAACGGCAGCACGATCGCCACGGCGCCCAGCGGCCACAACCAGCGCCCCAGCGGCGCCGCCAGGCGCGAGACGATCAGCATCAGCGCGATGCCGTGCAGCACGCCGAAGCTGATCCAGCTGTGCGGGAACATCGTCGCCGAGCCGGCGCTGACCAGCAGCGCGCAGCCCGCCACCTGCGCCCAGCGGCGCCAGAAACGCGGCCAGCGCTGGCCGGCGTCCAGCGCCGCGGCCTGGCCCAGGCCGGCGCAGAAAAGGAACAGGCTGACGATGCAGGTTCGCTGCACGGTCCACAACGGGTCGCCGAAGAAGTCCTGGCGCGGGTCGAGCAGCCGGAAGTGGTTCAGGTCGAACACGAAGTGGTAGGCCGCCATCCAGACGATGGCCGCGCCGCGCAGCGCGTCCAGGCGGTCGAAACGTTCTGCGCGAGGGCTCATGCCGTCTTCTCGTAGACGTCGGCGAAGCCCTGCCCGTCCCAGGCGTAGAGCAGGTGCGCGGCGTGCAGGCAGGGCCCGGCGCCGCGCGGGCGGAACAGGCCGACACATTCGCCGCCGGCGTGGCGCACGCTGCGGTAGACGACGCCGTGCGAGCCGGCAGCGCGCAGCGTGGCGGCCAGCGCACGCGAGGCGCTGTAATCGCCCGGCGCGTAGACCGCGTCGTCGACGGCGCCGGGCGGCCGCAGGTCGTGCAGCCGGGCGTCGATGGCCACGTGGTACAGCCGCATCGGCAGGTGCATCGGCGGCTGGCGCGTGGCGGCGAGGAAACGTGCGTGGTGGTGGCGCGTCTCGGCGATCGCCGTCTCGCGTTCGCGCGCCGCGTAGAACACGCCCCATCGGCCGTCGGAGAAGCGGCTGCCCTCGGGGTTGACGTGCGTGAACGCGGCCATCACCGGGCCGCTGCCGGGGCCGAAGACACGCTCGGCGCGCGGCACACGCTCGACGTGGCCGAGCTCCTCGCGCAGGCGTTCGTTGGTCAGCGCCTCCAGCGCGTACAGCGCATCGAAGTCCTCGGCGTCGGCGACACGGTCGAACAGCGTCACCGACGGGTAGCGGGTCGGCACGATGCGGCAGGCCTGCGTCCAGCGGACGCGGCGGACGTCGGGCGTGTTCAGGACCAGCCGCCGCCGCGCACGCCGTCGAGGTAGCGGCGCACGAAGTGGAGGTCGCCGACGTTGCCGGCCAGCATGCGCTGCAACGCGCTGCGGCCGCCGAAGGCCTCGGCGCTGTTGGGCTGGCGCACCCAGGCGTCGGCCGCGGCCGGCTCGGGCAGCAGGATCTGCAGCGACTTGTAGATGCCCAGCAGGTTGGACAGGCGCTCCAGCGTGTCGCGCGACAGCCGCGCCTTCTCGGGGTGCTGGCGCCAGGCGAAGAAGGTCGAGCGCGCCGGCTGGCCCAGCAGCACCAGCTGCTCGTCGACGCTCAGGCCCCAGGCCTCGGCGATGCGCACGAAGGCACGCAGGCCGGCCGCGGCCAGACGTTCGTCGGAAACGTCGGCAAACGCAGGAGCGGATTCGGCGGCAACGAGGCGCATGACATCCAGTATTGGACTACGGTCTCATGGTAGTCCAAAAAACAGACAACGCACCAGAACGCGAACGCGTTCAGCCGCCGTCGAGCTGGCGGCGCGCGGTCTCGTTGATCAGCCGCAGCTCGGCCAGCGTCGCGTCGAGGCCGGCGCGCTTGGCCTCGAGGTCGCGGATCGCCAGGTCGGTGCGTTCGACGACGTAGGCCAGTTGCTGGACACGGCCCTCGCCGTTGTCGCCGTAGAGATCCAGGTAGTGCTGGATCTCGGCCAGCGACGCGCCGATCGCCTTGCTGCGCAGGATCAGCGCCAGCCGCGCGCGGTCGCGACGGGTGTAGACGCGGGCGCCGTTGACACGCCGCGGCGCCAGCAGCCCCTTGTCCTCGTAGAAGCGGATCGTGCGCAGCGTGATGCCGAACTCGCGGCACAGCTCGGTGATGCCGAACAGCTCGCCGGTGTCGGTGTCGCGGTGCGACGCGACCACCGCCTGCGCGGCGGCGTCATCGGGTCGATCCGGGGTGTCGAGCATCGACGGATGCTAGACGATGCGCTGGAGCTTCAACGCGACGCTCATGTCGCCGCTGACCTTGATCTTGCCGGTCATGAAGGCGGTCGCCGGCTGCAGCTCGCCCTTGATCATCGCCACCAGGTTGTCATGCGTGATGCCGACGGTGCAGTCGGTGTCGCGGTCGACGTTGTCGACGGTGTTCGGCACCGCCCGGCCGTCGATGACGACGACGCCGTCGGTGCCGCAGTCGAACTTCAGCGTCGCGTTCAGGCCGCTGGCCTCGCCGACCTTGCGGCGCAGTTCCTCGGTACAGGCTTGCAGGTCCATCGGATCGGGGCTCCCTGGGTTGGTGCGGCGCATCGTAGCCGGGGGGCATTCCGTTGAGATCATGGAAATCACCAACCCGTAACCCGGTTGACGTTAACGTAACCCTCGACGCCTAATGCCGCCGCATCACCACGACGGCGAGGCGCGATGAACGAGTCCGGCTACCGCAGCGTGTTCCGTCCCGGCCTGTTCGCCGGACAGCTGCACTGGGTCACCGGCGGCGGCAGCGGCATCGGCCGCTGCGTCGCGCACGAACTGGCGGCGCTGGGCGCCACCGTCGTCGTCAGCGGCCGCCAGGCCGACAAGCTGGCCCGTGTGGCCGCCGAGATCGCCGAGGACGGCGGCCGCTGCGAGACCGTCGTGCTCGACATCCGCGACGAAGAAGCCGTCAAGGCCGCCGTCGGCCGCGTCGTCGCCGAGCACGGCCCGGTCGCCGGCCTCGTCAACAACGCCGGCGGCCAGTTCCCGGCGCCGCTGCTGGCGATCTCGAAGAAAGGCTTCGACGCCGTCGTCGCCAACAACCTGACCGGCGGCTTTTTGATGATGCGCGAGGTCTTCCTGCAGAGCATGCAGGGCACGGGCGGCGCGATCGTCAACATGACCGCCGACTTCCGCAACGGCATGCCCGGCATGGGCCACAGCGGCGCGGCGCGTGCCGGCATGGCCAACCTGACGATGAGCGCGGCCTTCGAGTGGGCGCACGCCGGTGTGCGGGTCAACGCGGTCGCGCCGGGCTGGATCGCCTCCAGCGGCCTGGACCGCTACGGCCCGGAGATGAAGCCGATCATCGCCTCGCTGGCCGGCGAGGTGCCGCTGCGCCGGCTGGGTGTGGAGGCCGAAGTGAGTGCGGCCATCGTCTTCCTGCTGTCGCCCGCCGCAGCCTTCATCACCGGCGTCACCTTGCCGATCGACGGCGGCGCGCCGCTGGGCAACCAGAGCTTCCCGTTGGGCCGCACGGCGCGCTCGACACCGTTCGACGGTTTCCACCGCGCGACGACGCCCGAGGTGCTGCGCTGATGCCCGCGCTGGTCTCGCGGCTGGACCCGCGTTCGCCCGCCTTCGCGGCCAACGCGGCGCGCATGCACGAGCGCCTGGCCGAGGTGCGTGCGCTCGAAGCCAAGGTCGTCGCCGAGTCGGCCAGCAAGGCCGGGAAGTTCGCCGCGCGTGGCCAGTTGCTGCCGCGTGAACGTGTCGCGCGCCTGCTCGACCGCGGCAGCGACTTCCTCGAGCTGTCGCCGCTGGCCGGCCTGGGCATGCACGACGACGACGGCAGGAAAAGCGTGCTCGGCGGCGGCGCCATCGTCGGCATCGGCACCGTCGCCGGCCGGCGCGTGCTCGTCACCGCCAGCGACAGCGCCGTCAAGGGCGGCACCGTCGCGCCGATGGGGTTGAAGAAGGCGCTGCGTGCGCAGGAGCTGGCGCGCGAGAACAAGCTGCCGCTGGTGGCGCTGGTCGAGTCGGGCGGCGCCAACCTGATGTACCAGGCCGAGATCTTCGTCGACGGCGGGCGCAGCTTCGCCAACCAGGCGCGGCTGTCGGCGGCCGGCATCCCGCAGATCGCCGTCGTGCACGGCTCGTCGACGGCCGGCGGCGCCTATCTGCCGGGGCTGTCGGACTACGTCGTGCTGGTGCGCGGCCGCTCCAGCATCTACCTCGCCGGCCCGCCGCTGGTGAAGGCCGCGATCGGCGAGGACGCGACGGATGAAGAACTCGGCGGCGCCGAGCTGCACGCCCAGGTCACCGGCCTGGGCGAGTACCTGGCCGAGGACGACGCGCACGCGATCGAGCTGACGCGCGAGCTGCTCGGCCGCCTGCCCTGGGACACGGTCGGCGCCGCGCCCGCCGCCCACGAGCCGCTGTACCCGGCCGAGGAACTGATGGGCGTCGTGCCGGCCGACGAGCGCACGCCCTACGACGTGCGCGAGGTGCTCGCGCGTCTCGTCGACGGCTCGGAATTCCTCGAGTTCAAGGCCGCCTACGCACCCGACACCGTCTGCGGCCACGCGCGGCTGATGGGCCACGACGTCGGCCTCGTCGGCAACAACGGCCCGATCCAGCCCGCCGGCTCGACCAAGGCGGCGCAGTTCATGCAGCTGTGCGACCAGTCGGGCACGCCGCTCGTGTTCCTGCAGAACACCACCGGCTACATGGTCGGGCGCGAGGCCGAACGCGCCGGCGCGATCAAACACGGCAGCAAGATGATCCAGGCGGTGGCCAACGTGCGCGTGCCGAAGTTCACCGTCGTGCTCGGCGGCAGCTACGGCGCCGGCAACTACGGCATGTGCGGGCGCGGTTTCGACCCGCGTTTCATCTTTGCCTGGCCCAGCGCACGCACCGCGGTGATGGGCGGCGCCCAGGCGGCGCAGGTGATGGACTTGCTGAACCGCCAGAAGCTCGAACGTTTGGGCCTGCCCGCCGACGAGAGCGCGCTGGCGGCGATGAGCGACGCGCTGCGCCGCCGCCTGGACGCCGAGAGCACGGCGCTGTTCGGCACCGCACGGCTGTGGGACGACGGCATCGTCGACCCGCGCGACACGCGCCGCGTGCTCGGCCTGTGCCTGACGCTGGCCGCCGAGGCGGCGCGCCGCACGCTGCGGCCCAACGCCTTCGGCGTCGCGCGCTTCTGATCCACGAGAACCCGAGGAGACACCCGATGCAGTTCACGCCCGAACACCGCCAGATCGAGGACATCGTCACCCGCTTCGTCGACAAGGAGCTGAACCCGCACGTCGCCGCCTGGGAGGCGGCCGAGGAGTTCCCCAGCCACGAGGTCTTCAAGAAGCTCGGCGACCTGGGGCTGCTGGGGCTGAAGTACCCGGCCGAATACGGCGGCGCCGGGCTGGACTTCAGCTACTCGATGGTGATGGCCGAGGCCCTGGGCGCCTGCCACTGCGGCGGCGTGCCGATGGCCATCGGCGTGCACACCGACATGGCGACGCCGGCGCTGGCGCGTTTCGGCAGCGAGGAGCTGAAACGCGAAGTCCTGGTGCCGACGATCGCCGGCGACTACGTCGCCTGCCTGGGCGTCAGCGAACCCGGCGGCGGCAGCGACGTCGCCGCGGTCAAGACGACGGCGCGCGCCGAAGGCGGCGACTACGTCATCAACGGCACGAAGATGTGGATCACCAACGGCCTCAAGGCCGACTGGTGCTGCCTGCTGGCCAACACCAGCGACGGCCCGCCGCACCGCAACAAGAGCCTGATCGTCGTGCCGATGGACGCACCCGGTATCACGCGGCAGAAGATCCGCAAGATCGGCATGCATTCGAGCGACACCGCGCAGCTGTTCTTCGACAACGTGCGCGTGCCCAGGCGCAACCTGATCGGCCAGGAAGGCATGGGCTTCACCTTCCAGATGCTGCAGTTCCAGGAGGAACGGCTGTGGGGCGCGGCCTCGTCGCTGAAGAGCCTGGACCGGCTGATCGACCTGACGATCGATTACACCCGCCAGCGCCAGGCCTTCGGCAAGCCCATCCTCGACAACCAGGTCGTGCACTACCGCCTGGCCGAGCTGCGCACCGAGGTCGAGGCGCTGCGCGCGCTGACCTACCGCGCCGTCGAGCTCTACGTCGCCGGCCAGGACGTCACGCGGCTGGCGAGCATGGCCAAGCTGAAGTGCGGGCGGCTGTCGCGCGAAGTCACCGACAGCTGCCTGCAGTACTGGGGCGGCATGGGCTACACGCCGGAGAACCCGATCTCGCAGGCCTGGCGCGACTCGCGCCTGGTGTCGATCGGCGGCGGCGCCGACGAGGTGATGCTGGGCATCATCTGCAAGCTCGAGAACACGCTGCCGGGGCGCCGATGAGCACGGCTGTCGTCGCCCACGAAGACGGCCGCGGCGTGCTGACGCTGACGCTGTCGCGCCCCGAAGTGCGCAACGCGATGTCGCTGGAGATGGTGCTGGCGCTGCGCACGGCGCTGGCCGAGGCCGAAGCCGGCGGCCGCGTGCGCGTCGTCGTGCTGCGCGGTGCCGGCGGCCACTTCTGTGCCGGCGCCGACCTCGCCGACATGGCCGCGGCACGCGCCCGGCTGGACCAGGACCCGAAGGCGATCGAGAAGGTCAGCGCCGCCTTCGGCGAGCTCTGCGCCGCGTTCGCCGCCACCGGGCTGGCCACCGTCGTGCTGCTGGAAGGCAGCGTGATGGGCGGCGGCCTCGGCCTGGCCTGCGTCGCCGACGTCGTGCTGGCCGCCACCAGCGCGGTCTTCCGCCTGCCCGAGACCTCGCTGGGGCTGGTGCCGGCGCAGATCGCGCCTTTCCTCGTCGAACGGCTCGGGCCCTCGCAGGCGCGGCGGCTGGCGGTCTGCGGCGGCAAGCTCGACGCGCACGCGGCGCTGGCCGTCGGCCTGGTGCACGAGTTGCACGCCACCGGCGCGCTCGACCATGCGCTGGAAGCGGTGCTGCACGACATCCTGCGCTGCGCGCCCGGCGCGGTGGCCGCCAGCAAGGCGCTGGTCGCGCAGGCGCGCTGGCAGCCCGCCACGGCGCTGGTGGCGCAGGCCGCCGAGGTGTTCTCGCGCGCCGCACTGGGGCCCGAAGGCGTCGAAGGCACGACGGCCTTCCTCGAACGCCGCCCCGCGGCCTGGGCGCCGCGATGAGCCGGCCGTTCGAGACCGTGCTCGTCGCCAACCGCGGCGAGATCGCCTGCCGCGTGCAACGCACGGCGCGCCGGCTGGGCTACCGCACGGTGGCCGTCTACAGCGATGCCGATGCCGGCGCGCCGCACGTGCGCCAGGCCGACGTCGCGGTGCGTCTGGGGCCGGGGCCGGCGTCGGAGTCCTATCTGAACGTCGCCGCGGTGCTGGACGCCGCGCGCCGCAGCGGTGCCGACGCCGTGCACCCCGGCTACGGGTTCCTGTCCGAACGTGCCGACTTCGCCGCAGCGGTCGAGGCCGCCGGGCTGGTCTTCATCGGCCCGCCGGCCGAGGCGATCCGCGCGATGGGCGACAAGGCCGGCGCCAAGCGCCGCATGCTGGCGGCGGGTGTGCCCTGCGCGCCGGGCTACCTGGGTGACGACCAGAGCGACGAGCGTCTGGCCGCCGAAGCCGAAGCCCTAGGCCTGCCGCTGCTGGTGAAAGCCGTGGCCGGCGGCGGCGGGCGCGGCATGCGCCTGGTGCGCCAGCCCGGCGAACTGGCCGCGGCGCTGGCCGGCGCGCGGCGCGAAGCCGAGAGCGCCTTCGGCGACGGCCGGCTGATGCTGGAGCGCCTGATCACCGGCGCGCGCCACGTCGAAGTCCAGGTCTTCGCCGACGCCCATGGCCAGGCCGTGCACCTGGGCGAACGCGACTGCACGGCGCAGCGCCGGCGGCAGAAGGTCGTCGAGGAAGCGCCTTCGCCGATCGTCGGCGAGGCGATGCGCGCCACGATGGGCCGCGACGCGGTGGCCGCCGCGCTGGCCGTCGGCTACCGCGGCGCCGGCACCGTCGAGTTCGTCGTCGACGCCGAGGGCCGGCACTTCTTCCTCGAGATGAACACCCGGCTGCAGGTCGAGCATCCGGTCACCGAGGCGATCACCGGGCTGGACCTCGTCGAATGGCAGTTGCGCATCGCCGCCGGCGAGCCGCTGCCACTGACACAGGAGCAAATCCGCTTCGACGGCCACGCCGTCGAAGCGCGGCTCTACGCCGAGGACCCGTACGCCGGCTGGACGCCGCAGACCGGGCGCGTGCTGCGCTGGCGGCCGGCGGACGCCGGCATCCGCGTCGATCACGGCCTGGCCGAGGGCGGCGAGGTGCCGCCGTACTACGACGCGATGGTTGCCAAGTTCGTCGCCCACGGCCGCGACCGCGCCGACGCGCTGCGCCGGCTGCGCCGCGCGCTGGCCGACGCGGTGCTGGTCGGCCCGCGCCACAACGCGCGCTTCCTGCGCGAGCTGCTGGCGCACCCGGACTTCACCGGCGCGCGGATGACGACGACGCGGCTGGACGAATGGGCCGCGGCCGGCGAGCCGCTGTTGCGGCGCCCGCAACCGCCGGAGGCCGTCTGGCAGCTGGCGGCGGCGCTGCTCGGCGGTGCGGGAAGCCTGGGGTCAGGTCTCACGAGACCTGACCCCGGATCGGTCGGCGGTGCGGGAAGCCTGGGGTCAGGTCTCACGAGACCTGACCCCGCCTTGCGCGACCCCGCCTTGCGTGCCCCCGCCTTGCGGCCGCCCCCCCGCTGCGGCCAGCCGGCCTCGCCCGGCTCGACCTCGTCGTCGACTGCGCCGGCGAGCGCCGCACGCTGCGCGCGCCGCCCGACGAGGTCCGCGTCCTCGAGCTCGACGCCGACGGCCGCGTGCGCTGGTGGCACGACGGCATGCAGCGCCAGGCCGTCGCGCTGCGCGACGGCGACACGCTGCATCTCGTCGTCGATGGCGACGTGTTCGCGTTCGCCGAGGCCTCGCCGTGGCCGGGCACCGACACCGCCAGCGACGCGTCGTGCGCCCGCGCCCCGGTCGCCGGCGTCGTCGCCCAGGTGCTGGTCGCGCCGGGAGACCGCGTCGAGGCCGGCCAGCGCCTGGCCTGCGTCGAGGCAATGAAGATGGAGATGTGGCTCGAGGCCGGCGCCGCCGGCCTCGTGCGCGCGGTGCACGCCGCCGCCAAGGACCCGGTCGCCGCCGGGGCGCTGCTGGTCGAACTGGAGCTGGACGCATGAGCCTCGAACCCGCGATCCTGACCTGCGCGCTGACCGGCGTGCTGACGAACCCCGACCAGCATCCGGTGCCGGTGACACCCGAGCAGATGGCGCGCGAGGCGCGTGCCGCCTTCGACGCGGGCGCCAGCGTGATGCACGTGCATCTGCGCGACCAGGCGCCGGGCCGGGGTTTCATGCCGAGCTGGGACCCGGAGGTCGCCGCCGCCGTCTGCGACGCGATCCGCGCGGCCTGCCCCGGCGTCATCCTCAACCTGACGACCGGCGTGCTCGGCCCCGACATAGCAGGCCCGGCGGCCTGCATCCGCCGCGTGCGCCCCGAGATCGCGGCCTGCAACGCTGGCAGCCTGAACTACCTGAAGCTGCGCGAAGACGGCCGCTGGGCCTGGCCGCCGATGGTCTTCGACAACCCGGTCGACAAGATCGAACGGTTCGTCGCCGTGATGCGCGAATGCGGCACGCACCCGGAGTTCGAGTGTTTCGACGTCGGCATCGTGCGCAGCGTCGGCCTGTTCGCGAAGGCCGGCCTGGTCGACGGCACGCCCGAGCTGAACTTCGTGATGGGCGTGGCCAGCGGCATGCCCTGCGACGCCGCGCTGCTGGCGCTGCTGCCGGGCTACGCGCCGCCGGGCGCCGTCTGGCAGGCGACGTTGATCGGCCGCGCCGAGATCTGGCCGGTGCACCAGCGCGCCGCCGAGCTGGGCGGCATGCTGCGCACCGGGCTCGAGGACACCTTCTACCTGCCCGACGGCCGGCGCGCACGCGGCAACGGCGAGCTGATCGAGGCGCTGGCCGACTGCGCGCGCCGCGCCGGGCGTGCGATTGCGACACCGGCGCAGGCACGCGCCCGGTTGGGACTCGCACCGTGACGACGACACCCGCCGCCCGCCGCAGCGCCGCCGAGCAGCAGCGGCTGGAAGCGGCCTTCACCGAGATGTTCGAGCAGCAGATCGTCTTCAACCGCGTGCTCGGGCTGAAGGTCGAGTCGCTGGCGCCGGGCGACGTGCGGCTGTCGTTCACGATGCGACCCGAGCTGATCGGCCACTTCCTGCACCAGCGCCTGCACGGCGGCGCGATCTCGGCGACGCTGGACGCCACCGGCGCGCTGGCGCTGATGGTCGCGATCGCCGAACGCCACCCCGCCGACGACGCCCAGCAGGTGCTGCAGCGTTTTGCGCGCATGGGCACGATCGACCTGCGCACCGACTTCCTGCGCCCCGGGCTGGCGCCGCGCTACGTCGCGCAGGCCGAGGTCACGCGCCTGGGCGGGCGTGTCGGCTCGACGCAGATGCGGCTGGTCGACGACAGCGGCCAACTGATCGCCACCGGCGCCGGCTCGTACATCGTCAGCTGAACGGAGGCTTGGGGTCAGGTCTCATAAGGCGGCTTGGGGTCAGGTCTCATAAGACCTGACCCCGACTTCCCCACCGACTTCCGTCAGCTGAACGGCGGCAGGCTGGGGTCAGGTCTCACAAGACCTGACCCCGCACTCCAGCTGAGAAAATCGGCGCCGACAAGGCCACGTGGGGGCCGCCCGGCCCCGCATCAACGATGAGACACACGCCGATCGCCCTCGCCTTCCTCCTCGCCAGCCTGGCGCTGCCGCTGCAGGCGCGCACCGAAGCCGGCCCGCGGCCGATCACGCCACGCGGCGCGCTGTCGGCCGAGGAGACGGCCCACATCGAACTCTTCCGCAAGGCATCACCCTCGGTCGTGCACATCACGACGCTGGCGGCGCGGCGCGACTTCTTCTCGCTCAACGTGCAGCAGGTGCCGGCCGGCACCGGCACCGGCTTCGTCTGGGACGAGGCGGGCCACATCGTCACCAACTTCCACGTCATCCAGGGCGGCAGCGGCGCCCAGGTGACGCTGGCCGACCAGACGAGCCTCGACGCCGAACTCGTCGGCGCCTTCCCCGACCGCGACCTCGCGGTGCTGCGCATCAAGGCGCCGCGCGAGAAGCTGCCGCCGATCGCCATCGGCTCCAGCCGCGAGCTGCGTGTCGGCCAGCGGGTCTACGCGATCGGCAATCCCTTCGGCCTGGACCAGACGCTGACCACCGGCATCGTCAGCGCGCTGGGCCGCGAGATCGAGTCCTTCAACAACCGCACGATCCGCGGCGTGATCCAGACCGACGCGGCGATCAACCCCGGCAACTCCGGCGGCCCGCTGCTCGACAGCGCCGGCCGGCTGATCGGCGTGAACACGCAGATCGCCAGCCCCAGCGGCGCCAGCGCCGGCATCGGCTTCGCAATTCCCGTCGACGAGGTCAACCGCATCGTGCCGCGGCTGATCCGCGACGGGCGTTTCCTGCGCCCGGCGATCGGCGTCACCGCCGGGCCGGCCAACCTGACACGCGCGCTGGGCCTGCCGCGCGGCGTGCCGCTGGTGCAGGTGCAGCCGGGCAGCCCGGCGGCCAAGGCGGGGCTGAAACCCTTCCAGCGTGGTCGCGGCTCGCAGATCGTCGCCGGCGACGTCATCACCGCGGTGGCCGGCGAAGCGGTCGACAGCCTGGACGACATCCTGTCACTGCTGGAGACGCGCCAGCCGGGCGAACGCGTGACGCTGACGGTCTGGCGCGCCGGCCAGTCGCGCAGCGTGACGGTGACGCTGGGCAGCGCCGAGTAGCTCAGGTCGGCAGGACGATCTCGACGTCGTCGTCGGGGCCGGACTTGGCCGCCGGTGGCGACGCGGCCTCGCCGGGCTGCGACAGCATCGTCTGAGGCAGCGGTTCGGCCGGAGCTTCGGCCGGTGCCGCGCCGAGCACCGGCAGCACCGGCGGCGGCGAAGGCGGTGCCGGCGGATGGGAGCGCGCCAGCGCCGCCGGCACGCTGCCGAAGGTGGGTTTGGGTTTCGCCGGCTTGGGCCGCGGCAGCGGCGGCAGCGGCAGGTCACGCCAGCCGTCCCAGCCCGGCGGCAGCACACCGGGCGGCGGCGGGGAGATCTCCTCGAGGATGTTGCCGGCGGCGTCGGTCACGGTGACCTGCTGGGCGACCGAGTTCGCGGCCAGCGCACGGCCGAAACGCCGCGCCACCGACAGGTCGCTGTGCCAGATCTGGGCGTGTTTGACCAGCCGCCCGTCGCTGTCGCGACCGACCTCGACGACGCGGTACAGCGGCCCCTCGGCGCGCGTCTGCTGGCGCGAGAGTTCGCGGCGTACCTTGTCCAGCAGTTCGGCGCCGGCCGGCTCCTGGCCGTCGGCCTTGCCCTCGGCCATCACGTTTCCATCGGTTGTGCAGCCGGGCAGCATAGCGGCGGCACGCCGGCCGCATCGCGCTTCCGACGTTCGATGGGGTCTTGACGACCGGCCGGTCGTGGACAAATCACGGCCTCCGCGGCGCCGACGCGGCGAGCGGCTGCGCTAGCATCGCGCCCCATGAAAGTCGTCTGCCTCGACCTCGAAGGGGTGCTGGTCCCCGAGATCTGGATCGCGTTCTCGCAACGCACCGGCATCGCCGCCTTCTCGCGCACGACACGCGACGAGCCCGACTACGACAAGCTGATGCGCTGGCGCCTGGCGATGCTGCGCGAGCACGGCCTGAAGCTGGCCGACATCCAGGACGTCATCGCCGGCATGGCGCCGTTGCCCGGCGCGCGCGAGTTCCTCGACGACCTGCGCTCGCGCTACCAGGTGATCATCCTGTCGGACACCTTCTACGAGTTCGCCGACCCGCTGATGCGCCAGCTCGGCCGGCCGACGCTGTTCTGCCACCGGCTGGAGATCGACGCCGAGGGCTACGTCGCCGACTACAAGCTGCGCCAGCCCGACCAGAAGCGCCACGCGGTCAACGCACTGAAGTCGCTGAACTTCCAGGTCATCGCCGCCGGCGACTCGTACAACGACACCGGCATGCTCGGCGCAGCCGACGCCGGCTTCTTCATCCACCCGCCGGAGAGCATCGTCGCGCAGTTCCCGCAGTTCCCGGTGAACCGCAACTACGACGAGCTGAAGGCGTCGATCGACGGCGCGGCCCAGCGCTTGCGCGGCTGAGCGCAAGCCGCTCATAGCCGGAATGCCGCAGGAACATCAAGCAGCCGCCGTGGACCGGCTCTGCCGGGACACCGGCGGCGCCCCCTTGAGGGGGAGCGCCGAAGGCGCTTCGGGGGTGGTCCATTCCGTGCGCGACACGTTGGAACTGCTCGCGCCGGCGCGCGACGCCGACGTCGGCATCGAAGCCGTCAACCACGGCGCCGACGCCGTCTACATCGGCGGCCCGAGCTTCGGCGCGCGCGACAAGGCCGGCAATGCGCTGGCCGACATCGAACGCCTGGCGCGCCATGCGCACCGCTGGAACGCGCGCGTCTTCGTCACGCTGAACACCATCCTGCGCGACGACGAGCTGGAAGACGCGCGCCGCCTGGCCTGGGACGTCTGGCGCGCCGGCGCCGACGCGCTGATCGTCCAGGACATGGGCCTGCTGGAGCTGGACCTGCCGCCGATCCAGCTGCACGCCAGCACGCAGACCGACATCCGCACGCCGGAGAAAGCGCGTTTCCTGCAGGACGCCGGCTTCTCGCAGCTGGTGCTGGCGCGCGAGCTGACGCTGGCCGAGGTGCAGGCCATCGCCGCCGCCGCGCCCGGCGTCGTGCTGGAGTTCTTCGTGCACGGCGCGCTGTGCGTCGCCTACAGCGGCCAGTGCTACATCAGCCACGCGCACACCGGGCGCAGCGCCAACCGCGGCTCGTGCTCGCAGGAGTGCCGGCTGCCGTACACGGTGACCGACGCCCAGGGCCGCATCGTCGCGCACGAGAAGCACGTGCTCTCGCTGAAGGACAACGACCAGGGCGCCAACCTGCCGGCTCTGGTGGCAGCCGGCGTGCGCAGCTTCAAGATCGAGGGCCGCTACAAGGACATGGGCACGGTGAAGAACGTCACCGCGCACTACCGCCAGTTGCTCGACCGGCTGCTCGACGAACGCCCCGACTTGCGCGCCGCCTCCAGCGGCCGCTGCCGCTACACCTTCACGCCCGACCCGGCACGCAGCTTCAACCGCGGCGCGACCGACTACTTCGTCAACGGCCGCCAGAGCGACATCGGCGCCTTCGACACGCCCAAACACGCCGGCGTCGAGATCGGCCACGTCACACGCGTCGGCAAAGACCATTTCGACCTCGTGCTCACCGACGCCTCGGCGGCGCTGAACAACGGCGACGCGCTGACCTGGTGGGACCGCCAGGGCGAGCTGCAGGGCGTGCCGGTCAACGTCGCGACGCCGCTGGGCGGCCGCACCTGGCGCGTGCAGCCGAACGCCCCGATCGAGACGCTGAAGGACCTGCGCCGCGACGCCGCGATCAGCCGCAACCGCGACATGGCCTGGGACCGGCTGCTGGAGAAGAAGTCGGCCGAACGCCTGATCCCGGTCGACCTGCGTTTCGAGGCCAGCGGCGAAGGCTTCGTGCTGCAGCTCGTCGACGCCGACGGCCACTACGCGCATGCGGAGGTCGTGCACGAGCACCAGCGGCCGAAGGACGCGGCACGCAACGAAGCCACGCTGCGCGAGAACCTGGCCCGCCTGGGCGGCACGATCTTCGAGGCGCGCGGCGTCGACATCGCTTCGCCGTGGTTCGTGCCGGCCTCGGTGGCCAACGCGCTGCGCCGCGACGCCGTCGCGGCCCTGGAAGCGGCCCGCGCCGCGGCCTTCGAGCCGCTGCCGCGCGCGACGCCGAAGGACCCGCCGGCGCCCTACCCCGAGGACACGCTGAGCTATCTGGCCAACGTGCACAACACGAAGGCGGCGGCGTTCTACGCCCGCCACGGCGTCAAGGTGATCGAAGCGGCCTACGAGAGCCACGAGCGCAGCGACGAGGTCAGCCTGATGATCACGCGCCACTGCGTGCGCTGGTCGCTGTCGCTGTGCCCCAAGCAGGCCAAGGGCGTGATCGGCGTGCAGGGCACGGTGCGCGCCGAGCCGCTGACGCTGGTCTCCGGCGGAGAGCGCCTGACGCTGCGCTTCGACTGCAAGCCCTGCGAGATGCACGTCGTCGGCCGCATCAGGAAGAGCGTGTTGCGCGAGGCCAAGGCGCAGCCGGTGAGCTTCTACCGGACGCGGCCGGCGGCTCGCGTCTGAGACCGCTGCGACAGGCTGGGGTCAGACAGCCTGGACAGCCTGGGGTCAGGTCTCACGAGACCTGACCCCGGTCTCCCGCAGTCTCGTGGGGTCAGGTCTTACGAGACCTGACCCCGGTCTTCTCGGTCTTCGGCGGGCGGGCTGAGCCGCCGCGTCAGCGGCGGTCGACCAGCGCGTGGGCGATCGTGCCCAGGTCGACGTATTCGATCTCGCTGCCGGCCGGCACGCCGCGTGCCAGGCGCGTGACCTTCAGGCCGCGGGCGCGCAGCGCCTGGGCCAGCGCGTGTGCGGTGACCTCGCCTTCGGCGGTGAAGCTGGTGGCCAGGATGACCTCCTGCACCGTGCCGTCGCTGGCACGTTCGATCAGCTCGGCGGCGCCGATGTCGCCGGCGCCGACGCCGTCCAGCGGCGACAGCCGGCCCATCAGCACGAAGTACAGGCCGCGGTAGCCGCCGCTGCGTTCCAGCGCGTGCTGGTCGGCCGGCGTCTCGACGACACACAGCAGCCGGCCGTCGCGCTCGGGATCACGGCAGACCGGGCAGACCTCGTCTTCGGTGAAGGTGTGGCAGCGCGCGCAGTGGTGCACACGCTCGGCAGCCACGTCCAGCGCATGCGCGAGGCGGCGCGCGCCATCGCGGTCGTGCTGCAGCAGGTGGAAGGCGACGCGCTGCGCCGACTTCTGGCCGACACCCGGCAGCCGCCGCAGCGCCTCGATCAGCGCGTCGAGCGCGGTGTCGGCCACGGGCAGCAGGTCAGAACGGGAACTTCATGCCCGGCGGCATCGGCATGCCGGCGGTCAGCTTGCCCATCTTCTCGGCGCTGATCTCGTCGGCACGGCGCACGGCGTCGTTGAACGCGGCGGCGACCAGGTCCTCGAGCATGTCCTTGTCGTCGGCCAGCAGGCTGGGGTCGATGCTCAGGCGGCGCACGTCGTGCTTGCAGGTCATCACGACCTTCACCAGGCCGGCGCCCGACTGGCCCTCGACCTCCAGCTGCGCCAGCTCTTCCTGGGCGCGCTTCATGTTTTCCTGCATCGCCTGGGCCTGCTTCATCAGCCCGGCGAGGTGGCCCTTCATCATCGTCGTGTCCTTTCGTGGCGGCCTCGGGGCCGCGGAAAACGCGGGATTATCGTCGTGCGGCAGCGCCGCTCAGACCGGCTTGATCGAGTTCGGCACCAGGCGCGCCGTCGGGAACTGGCGCATCAGCTCCAGCACCACCGGGTCGTGCCGGATGGTGTGCTCGGCCTCCTGCTGGCGGCGCGTGCGCTCCCAGGCGTCGCGCCGGGCCGGCGTGTCCTCGGGCGAGCCGGGTTCGAGCACCAAATCGACCGGCGCACCGAGCTCGGCGGTCATCGCCGCCGTCAGCTTCTCGCGCAGCGCATGGGTGCGCAGCGACTCGCGTTCGACCTGCAGCCGCCAGCGTTGCGGCGTGGCCGTCTCGTCGACTTCGGCCAAGCCGCCCTGCCAGGCCAGTTCACGCAGCAGCGCCGAAACCGCGCCGCGTTCGGCCATCGCCTGGCACAGCGCATACCAGCGGTCGCCCAGCGGGGTGCGCGGCGGCGGTGCCGGCGGCTCGTCGCGGCGCACCGGGCGCGGGCGGCGTTCGACGGGAGGCGGCTCGTCGGCGGCCGGCTCGCAGGCCATGGCCTCGACCGGTTCGGGCACGGGCTCGGGCGACGACGGCGCGCGGGCGGGTGCCGGCACCGCGTCGGCGAACTCGCCTTCGAGCGGCGGCTCCTCGTCCATC
>NZ_AEWG01000105.1 GCF_000190375.1 Rubrivivax benzoatilyticus JA2 = ATCC BAA-35
CGGCGGCGCCACGGCCGCCGCGGGTGTGTCGGCGATGTCGGGCCCCGCGGCCGCGGGCTCTGGGCTGGGCTCCGGCACCGCCGCCGCGCGGGTGCCGGCCAGCGTGTCCACCAGCGCACGCTGCACCGCCTGGTGCACCGCACGCCCGTCGCGGAAACGCACCTCGATCTTCGTCGGGTGCACGTTGACGTCGACGAGTTCGGGCTCGATCTGCAGGAACAGCGCGTAGGCCGGCTGCTTGCTGCCGTGCAGCTGGTCCTCGTAGGCGGCGCGCACGGCGTGCGAGACGAGGCGGTCGCGCACGTAGCGGCCGTTGACGAACAGGTACTGCAGGTCGGTGCGGCTGCGCGCCGCCTCGGGCTGGCCGGCGCGGCCCCACAGCTGCAGCGGCCCGGCGGCGGCCTCCAGCGGCCGGCTGGCGGTGATGAAGTCGCGCCCCAGCACGTCGCCCAGGCGCTGCTCGGCACCGGCGGCGCGCCACTGCGCGACGGCGCGGCCTTCGTGCCAGACGGCGAAACCGACGTCGGGCCGCGCCAGCGCGTGGCGGCGCACGGCATCCAGGGCGTGGGCGAGCTCGGTGGCCTCGCTCTTCAGGAACTTGCGCCGCGCCGGCGTCGAGAAGAACAGCTCGTGCACCTCGACCGTCGTGCCCTGGGCGCGTGCCGCCGGTTGCAGCTCGCCGCTGCGTGCGTCGACACGCCAGCCGTGCGCTGCGTCGGCGCTGCGGCTGGTGATCGCCATCTCGGACACCGACGCGATCGCGGCCAGCGCCTCGCCGCGAAAACCCATCGTGCGCACCGACTCCAGCTCGCCCAGCGAGCCGATCTTGCTCGTCGCGTGGCGCTTCAGCGCCAGCGGCAGCTCCTCCATCGGGATGCCGCAGCCGTCGTCCTCGACGACGATGCTGCGCACGCCGCCGGCGGCCAGGCGCACGACGATGGCACGTGCGCCGGCGTCCAGCGCGTTGTCGACCAGCTCGCGCACCACCGAGGCCGGGCGCTCGACGACCTCGCCGGCGGCGATCTGGCTGACGAGTTCGTCGGGCAGTTCGCGGATCGGACGGCGGGCGGGTGGGGCGGTCATCCGCGCGGATTGTAGGCAGCGGCCCCGGCGCGGCCTTCGGGGCGGCAGTCGCGGCGCAGCAGCTTGAGTGCCAGTTCGGCGCGCAGCGCGTCGACGCGGCTGCGGGTGGCGAACACGCTCAGCTCGCGGCCGTCGGCCGCGGTGGCGACGAGCTCGAAGCGCCGGGCGCCGTCGCTGGCGCGCAGCTGGGGGTCGGCGCCGGACAGCGGCAGCACGAAGAGCTCGTCGACACCGAACAGGCGGCGGCGTTCGGCGTGCAGCGTGCAGTCCGGCCGCAGCCGGAAGCGCCAGTCGACCTCCGACGCGGCCGCGGCGGCGGCTTCGTTGAGGGCCTGCAGCCGGCCGGGCTGGTCGAGGCGGATCAGGTCGGGGGTCGGGGCGTCGGTGTTCGGATAGCCGTCGGTGCAGGCGGCGAGGGCCAGGGCCAGCGCGGCGGCGGCCAGGAAACGAGTGCGCATCGGGAGCTGCCGGGCAAGCGGCAGGGCAGGACGTTCGGACGGCCCCGCGAAGGCGGGGCGGCGGCGTCGGTGCAGCGCCAGGGTCGTGCGCGTGTCCGCGCTCGAGCCTGGGGCTGGCGAGCCGGACCCGGCGGCCCCGCTCGCCGCGTCTCAGGCGCGCGGCGGTTTGAAGCGGCTGTCCTGCGGCGCGTCGGGATGGCGCCGGTCCGGTGGCGGCGGGCTGCGCCGGGCGCCCGTGGCCGGCGGCGCCGGCAGCGGCGCGGCGTCGGGCAGCCTGTCGGCCGGCGGCAGTTCGCCGCTCCAGGCCGACTGGGCCGGGGTGTCGTCCAGGTGGTGTTCGGCGACCGTGCCTTCGTCGGGCAGCGCGGCCGGCGCCGCCTGGGTGTCGCCGCCCGGCCCGCCGGCCGCGACGGCGTCGCCCTGCGTCGAGACCCCGGCCCAGGCCAGCGTCAGCACCAGCAGCAGCGCGAGCAGCCGCCGGACCAGCGGCATGCGGCTCACAGCCATTGTTTGAGCAGCGCGCGCAGCTGCTCGCGCGTGTAGGGCTTGGACAGGTGCGCGTCCATGCCGGCGGCCAACGACAGCGCGGCGTCCTCGTCGAAGGCGTTGGCCGTCAGCGCGACGATCGGCACACGCGCCAGCCGCAGCCGCGCCTCACGCTCGCGGATGCGCTGCGTGGCCTCGTAGCCGTCGAGCACCGGCATCTGGATGTCCATCAGCACCAGGTCGAAGTGCTCGCGGTCGATGGTCTCCAGCGCCTGCTGGCCGTCCTCGGCCTCGACGACGTCCAGGCCGCAGCTCTTGAGCATCTCGGCGGCGATCAGGCGATTCACCGGGTTGTCCTCGACCAGCAGCACGCGGCCCTGCAGCGTCGGGGCGGCGTCCAGCGGCATCAGGCCGGAGTCCGGGGCCGCCGCGTTCACGAAACCCGGGTCCGGCCCCGGCGGCAGCGCCAGCGTGAACGAGAAGCGCGAGCCCCGGCCTTCGACGCTGTCGACCGTGATGCGTCCGCCCATCGCGGCGACGATGCGCTGGCTGATCGACAGCCCCAGCCCGGTGCCGCCGTGGCTGCGGCTGCGCGTCGCGTCGACCTGCGAGAAGGGCTGGAACAGCTTGGGCACGGCCTGGGCCGGGATGCCGATGCCGGTGTCCGCGACCTCGAAGCGCACGCCGCACATCCCCGGCGGCGCCGGCGCGCGCGACAGCCGCAGCGTCACGCCGCCGCGTTCGGTGAACTTGATGCCGTTGCCGATCAGGTTCAGCAGCACCTGCTTGAGCCGCGAGGCGTCGCCGACGACGGCGTCGGGCACGTCGGCCTCGATCTGCAGGTCGACCTTCAGCCCGCGCTGCTCGGCGGTGGAGCGCAGCAGCGCCGCGGCCGAGGCCGCGACGGCGTGCATCGACATCGGCGTCGGGTCGAGCTTGAGCTTGCCCGACTCGATCGTCGAATGGTCGAGCACGTCGTCGATGATGCACAGCAGCGACTCGCCGGAGGCCACCGCGGTGCGCACCAGGGCGCGCTGGCGCTTGTCCAGCGGCGTGTCGCGCATCAGGTCGAGCGCGCCGAGGATGCCGTTCATCGGCGTGCGCATCTCGTGGCTCATCGTCGCCAGGAACTGCGACTTGGCGATGCTCGCGGCGTCGGCCGCCTGCTTGGCCCGCTGCAGCGTGGTGTTGACGGCCTCGGCCTCGAGGCCGCGGCGCAGCGACTCGGTGACCGTGGTGCGCAGCTCGCGCGAGGCGTTGAGCATGGCCAGGCCGTACAGCGGCGCGATCGCCGCCAGCGCCGCCGAGCGCACCGGGTCCAGCACCAGGCTGACGACGACGATCGAGCCGACCTGCAGCAGCGTCAGCCAGGTGAACGAACGCCCGGCCATGGCCATGAACTGCGCCGAGTAGGCGATCGAGCCGCAGACCATCACCAGGTACAGCGTGCGTGCGGTCTCGTCGAGCGCCGGATAGACGGTGAAGGTGCAGAGCGCCCACATCAGCCCGACGGCGGCCGCCGAGACGTCGAGCCATTGCACGACGCGGGCCGTCTCGGCGTCGCTGCGCGGCGGCTCGCTGGCGTGGCGCCGCGCCAGCTGCAGGCGCATCAGCGCCGCGACGCCGCCGACGGCCGCCGCCACGCCACCGGCCAGCGGCCGCCCGCCCAGCCAGCCGAGCAGCACGACGAGCGCCATCGCCGCCAGCAGCATCCAGATGCTGCGGGTGGCGTTGCGCAGCGCCGTGTGCAGCAGCCTGCGACGAACGGCGCTGTCGATGTCCGTCGACGGCTGATCCTCGTTACCCATCCGGCAGCGAGCATAACCAGCCGTTGATAATCCGGTGCCATGGAAGTTGTGCAATGGTTGGTCGACTTCATCCTTCACGTCGACGTGCACCTGGCGGCGTTCGTGCAGGCCTACGGAGCGTGGGTGTACGCGCTGCTGTTCGCGATCATCTTCGTGGAGACCGGCGTCGTCGTGATGCCGTTCCTGCCCGGTGACTCGCTGCTGTTCGTCGTCGGCGCCCTCTGCGGCGCCGGGGTCATGAACCTGCCGCTGGCGATGGGGCTGCTGATCGCCGCGGCGGTGCTGGGCAACCAGTGCAACTACACGATCGGCCGCTTCGTCGGGCCGCGGGTCTTCGGCTGGAACGAGTCGCGCTTCTTCAACCGCAGCGCGTTCGACCGCACGCATGCGTTTTACGAACGTTACGGCGGCTTCACGCTGATCGCCGGCCGCTTCATGCCCTTCGTGCGGACCTTCGCGCCCTTCGTCGCCGGCGTGGCGCAGATGTCGCGCAGCAAGTTCACGCTGTTCGACGTCAGCGGCGCGCTGCTGTGGGTCGGCGGGCTGACGACGGCCGGCTACCTGTTCGGCAACCTGCCCTGGGTGAAGGACAACCTCAGCACCATCATCTGGGCGATGATCCTCGTGCCCGGCCTGTTCGTGCTCTACGGCGCCTGGAAGTCGCGGCGCGCCGCGCCCGGCGCGGCCTGAATCAGAGCGAACGCTGCCGCGCCAGCGGCGGGTTCTTCGCGAAGTAGCGGCGGATGCCGGTGGCCAGCGCGTCGACGAGGCGCGCGCGGTAGCCGGCGTCGCGCAGCAGACCTTCCTCCTCCGGGTTCGAGATGAACGCCGTCTCGACCAGGATCGACGGGATGTCGGGGGCCTTCAGCACCGCGAAGCCGGCCTGCTCGACGTCCTTCTTGTGCAGGCGGCCGACGCGGTCCAGCCGCGACAGCACCTCGCGGCCGAGCTTCAGGCTGTCCTTGATCTGCGCCGTCGTGCTCATGTCCAGCAGCGCCTGACGCACCTGGGCGTCGCGCACGGAGGCGACGTTGACGCCGCCGACGCGGTCGGCCGCGTTCTCGCGCTGCGCCATCCAGCGTGCCGCGGTGCTGGACGCGCCCTTGGTCGACAGCGCGAAGACGCTCGCGCCGCGCGCCTCGGGGCGCATGAAGGCGTCGGCATGGATCGAGACGAACAGGTCCGCCTGCACGCGCCGCGCCTTGCGCACGCGCTCGTGCAGCGGCACGAAGAAGTCGGCGTCGCGCGTCATCATCACGCGCATGCCGGGCACGGCGTTGAGCTTGTCGCGCAGCGCCAGGCCGACGGCGAGCACGACGTCCTTCTCGCGCAGCCCGGTCGGGCCGATCGCGCCCGGGTCCTCGCCGCCGTGGCCGGGGTCCAGCGCGACGATGATCAGGCGGTCGACGCGGCGGCGTTCGGCGTCGGTCGGCGGCGCCTCCTTCTCGGGGGCGGGGGTCTGCAGCGGCGGCACCGGCGCCGGCGGCCGGCTCGGCGTCGGCTGCGGCAGGCCGGGTTTGTCGACGCGGGCGATCAGTTCGCCCAACGCGTCTTCCACCGCCTTGGCCGCGTCGCGCTCGGCGGACTCCTTCTCGCGGATCAGCGCCAGCAGCGGGTCGGTCTCGGCCTTGGGGTAGAGGTCGAAGACCAGCCGGTGCTGGTAGGCCGCCACCGGGGCGAGCGTGAACTGCTGCGGCGCCACCGTCTGCTTCAGGTCGAGCACCAGACGCACCACCCGCGCCTGGAACTGGCCGACACGCACGCCGGCGATGTACGGGTCGTCGGGGCGGATCTTGCCGACGATGTCGCGCAGCAGCGGGCTGAGCTCCAGGCCCTCGAGGTCGATGACCAGGCGCTCGGGCGCCTCGGTGACGAAGTGGCGCGCCACCAGCGGGCCGTCGGACTCGATCGTCAGCCGGGTGTAGTCGGCCGCCGGCCAGACGCGCACCGCGACGATGCCGGCGCCCCAGGCGATGCCGGGGGCCGTCAGCAGCAGCACGAGCTGCCCGGCGCCGGCGACCAGGCGGCGGCGCCTCATGCGAGCAGCGCGCGCCCGCGCGCGGTGCAGGCCTCGACGGTGACGAGGCGGCGTTCGTCGTCCTGCGGCGCGATCGCCAGCCGCAGGTCGGGCGGCGGCAGCACCGCACGCGCCTTCTCGGGCCACTCGGCGATCTTCAGCCCGGGGCGGGCGAAGACGTCGCGGAACCCGGCGTCCTCCCACTCGCGCGGGTCGTCGAAGCGGTAGAAGTCGAAGTGCGAGACCGCCAGCCCGTCCGGCAGGACGTAGGGCTCGACGACGGCGTAGGTGGGGCTCTTGATGCGCCCGGCGACGCCCAGCGCACGCAGCAGCTGGCGCACGAAGGTGGTCTTGCCGGCGCCGAGCGGGCCGTCGAGTTCGAGGTAGGCGTCGCGGAGTTCGGGCCGCGCGGCGAGCGCGGCGGCCCAGGCGGCACAAGCGGCCTCGTCGGGCCAGGTGACGAGGCGGCTCTCTAGAATCGTCGGATGCGAACCGAACGACACGTCGACGGGCCCTCCGTGCTCGCACGACTGCGGATCTGGGCGCATGAGGCGGGATTCTCCCAGATCGGCGTGGCCGACATCGACCTGGCCTCGGCCGAGCCGGGCCTGCTCGCCTGGCTGGAGGCCGGCTTCCACGGTTCGATGGCCTACATGGCCGCCCACGGCCTGAAGCGTGCGCGCCCGGCCGAGCTGGTGCCGGGCACGGTGCGCGTGATCACCGCGCGCATGGACTACCTGCCGCGCGACCTGGCCCAGGACTGGCGCGAGGCCGAGCAGCGCCGGCTGGCGGCGCCCGGCGAGGCGGTGATCTCGGTCTACGCCCGCGGCCGCGACTATCACAAGGTGCTGCGCACGCGGCTGCAGCGCCTGGCCGACCGGCTGGCAGCCGAGATCGGGCCTTTCGGCCACCGCGTCTTCGTCGATTCGGCGCCGGTGCTGGAGGTCGAGCTCGCCTCGCGCAGCGGCATCGGCTGGCGCGGCAAGCACACGCTGACGCTGTCGCGCGAAGCCGGCTCCACCTTCTTCCTCGGCGAGATCTACGTCGATCTGGCGCTGCCGGTCACCGCGCCCGAGGCGCCGCACTGCGGCAGCTGCACGGCCTGCCTGGACGCCTGCCCGACGCGGGCCATCGTCGCGCCATGGCGCGTCGACGCACGGCGCTGCATCAGCTACCTGACGATCGAGACCGACGACCCCGTTCCCGTCGAGCTGCGGCCGGCGCTCGGCCAGCGCATCTACGGCTGCGACGACTGCCAGACGGCCTGCCCGTGGAACAAGTACGCGCGCCGCGCGTCCTTGCCCGACTTCGACTGGCGCGCCGACCTCGCGGCGCCGACGCTGCTGTCGCTGTGGTCCTGGGGCGAGGCCGACTTCCTGAAGCGCACCGAAGGCAGCCCGATCCGCCGCATCGGCTGGCGACGCTGGCGGCGCAACCTGGCGGTGGCCGCCGGCAACAGCCTGCGTGTGGCCGACGACCCGGTGCTGGCCGCGGCGCTGGCCACCGGGCGCGACGCCGCCGGCGAAATCGTCGCCGAGCACGTCGACTGGGCGCTGGCTCAGCGCAGCGCGGCCAGCGCCGCCAGCGCCAGCGGCAGCCCGGCCATCGCGACCAGCGTCGACAGCGTCACCAGGCCGGCGACGTAGCCGCCGTGCCCGCCCATGCGCGTGGCCAGCACGTAGGCGCTGGACGCGGTGGGCAGCGCGGCGAAGGCGACCACCGTCGCCTGCTGGCCCGGCGGCAGGTCCAGCCCGATGACGATCGCCAGCGCCAGCGCCGGCAGCGCCAGGTGGCGGATCGCCAGCAGCGCGGCGGCGAGCTTCGGCCCTTCGCGCAGGGCGCCGAACTGCAGCCCGGCGCCGACGGCCATCAGCCCGATCGGCACCGCCGCCGAACCGACACGCCCCAGCGCGCCGGACAGCAGCTCGGGCAGCCGCAATCCCAGCAGGTTGAACACCAGCCCCGAGGCGGTGGCCAGGATCAGCGGGTTGCGCAGCAGCTCGCGTGCGTAGCCGTGGCCGCCGTGGCGCGCCAGCGGCCAGACCGCGGCGATGTTGCACAGCGGCACGCACAGCGAGATCAGCAGCGCCGTCCAGGCCACGCCGTCGGCGCCGGCGATGCGTGCCGCGACCGCCAGGCCGACGTAGGAGTTGAAGCGGAACGCCGTCTGCGCGCCCGAGGCGTGCAGCCGCGCGTCCACGCCCGGCGCATGCGCCAGCGCGTAGGCCAGCACGACGCCGGCGGCGACGATGGCCAGCCCGCTGCCGGCCAGCGGCAGCATCGCGCCCAGCGACAGCGGCTCGCGCACGATGCTGCCGAACAGCAGCGCCGGGAACAGCACGTAGTAGACGAGGCGCTCGGCACCGTCCCAGACGCCGCGCCCCAGCGGCGTGTGGCGGCAGATCAGGTAGCCGGCGACGATCAGCAGGAAATCGGGGGCGAGCAGCAGCAGGTCGGGCATCGGAGGCGCAGTGTGCCAGCGCCCCGGTCGGCGGCGGGACTTGCCGCGGCGTTGTACAAAGGGCCGATGATTCCCCGGACGACGATGAACGAACAACGCCGCCTTCTGCTCGCCGCCGCCGCCGCTGGCGGCCTGCTGCTCGTGCGACCGGCTGCTGCGCAGCTGACGATCGCCGGCCAGACCTTCCCGGCGACGATGCACGTCGGCGGGGCCGACCTCGTGCTCAACGGCGTCGGCACGCGCTCGGTGGCCTGGATCGACGGCTATGCCGCAGGGCTCTACCTGAGCCGCCGCGCGAGCACCGTGCCCGAGGTGCTGGCCGCGCCCGGCGCCAAGCGCATCCAGCTGCGCATGCTGCAGACCGCGCCGGCCAAGGAGTTCGTCAAGGCCATCGACAAGGGCTTCCGGCGCAACACGCCGCCGGCCGAGCAGCCGGCGCTGGCCCAGCGCCAGGCGGACTTCAACGCCCAGGTGCTGGCCACCGGCCAGGTCAAGAAGGGCGACGTCGTGAACCTGGACTACCTGCCCGGGCGTGGCCTCGTGTTCTCGATGAACGGCAGAGCCGGGGGGGCCGACCTGCCCGGCGAGGACCTGTACGCCGCGGTGTTGCGGATCTTTCTCGGTGTTCGCCCCGTGGACGAGCGGCTGAAGGCCGGATTGCTCGGACAGCCGCCGCGTTGATCACCCACAATCGGCCGCAGACCCCGTTCCCACCCAACCGACGAATGGAGACTGCCCGCATGAAGAGAAGAACGCTGTCCGCGCTGTTCCTGGCCTGCCTGGCCGCACCGCTGGCTGCCTGGGCCCAGGGCTATCCGGCCAAGCCGGTCAAGCTGGTCGTGCCGTTCGCGCCCGGCGGCACGACGGACATCATCGCGCGCACCGTGGCCGACAAGATCACGCCGGCGCTGGGCCAGACCATGGTCGTCGAGAACAAGGCCGGCGGCGGCGGCATCATCGGCGCCAACGACACCGCGAAGGCCCAGCCCGACGGCTACGCGCTGGGCGTGGCCACCGTGTCCTCGGTGGCCTCGAATCCGGCGATCAACCCGAAGGTGCCGTACAACCCGCTGACCGACTTCACGCCGATCATCAACATCGCGGCCACGCCCAACGTCATCGTCGTGCACCCGAGCTTCCCGGCGCGTGACTACAAGGGATTTCTCGCCGAGCTGAAGAAGAACCCGGGCAAGTACAGCTACTCGAGCTCGGGCACCGGCGGCATCGGCCACCTGCAGACCGAACTGTTCAAGAGCCTTGCCGGCGTCTTCATCACCCACATCCCGTACCGCGGCGCCGGCCCGGCGCTCAACGACACGGTGGCCGGGCAGGTGCAGATCATGTTCGACAACCTGCCGTCGGCGCTGCCGTTCATCAAGGACGGCCGGCTGATCGCGATCGTCGTCGCGGCGCCGCAGCGCCTGGCAGTGCTGCCCAACGTGCCGACCTTCAAGGAAGTCGGCCTGGAGCCGGTGAACCGCATGGCCTTCTACGGCGTCTACGGGCCGAAGAACCTGCCCAAGGAGGTCGTCGACAAGATCCACGCCGCGGTGAAGACGACCGTGATGCTGCCCGAGGTGAAGAAGCGCATCGAGGACACCGGCTCGCTGATCGTCGCCAACAGCCCGAAGGAGTTCGGCGATCAGATCAAGGCCGAGTACGAGGTCTACAAGAAGGTCGTGCAGTCGGCCAAGCTGACGCTGGAGTGAGCGCCGAGCCCGTCGACGCGCCGGCCGGTGCCGAGGCGGCCGCCAGTGCCGCCTCGATCGACCGTTTCGTCGACGCGCTGTGGATCGAGGACGGGCTGGCGCCGCTGACGCTGGCCGCCTACCGCCGCGACCTGACGCTGTACGCCGGCTGGCTGGCACGCCGCCACGCCAAGCGCCTGGACGACAGCCGCGAGGCCGACCTGCTGGCCTACATCGCCGAACGACACACGGCGACGCGCGCGACGACGGCCAACCGCCGGCTCACCGTCTTCAAGCGTTACTTCCGCTGGGCGCTGCGCGAGCACCTCGTCGCCGCCGACCCGACGCTGCGCCTGCAGTCGGCGCGCCAGCCGCTGCGGGTGCCCAAGAGCCTGAGCGAACGCCAGGTCGAGGCGCTGCTGGCCGCGCCCGAGACCGACACCGCGCTCGGCCTGCGCGACCGCGCGATGCTCGAGCTGATGTACGGCAGCGGGCTGCGTGTCAGCGAGCTCGTCGGCCTGAAGAGCGTGCACCTGGGGCTGGCCGAAGGCGTGCTGCGTGTCGTCGGCAAGGGCTCCAAGGAACGCATCGTGCCGTTCGGCGAGGAGGCGCACGGCTGGCTCCAACGCTATCTCGGCGAGGCCCGCGCGGCGATCCTCGGCGGCCAGGCCAGCGACGCGCTCTTCGTCACCGCGCGCGGCGGCGCGATGACGCGCCAGGCCTTCTGGCTGCTGGTCAAGAAGTACGCGCGCGCGGCCGGCATCCTCGTGCCGCTGTCGCCGCACACGCTGCGCCACGCCTTCGCCACCCATCTGCTGAACCACGGCGCCGACCTGCGCGCGGTGCAGATGCTGCTGGGCCACGCCGACATCGGCACGACGACGATCTACACCCACGTCGCGCGCGAGCGGCTGCGCCAGCTGCACGCCCGCCACCATCCGCGCGGCTGAGGCTCAGCCGTCGGTCGGCAGCGGCGCCTGCGGCTTGATCTCCTCCAGGCAGATCATCGAGCGCACGTCGTCGACGCCGGGGATCTGCATCAGCCGGTCGGTCAGGAACTGCGACAGCGCCTTCAGGTCGTGTGCGACGACCTTCAGCAGGTAGTCGCAGTCGCCGCTGACGGTGTGGCACTCGAGGATCTGCGGGAAGTCGCGGATGCGCGCCTCGATGTCGCGCACGCGATCGAAGGCGCCGCCGTGGATGTTCAGGCTGACGAAGGCGGTGACGCCGTAGCCCAGCGCGGCGGCGTCGACACGCGCACCGTAGCCGCGCAGCACGCCGCGTTCCTCCAGCGCGCGCGTGCGCCGCAGGCATTGCGGCGCCGACAGGTGCACGCGGGTGGCGAGTTCGACGTTGGAGACGCGGCCGTCGCGCTGTAGCTCGGCGACGATCTTGCGGTCGATGGCATCAAGATCGGTCACGGTGCATCCTTTCAGTCGATCTGGAGAAAGAATCTTGCATCGAAATGGCTTTGCCACGCAGCATCTGGAAAGCACATTTCCTCGCTGCCTGGGCACAGTGTGGTGCATGAACGACCGTCTGCACCCCACCGCGATCCGGCCGTCGCCGATCGAACTCGAGGCGCGTTTCGGCGCGCACAACTACCACCCGCTGCCGGTCGTGCTGACGCGCGGCGAGGGCGTCTGGCTGCGCGACACCGAGGGCCGGCGCTATCTGGACATGATGAGCGCGTACTCGGCCGTCAGCTTCGGTCACGGCCATCCGGTGCTGGTGGCGGCGCTCACCGAACAGGCGGCGCGGCTGGCCGTGACCTCGCGCGCGTTTCACAGCGACCGGCTCGGGCCCTTCCTGGAACGCCTGTGCACGCTGACCGGCATGGACCGTGCGCTGCCGATGAACAGCGGCGCCGAGGCCGTCGAGACGGCGCTGAAGGCGGCGCGCAAGTGGGGCTACAAGGTCAAGGGCATCCCGGACGGCCAGGCGCGCATCGTCGTCGCCGCCCGCAACTTTGCCGGTCGCACGACGACCATCGTCGGCTTCTCCAGCGAAGCCCAGTACCGCGACGGCTTCGGCCCGTTCGCGCCGGGTTTCGACACGGTGCCGTTCGGCGACCTCGCGGCGCTGGAGGCGGCGATCGGCGAACACACTTGCGCCGTGCTGCTCGAGCCGATCCAGGGCGAGGCCGGCATCGTCGTGCCGCCACCGGGCTACCTGCGCGCCGCACGCGAGCTCTGCACGCGCCGCAACGTGCTGCTGCTCTGCGACGAGATCCAGACCGGGCTCGGCCGCACCGGCCGGCGCCTGGCGGTCGACCACGAGGACGTCGTGCCCGACGGTCTGACGCTGGGCAAGGCGCTCGGCGGCGGCCTGCTGCCGGTCAGCGCCTTCCTCGCGCGCGAGGACGTGATGGCGCAGTTCACGCCCGGCGACCACGGCAGCACCTTCGGCGGCAACCCGCTGGCTGCGGCGGTCGGGCTGGCGGCGCTGGATCTGCTGGAGCGCGAACGGCTGGCCGAACGTGCCGCGGCGATGGGTGAACGCCTGATCGGCGCGCTGCAGGCCCTGGCGCACCCGGCGGTGCGGGAAGTGCGTGGCCGCGGCCTGCTCGTCGGCGTCGAACTCGCGCCCGGTTTCGCCTCGGCGCGTGCCGTCTGCGAAGCGCTGATGGCCCAGGGCGTGCTGACCAAGGACACGCACGGCACCGTCGTGCGGCTGGCGCCACCGCTGGTCATCGATGCGCCGCAGATCGACTTCGCCGTCGCGGCTTTCGCCCGCGCGCTGAAGGCCTGCGGCGGCTGAGTCGGGGGTCTGGCCTGCCGCGGCCGTCACGCCGCGAGCGGGCAAGAAAAAAGCCGGTCTTGCGACCGGCTTTTGACTGACGGTCGGAAACCGATCAGAAGTTGTGGCGGATGCCGACGCCGAACGAGCGCGGATCCTTGCCGAAGTCGACTTCCGTGCCGTAGGCGGCGCCGCTGTCGTTGTTGATGGCGGTGTAGAAGGCGTAGACCTTGGTGCGCTTCGACAGGTTGTAGTTGTAGCCCAGCGTGTACTGGACGGCGCCGCTCTTGCTGACGTCATCCCAGTCGTCGGCCCAGCCGACGTTCACGTGGAACTCGCTGGCACCCAGCGTGTACTGGACCGCGCCACGGATCGAGTTGCGCTTGCCGATGTCCTTGCTGTCGGCCAGCTGGTAGTAGCCGCCCAGGGTGATGGCGCCCAGTTCGTACAGGCCACGCAGCGCGACTTGCTTGTCGCCGTAGTCGTTCTCGTCGTAGCCGGCACCCAGGTGCAGCGGGCCGGCGTCGTAGTTGACGGCGGCTTGCCAGGTCTTGGTGAAGGGCTTGTTGACGTCTTCGTCGGCCGAGTAGGCGAACTCGGCGGTCAGGCCACCGAACGACGGGGTCAGGTAGGCGACCGTGTTCTTCGGCTGGCTGGCAGCGGCGTAGAACGCATCGGCCGAGGTGCCGGTGTCGTGGTTGTGCAGGCTGACGTAGTCGGCCGTGGCGTAGTACGCCGGGCTGGTGATGCGGCCGGCGCGGACGGTACCGTACGGCGTTTCCAGGCCCACGAACGCGTCGCCGGACCAGAACTCGTCGGCGGCGACACCGGTGTCGCTGGCGAAGCGGTGCTCGATCAGGAACAGGGCCTTCAGGCCGCCGCCCAGATCTTCCGTGCCCTTGAAGCCCAGGCGCGAGGCGACGTTGTTCAGAACCGTCTTCGAGTCAGCCGAGTCGATGTTCTTCTGGTTCTCGACCGTCGTGTTCAGGCGGCCGTAGATCGTGACGTTGCTTTGCGCGAACGCGGCCGTCGAGGCCAGGCACGCGAGAGCGATCAGGGTGCGCTTCATAGTCGTTTCGTCCTTTACGTTAGACCCCGAAGCTCTTCATGAAGTCTGTCTCCGGGGTTCGCCGCAAGTCTACGACCCCGCCTCGGGCAAACCCGGTGCACCCCTGTCATATGGCGGCTTCGTGACGCCCGATTGCGGCTTTCGCGCAACAGCGGAGCGCGGCGTGACCGTCTTCGGCGGCGGCGACAATGGCGCCATGGATCACGACTTTCTCTCGGCTTTCGTTCTGCTGCTGCTGGTGCTCGACCCCTTCGGCAGCCTGCCGATCTTCATCTCGGTGTTGCGCGGCGTGGACCCGGCACGCCGCCGTCTCGTCGCCATCCGCGAAGCGACGATCGCCTTCCTGGTGCTCGCGGCCTTCATGGTCGGCGGCCAGGCCTTCCTGTCGCTGATGCGGCTGTCCGAGCGTTCGCTGGAGGTCGCCGGCGGCGTCATCCTGCTGATCATCGCGGTGCGCATGATCTTCGCCACCGGCGGCGAGGTCTACGCGGCCGACGGCCGCGGGCGCGAGCCGTTCATCTTCCCGCTGGCGGTGCCGCTGCTGGCCGGGCCGTCGGCGATGGCCACCGTGCTGCTGCTGGCCTCGCGCCAGCCGGACAACATGGCGCAGTGGTTCGGCGCGCTGACCGCGGCGATGCTGGTCTCGGGCGTCGTGCTGCTGGCTGCCGACCGCATCCGCAACCTGCTCGGCTCGTCGATGGTCGCGGCGATCGAGAAGCTGATGGGCCTGGTGCTGACCGCGGTGGCGATCGAGATGATCCTCGCCGGCCTCAAGCGCTACTTCTTCGAGACCTGAACGCGGGCAGGAAAAAGGCCGGCGGCCCCGAAGGGCGGCCGGCCTGCATGCCGTGACGGCGCGTCAGCGTCCGCGCAGATGCGCAGGGGCTTCCAGGCGCTTGGCCAGCAGCGACAGCGTCAGCGTCAGCACCAGGTACATCGCGGAGATCGCGAGGTAGGGCTCCCAGTAGCGCGAGTACGCCCCGGCCACGGTGCGTGCCGCCAGCGCGAGCTCGGCCAGGCCGATGGCGGACACCAGCGACGAGTCCTTGATCAGCGTGACGCCCTCGTTCACCAGCGCCGGCACCATGCGCCGGAAGGCCTGCGGCAGGACGACGTAGCGCATCGCCTGCGCGTGCGTCAGCCCGACGCTGTAGGCGGCCTGCGTCTGCCCGCGGTGGATCGACAGGATCCCCGCGCGGAAGATCTCGCTGATGTACGCCCCGGCGTTGAGGCTCAGCGCGACGCAGCCGGACAGGAAGGCGCCGTGTTCCTGGCGGAACATGCGTGCCGTCTCGCCCGAGATCAGCAGGCCGTGGTCGGGATGCACCAGCGCCGGCATCAGCGCGAAGTGCACCAGCAGGATCTGCACGAACAGCGGCGTGCCGCGGAAGAACGTGACGTAGGCGAGCGTGATGCCGCGGGCCGCGCGCAACAGCAGGGCCAGCGGACGTGATGTCGGTTGGGGCGCGTCGGCCGAGCTGCTCACCAGCCCGAACAGCACCCCCAGGATCAACCCGGCGCCGATGGCGACCAGCGTGAGCTTGATCGTCATCAGCAGGCCGCTGGCGAACAGCGGCCCGTAGCCGGCGAGGATCTCCCAGCGAAGATCCATCGCCGTCCCGGATCAGTTCGACGCAGCCGACGCCGGCGCTTCAGCCTTGGCCGGCGGCGCGCCGAAGTACTTGGTGTAGATCTGGTCGTAGGTGCCGTCGGCCTTGATGCCGGCGAGACCCTGGTTGATCTTCTCGAGCACCGCGGTGTTGCCCTTCTTGACGGCGATGCCGTACTGCTCCGGCGCGAACTCGGTGTCGCTGATGGTCTTGAACTTGGCGCCCGGGTTGTTGGCGACGTGGTGGATCACGACGCCGTTGTCGGCGACGACCGCGTCGACACCGCCCGACTCGAGCTCCTTCAGCGCCAGCGGCGTCGACTCGAAGCGCTTGATGTTCGTGCTGGTCTTGCCCTGCAGCTTGGTGACGGCTTCGTCGCCGGTGGTGCCGGTCTGCACGCCGACCTTCAGCTTCTTCAGGTCGGCGAACTTGGTGACCTTGCTGTTGTCGCGCACGGCGATCAGCTGGGCGGCGTCGAAGTAGGCGTCGCTGAAGTCCAGCGTCTGCTTGCGCTCGTCGGTGATCGTCACCGCCGAGATGACGATGTCGCGGTCACCCTGGCCCAGGGAATTGAAGATGCCTTCCCAGGGGGTGTTGATGAACTTGACCTCGAAGCCGGCCTTGGCGGCGATGGCCTTCAGCACGTCGATGTCGAAGCCGACGATCTCGCCCTTCTCGTCCTGGCTCTCGAACGGAGCGTAGGCGGCGTCGGTGCCGACCGCGTAGACGGTGGGCGCGGGGGCCGGGGCGGGCGCCGAAGCTGCCGGTTCGACGGCAGCCGGCTCCTCCTTCTTGCCGCAGGCGGCGAGCACGATGCCGGCCGCGAGAACCGCGGCCGTCTGCAGGAAGCGACGGGTCGTAATCTGGGTCATGGGGTTGGGACAGGAAGGGTTGAGGCCCGCGAAGTGTACTCGTGGGTCCGCTGCTTTTTTCAGCACGAGGCGCGTGCCAAATCAAGGGCGGCGCGCGATGTCCTGCGGCAGACGGGTCCAGTCGAGCTCGGTCGGATCGGCGGGCATGGGCCCGGGCGCACGAGCGACGACGATGCGCGAGGCGATCGTCGTGAACGCGGCCCGGAAGTGCACCGAGCTCTTCACGACAAGCAGTTTCAGTGCCCGCGGCTCGACACCGAGGAAACGGCACAGCGCCTCGTCGATCAGCTGGCCCTTGCCGCTGGTGACGAGCACGCGCACGCCGTCGACGTCCAGGCAGGCGCAGGGGCCCAGGTGCACGGTGTTGCCGGCGGTCATCGGGCCGTGCAGCGCGACCTCGCCGTCGTGCAGCGCGAGCACGGTGGTGCGGACCTGCAACGGCGGCTCGCTGTCGCGCCCGTCGGCGCAGCGCACGCTGCGGCCGAGCGTCAGCTCCAGCCCCGCGCAGACGCCGGCGGCGTGCGCGGCACGCGCCGCCTCGGGGTCGTGCATCAGCCCGAGCGCCACCGCACCGGGATAGCGCCGGCCGGCACCGGCGTCGAGCAGCGCGTGCAGCAGCCCGGTGGTGTTGGCGTCGGCGCCGGCGCCGGGGTTGTCCTGGGTGTCGGCGATGACCACCGGCCGCTCGGCGTGGCGCGCGGCGCGCAGCGCCTCGGCGACGGCCTCGCGGGCATCGGGCAGCTCGACGGCGAACTCCTCGCGCGCGTCGATCAGGTTCTCGGCCAGCGCCATCACGTTGGCCTCGACGGTCTCGGCGTCGCGGCCGTGACCGAAGACCACCGGCCCGCAGTGCGGCACGTCGGCCGCCGGGAAGCCGAAGGCCAGGCCGAGGTGCACGCCGCTCTGCGCCTCCAGCGTCGCCAGGTCGGCCATCACGCCGGCCGCCGGCTCGACCCGCGTGCACTGGGCGTTGATCGGCAGCAGGAACGGCAGGCGGCGGGACCGCGTGACGAAGGCCCCGCCCGAGACGCGTTCGGCCAGCAGGCCCGCGGCGCGGGCGCCGGTCTCGGCCATGTCGACGTGCGGATAGGTGCGGAACACGGTCAGCGCGTCGGCGTGGCGCAGCAGCCGGGCGCCAATGTTGGCGTGCAGGTCCAGGCTGGCGACGACCGGCACTGCCGGGCCGACGACGGCGCGCAGGCGTTCGAGCAGTTCGCCTTCGCAGTCGTCGACGTGCTCGGCGACGGCGGCGCCGTGCAGGTCGAGGTAGACGGCGTCGAAGCCGCCGCTACGCGCGTCGTCGAGCAGCATGGCGGCCAGACGCTCGAAGGCGTCGTGCGTGACCTGGGCCGACGGCGACGCGCCGGCCCAGATCGACGGCAGCAGCGTCCAGCCGCGCTCGCGCGCGTCGGCGATGAAGCCGGCCATCGGCAGCGAGGTCGGCGCCAGGCGCTCGAGCATCGCCTCGCCGCGTGTGAACTCGGGGAAGGCGTCGCCGGCCAGGAAGGCCGGCCAGCCGGCCTTCGTCGGCGCGAAGGTGTTGGTCTCGTGCTGGAAACCGGCGACGAGGACCCGCATCAGGCCGTCGCCCGCAGCGTCAGGTCTGCCAAGGCCCCCAAGGTGTCGAGATGCTGCGTCATCCTTAAAATTGTGCCCTTTGCCTGGAGTGCCGCCTTGGCCGTCTACCGCCTCGGGGACGCCGTCCCCCGCATCGATGCGACGGCCTGGGTGGCCGAGACGGCCACCGTGATCGGCCGCGTCGCACTCGAACCCGGCGCCAGCGTCTGGTACGGCGCCGTGCTGCGCGGCGACAACGACTGGATCACCGTCGGCCGCGACAGCAACGTGCAGGACGGCAGCGTGCTGCACACCGACGCCGGCATCCCGCTGGTGATCGGCGAGCGCGTGACGATCGGCCACAAGGTCGTGCTGCACGGCTGCACGATCGGCGACGGCTCGCTGGTCGGCATGGGCGCGGTGCTGCTCAACGGCGCCCGCATCGGGGCCGGCTGCATCGTCGGCGCCGGGGCGCTGGTCACCGAAGGCAAGGAGTTTGCGGACGGCTCGCTGATCGTCGGCGCGCCGGCCAGGGTGGTGCGCACGCTGACGCCGGAACAATCGGCCCGGCTGGCGCTGTCCGCCGCACATTACGTGAACAACGCGGCTCGCCACCGCGACCAACTGGAGCGAATCGGCTGATGTCCGACCTGACCAAATTCCTGTTCGAAGGCCTGCCGGTGCGCGGCATGCTGGTGCGTCTGGGCGAAGGCTGGCGCGAGATGCTGGCGCGGCGCGAAGCCGCCGGCGGCTACCCGCGCCCGGTGCGCGAGCTGCTCGGCGAGATGTCGGCCGCGGCGGTGCTGATGCAGGCCAACATCAAGTTCAACGGCGCGCTGGTGCTGCAGATCTCCGGCGACGGGCCGGTCCAGCTGGCGGTGGCCGAGGTGCAGCCCGACCTGGCCTTTCGCGCCACCGCGACGCTGACCGGCGAGGTCGCCGACGACGCCCGCCTGGAGGCACTGGTCAACGTGCACGGCCAGGGCCGCTGCGCGATCACGCTGGACCCCAAGGACCGCCTGCCGGGCCAGCAGCCCTACCAGGGCGTCGTGCCGCTGCACGGCGACCGCCGCGAGCCGCTGCAGAAGGTCTCCGAGGTGCTGGAGCACTACATGCTGCAGTCCGAGCAGCTCGACACCCGCCTCGTGCTCGCCGCCGACGACACGACCGCTGCCGGCCTGCTGATCCAGCGCCTGCCGGTCGAAGGGGAGGGCAATCTCGCCGGCCGCCGCAACGAGGACGACATCGGCCTGAGCGAAGCCTTCGACCGCATCGCGACGCTGGCCGCCACGCTGACGCGCGAGGAGCTGCTGACGCTGCCCGCCGAGCGCATCCTGCATCGGCTCTTCTGGGAGGAGACGCTGCGGGTCTTCGAGCCGCTCGCGCCGCGTTTCGCCTGCAGCTGCTCGCGCGAGCGCGTCAGCGACATGCTGAAGACCCTGGGCCGCGAGGAGAGCGCCTCGCTGATCGAGGAGCGCGGCGAGGTCGAGGTCGGTTGCCAGTTCTGCGGCCAGCACTACCGCTTCGACGCCGTCGACGTCGGCGAGATGTTCACGCCGCAGCGCGACCAGCCGCCGTCCACCGGCACGATGCAGTAGGCGCCGGCCTCAGCCGCGCCGTGCGGCGTGTTCGCAGGCCGGGTCGTCGCAGAGTTCGCAGCGCCAGGGGCGGTCGGCCGCGTCGCGGCCGGCCAGGCGCGTGAACAGGCCGCGGCGCGGCGCGGCACGCTCGCGCAGCAGCGGCGCCAGCGCGTCGAGCGCGTTCTCCAGGCGTTCATCGCCGTCGCCGCAGACCAGCGCCCAGGCGAGGCCGTGGCGCGCCATCAGTTCGCGCAGCGTCGTGTCGACCGGGATCCGCACCTGCGGGCCGTCGCGCTGCAGGCCGTCGGCCACCCAGGGCAGGTCCAGCGCGGTCAGCAGCGTCGCGCCGCAGCGCTCGCGCTGCCAGGCGCAGGCTTCGGCGTCGAGCGTGTCGTCGCCGAACAGCAGCCGGCTGTAGACCGCGGTCATCAGCGGCGTCGTGTCGGCGACAACGACGTCGGCGCCGGCCGCGGCGGCCTCGATCGTGTCGCGCTGGGCGCGTGCGATCGCGGCCTGCTCGTCGGCGCGCGGCGTGCGGCCGCGGGTCTCGCACCAGCTGCGCAGATGCTCGGGCACCCAGGCGCAGACCAGGCCGGTCTCGGCTTCGATGCGTGCGGCCAGCGTCTGCGCCAGCACCGTCTTGCCGGTGCTCTCGGCGCCGACGATGGCGACGATCAGCGTGTCAGCGGCCACGGTGCTCCTGCGCCAGGCGGTGCCAGGCGCGCCAGCCGAAGGCCGCCATCACCGCGAACACCGCGTACAGCAGCACCGTCAGCCACAGCCCCTTGACGGCGAAAAGCACGACGCTGACGACGTTGACCGCGATCCACACCGGCCAGTTCTCGACCAGCTTGCGGCCGAGCAGAAGCTGGCCGGCGACGCTGCCGACGGTGGGCAAGGCGTCCAGCCAGGGCACGTCGCTGTCGGTGGCGTGGTCCAGCAGCAGCGCCAGCGCCGGCCAGGCCAGCGCGGTGGCGAGCAGCGCACGCCGCCGCGCCGCCGGCGTCAGCCGGTGCACGACCAGCGGGCCGCCGTCGTCGCCGCGGCCGCGCAGCCACTGCCACCAGCCCCAGAAGGCCACGGCGATGAAGAAGAACTGCAGCGAGGCTTCGCCGTAGAGGCGGCTGTCGGCGAACAGCAACGCATATAGCAGCGAGCTGGCGATCGCCAGCGGCCAGGCCAGCGGGTTCACGCGCAGGTTGCACAGCACCATCCAGACGCCGAGCGCGAAGGCCACGAGCTCCAGCCACGTCACCGGGCTGCCCAGCAGCGTGAAGGCCACGCGCAGCAGCGGCTGCGCGGGCGCGAGGACCGCTTCGATCACGTCGGGGACCGTCTCAGCGCCGGGGCGGCGCCACCTGCACCAGGATCTCGTCGGGCTTGACCATGCCGAGTTCGGCGCGTGCCTTCTCCTCGACCATCTCCAGCCCTTCCTTCAGGTCACTGACCTCGGCTTCCAGGCGCGCGTTGCGCTCGCGCGCCTGGTCGTTGGCCGCCTGCTGGGCGGCCAGCTGGGTGCGCAGGCTCATCGTGTAGGGAACGCTCGAGCGGCCGAACCAGAGGTCGGCCTGAACGGCGGCGAGCAGCCCCGCCAGCACGAAACTGAGCCAGCGCAAGGGCTCAGCGCAGGTTGTAGAACGCCGAGCGGCCCGGGTACGAGGCGATCTCGCCGAGGTCTTCCTCGATGCGCAGCAGCTGGTTGTACTTGGCGATACGGTCGCTGCGCGACATCGAGCCGGTCTTGATCTGGCCGGCGTTGGTGCCCACGGCGATGTCGGCGATCGTCGAGTCCTCGGTCTCGCCCGAACGGTGGCTGATGACGGCGGTGTAGCCCGCGCGCTTGGCCATCTCGATGGCCGAGAAGGTCTCGGTCAGCGTGCCGATCTGGTTGATCTTGATGAGGATGGAGTTGGCGATGCCCTTGCGGATGCCTTCCTCGAGGATCTTGGTGTTGGTGACGAACAGGTCGTCGCCGACGAGCTGCAGCTTGCCGCCCAGACGCTCGGTCAGCAGCTTCCAGCCGTCCCAGTCGCCTTCGTGCATGCCGTCCTCGATCGAGATGATCGGGTACTTGTCGGCCCAGGTGGCGAGCATGTCGGTCCACTCGCCGGCCGACAGCACCAGGCCTTCGCCGTCGAGGTGGTACTTGCCGTCCTTGTAGAACTCGCTGGCGGCGCAGTCCAGGCCCAGCGCGATCTGCTCGCCCGGGGTGTAGCCGGCCTTGTCGATGGCTTCCAGGATGAGCTGGATCGCGGCCTCGTGGTTGGCGACGTTCGGTGCGAAGCCGCCTTCGTCGCCCACCGACGTCGGCATGCCCTTGGCGTCGATGATCTTCTTCAGCGCGTGGAAGACCTCGGCACCGTAGCGGATGGCCTCGCGGAAGCTGGGCGCGCCGACCGGCAGGATCATGAACTCCTGCAGGTCGAGGTTGTTGTTGGCGTGGGCGCCGCCGTTGATGACGTTCATCATCGGCACCGGCAGGCTCATGCGGCCCATGCCGCCGAAATAGCGGTACAGCGGCAGGCCCGATTCCTCGGCCGCGGCACGCGCGACGGCCATGCTGACGGCCAGCGTCGCGTTGGCGCCCAGGCGGCCCTTGTTCTCGGTGCCGTCCAGATCGACCAGGGTCTTGTCCAGGAAGGCCTGCTCGCTGGCGTCCAGGCCCAGCACGGCTTCGCTGATCTCGGTGTTGATGTGCTCGACGGCGCGCAGCACGCCCTTGCCGAGGTAGCGACCCTTGTCGCCGTCACGCAGCTCGATCGCCTCGCGGCTGCCGGTGGACGCGCCCGAGGGCACGGCCGCACGGCCCATCGTGCCGCTTTCCAGCAGCACGTCGCACTCGACGGTGGGGTTGCCGCGGCTGTCGAGGATCTCTCGGCCGACGATGTCGACGATCGCACTCATGGGAGCTGCCTTTCTTTTCTGGAGGATCTCTGTGCTCAGACCGGGGCGTCCACGCCTTCGACGAGCACCATGTTGAAGTAGTCGGTCGCGTCCTGACGGTGGGCGCGCGCGGCACGATACATCTGGCCGTCGTAGAAGGCCTTCGCCGCCTCGTAGCTGGGGAAACGCAGCATCGCCACGCGCGCCGGGTTCCAATCGCCCTCGAGGCACTCGTGGCGGCCGCCGCGCACGAGGTATTCGCCCCCGGCGGCCTTCACCGCCGCCGGCGCCTCGGCCATGTACTGCTTGTAGCGCTCGGGGTCGCTGATCTTCATCTCGACCAGCAGGTACGCGGGGGCGGACATGGCCGGGCTCAGCAGCTGAAGTCGTTTTCGAGCAGCGGCTGCTGCTTGACGACGCGGTCGATGGCGACGAGCTGTTCCAGCAGCGCCTTCATGTGCTTCAACGGCACCGCGTTCGGGCCGTCGGACATCGCGTTCGCCGGGTCCGGGTGCGTCTCCATGAAGAGGCCGGCGACACCGACGCCGACCGCCGCGCGCGAGAGCACCGGCACGAACTCGCGCTGGCCGCCCGAGCTGGTGCCCTGGCCGCCGGGCAGCTGCACGCTGTGCGTGGCGTCGAAGACCACCGGCGCGCCGGTCTCGCGCATGATCGCCAGGCTGCGCATGTCCGAGACGAGGTTGTTGTAGCCGAAGCTCGCGCCGCGTTCGCAGACCGTGAACAGGTCCTCGGCCAGGCCCTTCTCGCGCGCCGCGGCGCGGGCCTTGTCGACGACGTTCTTCATGTCGTGCGGGGCGAGGAACTGGCCCTTCTTGATGTTCACCGGCTTGCCGCACTGGGCGACGGCGCGGATGAAATCGGTCTGGCGGCACAGGAAGGCCGGCGTCTGCAGCATGTCGACGACGGCGGCGACCTGCGGCACCTCGGCTTCGGTGTGCACGTCGGTCAGCACCGGCACGCCGAGTTCGCGGCGCACCTTGGCCAGAATCTCCAGCCCGCGTTCCATGCCCGGGCCGCGGAAGGAGCTGCCGCTGGAGCGGTTGGCCTTGTCGTAGCTGGACTTGAAGATGAACGGGATGCCCAGCGCCGAGGTGATCTCCTTCAGGCGCCCGGCGACGTCCATCTGGAGCTGCTCGCTCTCGACGACGCAGGGGCCGGAGATCAGGAAGAAGGGCCGGTCGATGCCGACCTCGAAACCGCAGAGCTTCATGCGACTGCCTTTTGCGCGACGCCTTCGCCGCGCCGCGCCTGGTGGTCCAGCGCCGCCTTGACGTAGCTGGAGAACAGCGGGTGCCCGCCCCAGGGCGTGCTCTTGAACTCGGGGTGGAACTGCACGCCCATGAACCACGGGTGGCGGTCCTGCGGCAGCTCGACGATCTCGGTCAGCTGCTCGCGCTGCGTCAGCGCGCTGATGACGAGGCCGGCGGCCTGCAGCCGGTCGAGGTAGTTGACGTTGGCCTCGTAGCGGTGGCGGTGGCGCTCGGTGACGACCGGGCCGTAGATCTGGTAGGCCAGCGTGCCGGGCTTGACGTCCGAGCTCTGCGCGCCCAGGCGCATCGTGCCGCCGAGGTCGGAGCTGGCGCTGCGCTTCTGGATCGAGCCGTCGCGGTCCTGCCACTCCTCGATCAGCGCGATCACCGGGTGCGGCGTCTGCGGCGCGAACTCGGTGCTGTTGGCGTTCTCCAGGCCGGCGACGTGGCGCGCGTACTCGATCGTCGCGACCTGCATGCCCAGGCAGATGCCGAGGTAGGGCAGGCGGTGCTCGCGGGCGAACTTGGCGGCCAGGATCTTGCCCTCGACGCCGCGCTGGCCGAAGCCGCCGGGCACGAGGATCGCGTCGTACTGCGCCAGCTGCGAGACGTTGTGCTCGTCCAGCGTCTCGGCGTCGACGTACTCGATGTCGACCTTGGCGTGGTTGTGGATGCCGGCGTGGCGCAGCGCCTCGTTGAGCGACTTGTACGAGTCCGACAGGTCGGTGTACTTGCCGCACATCGCGATCGTCACGCGGTTCTGCGGGTGCTCGACCTCCTGCACCAGCGTGTCCCAGCGGCGCAGGTCGGCGGGCTTGGTCAGCAGCTGCAGCTTCATGCAGATCAGCTCGTCCAGGCCCTGCTCGTGCAGCACGCGCGGCACCTTGTAGATCGTGTCGACGTCGGGCATCGAGATCACGCCGTGCTGAGGCACGTTCGTGAACAGGCTGATCTTCTCGCGCTCGTCGTCGGGGATGCGGCGGTCGGCCCGGCACAGCAGCGCGTCGGGCTGGATGCCGATCTCGCGCAGCTTCTGCACCGTGTGCTGCGTCGGCTTGGTCTTCAGCTCGCCGGCGGCGGCGATCCACGGCACGTAGGTCAGGTGCACGAAGGCGGTGTTCGCCGGGCCGAGCTTCAGGCTCAGCTGGCGCACGGCCTCCAGGAAGGGCAGCGACTCGATGTCGCCGACCGTGCCGCCGATCTCGACGATCGCGACGTCGACGTCGACGGCCCCGCGGCGCACGTAGTCCTGGATCTCGTTGGTGACGTGCGGGATCACCTGCACCGTCTTGCCGAGATAGTCGCCGCGGCGCTCCTTCTCGAGCACGCTCTTGTAGATCTGCCCGGTCGTGAAGTTGTTCGTGCGCTTCATCCGCGTGGTGATGAAACGCTCGTAGTGGCCGAGGTCGAGGTCGGTCTCGGCGCCGTCATCGGTGACGAACACCTCGCCGTGCTGGAACGGGCTCATCGTGCCCGGGTCGACGTTGAGGTACGGATCCAGCTTGATCAGGGTGACCTTCAGACCTCGCGACTCGAGGATCGCCGCCAGCGAGGCTGCCGCGATCCCCTTGCCGAGGGAGGACACCACGCCGCCGGTGACGAAGACGAACTTGGTCATGTCGCGTGGGGCACATGCGCAAGTCGCTGTGCCCAGGTGGTAAAGCGTGATTATAGGCGGCGCCCCCTGCCGCTCCCCGGTGCGCCGGCGCGCCGCTCGGGCGTGTCGCCGCGCCCCCCGGCGGTGCTAGACTTCGCGCCGCTTGCATCAGGTGCCCTCTTGCACGGCAGGTGTCGGAGGGTTGAACGGGAAGCCGGTGCGCGGCGCGTCCACGATGACGCGCGGCAATTCCGGCGCTGCCCCCGCAACGGTCGGCGAGGTGCGGTCAGCAATGCAGCCACTGGTCCAGCGAGGACTGGGAAGGCGCTGACGGCTTCGGTCCACGGTCAAACCGTCGGACCGGCACTCGCGAGCCCGGATACCGGCCCGATGCCAGGGATGCCGGCGTCGCGGTGGGCGGCGCGCACGAACCCCCGCGGCCCGGAGTCCGTCTTGACGTCCGCCGGCGCGGGTGACATCGGGCGTGCCGCGTTCCAGGACGGCGGCTTGACTCATCGCTGGTCCGCACGGGGTGTGCGGCTGGAGGCCCGCTTGTCCATGTCCTGTTTCGACCGCCGCACCGTCGTCGCGGTCGCCTGTTCGTTTGTCGCCGCCACCGCGGCGGCGCAATCGTCCGAAACCATCGTCGTCACCGGCTCGCGCGAGCCGCTGGCCGTCTCGCGGCTGGCCGCCGACGTCGTCGTGATCGACGGCGACACGCTGCGTGCCTCGGGCGCCACGTCGCTGGCCGACCTGCTGCGCGAGCAGGCCGGCGTGCAGCTGTCGCGCAGCGGCGGCCCCGGCGGCGCCACCTCGGTGATGATCCGCGGCGCCTCGGGCAGCCAGACCGTCGTGCTGGTCGATGGCGTGCGCATCGGCTCGGCGACGCTGGCCGACCCGTCGGTGCAGGCGCTGCCGCTGGCGCAGATCGAGCGTGTCGAGGTGCTGCGCGGCCCCGGCTCCAGCCTCTACGGCGCCGACGCCGTCGGGGGTGTCATCAACATCGTCACGCGCCGCGCCGACGCCGGCCTGCGTTTCGACGCCGCCGCCGCGTTCGGCGGCCGCGGCGCACGCGAGCTGTCGGCCGGTGCCAGCGGCAGCTTCGGCGCCTGGGACTTCGCCGCGTCGCTGGCCCGGCAGCACGACGACGGCGACAGCGCGCTGCGCCCCGGCGATCCGTACGGCAACTACAACGCCGACGACGACGGCTACACGCGCGACAGCGGCCAGGCGCGCATCGGCTTCACGCCGGCGCCGGGCCACCGCATCGGCCTGTCGCTGCTGCGCAGCCGGCTGGAAACCCAGATCGACAGCACCGAGTACGCGCCGCCGAACTACGCCCCCGACAACACGCCGGACTTCCGCGACCAGCTCGACGTCGACGCCACCGCGCTCGACTGGCGCGGCACGCTCGCGCCGGGCCTGGTTGCGACACTGCGGGTCGACCGCGCGGTCGACGAGTCGCGCAGCGGCGAGGCGGTGGTCTACCGTTACCGCACCACGCGTGACCACGCGCTCGCGCAGTTGGCTTGGGAGACCGGCGTCGCCGGCCAGATCGTCGCCGCCGTCGAGCGTCTGGAAGAAGACGCCAAGACCGACAGCTACCGCGGTGATCGCGACACCGACAGTGCCGTGCTGTCCTGGACGGGCAGCGCCGGCCGTTACTCGTGGCAGGCCGACCTGCGCCGTGACGACAGCTCAGACTATGGCGCCCAAACCACCGGCCGCCTGGGCGGCAGCTTCGCGCTGACGCCCGCCTGGCGCTTGCGTGCGCTGGCCGGCAACAGCTTCCGCGCGCCGTCGTTCAACGACTTGCTGTACCCCGGCTACGGCGTGCCGGGCATCAAGCCGGAACGCGGGCGCAGCGTCGAGTTCGGCGTCGAGTGGGCCGCCGATGGCGACCGCGCCGCCCTGACGGTCTTCCGCAACCGGCTGAAGAACCTGATCGGGCCGGCCAAGGGCAGCCTGTGTCCTGACGACCCCCTCTACGCTTTTGGCTGCGTCGCCAACACTTCCCGCGCCCGTCTGCAGGGCGCGACGCTGTCGGGCGCCAAGGCGCTGGGCGACTGGTCGCTGCGCGCCCAGGTCGACTTCCTCGACGCCAAGAACGAGGACACCGGCGCCCGCCTGACGCGCCGTGCGGCGCACCAGGAGACGCTGGGCCTCGACTGGCGCCACGGCGTTTGGAACGCCGGGGCCAGCGTGCTGCACGTCGGCGCCCGGCCCGACAGCCGCGAACTCGGCGCCGAGACCACGCTGGACCTGAAGGCCGGCTGGCGCTTCGCCAAGGGCTGGACGCTGGAGAGCCGGCTGCTGAACGCGACCGACGAGAACCTCGAGCCCTCGGCCTACTACCGCGGCCCGGCCCGGCAGTTCTGGCTCGGCCTGCGCTACGAAGGCGGCGTCTGACGCCGCACACCCGGGGCGGACGATGCACGAGCTGATCCTCGGCGGCGCCAAGAGCGGCAAGTCGCGCTGCGCCGAAACACGCGCGGCGCACTGGCTCGCGCTGCCGGGGCACGGCGCCGTGCTCGTCGCCACCGCGATGGCCGGCGACGACGAGATGCGCGCGCGCATCGAGCGTCACCGCGCCGACCGTGCCGCCCGCGTGCCGGGGCTGGCCACGCGCGAGGAGCCGCGTGCGCTGGCCGCCGTGCTGCGCGAGGAGTCGCTGCCCGGGCGCATGGTCGTCGTCGACTGCCTGACGCTGTGGCTCACCGGCCTGCTGATGCCGCTGGACGGCGCGCCGGTCGACGACCCGGCGGCCGAGGTCGACGCGCTCGTCGACGCGCTGGCCGCCGCGCGCGGCCCGGTGGTGCTCGTGTCCAACGAGATCGGCCTGGGCGTGACGCCGATGTCGCGCCAGGCGCGGCGCTTCGTCGACGAACTCGGCCGGCTGCACCAGCGCGTGGCCGCGGCCAGCACCCGCGTGACGCTGATGGTCGCCGGGCTGGAACTGCCGCTGAAGGGGCCGCGATGAAGCCGGTGCGCCGTCTGCTCCTGCTGCTGGCGCTGTGCGCCGGCGCCGCGACGGCCGCCGAGCCGCCGCGCGACGACCGCGGCGTGGCCTGGCAGGGCGGGCCGCCGCAGCGCATCGTCAGCCTGCTGCCCTCGCTGACCGAGACCGTCTGCGCGCTCGGCGCCTGCGCGCGCCTGGTCGGCGTCGACCGCTATTCCGACTGGCCGGCGCAGGTGAACGCGCTGCCCCGCCTGGGCGGGCTGGACGACGCCAGCGTCGAGCGCATCGTCGCGCTGCGCCCCGAACTCGTGCTCGCCGCGCGTTCGGCGCGGGTTGCCGAACGCCTGGAGGCGCTGGGGCTGAAGGTGATGGTCTTCGACTCGGACTCCCACGCCCAGGTGCGCCACTCGACCGATGCGCTGGCGCGCGTGCTCGGCCAGCCGCAGCGCGCGGCGCAGCTCTGGGCCTCGATCCACCGCGACGAGGCGGCGGCCGCGGCGCGCATCCCGCCGCGGCTGCGCGGGCGCAGCGTCTATTTCGAGGTCGACTCGACGCCGTACGCCGCCGGCCCCGGCTCGTTCATCGGCGAGACGCTGCAGCGCCTGGGGTTGCGCAACGTCGTGCCGGCCGAGTACGGCGCCTTCCCGCGCCTGAACCCCGAGTTCCTCGTGCGCAAGTCGCCGGACCTCGTGATGGCGGAGGATCGTGCGCTCGCGACGATGGCCGAGCGCCCGGGCTGGCACACGCTGCGCGCGCTGAAGGACGGCCAGGCCTGCGGCTTCGAGCGCGAGCGCTACCTGCTGCTGATCCGTCCCGGCCCGCGCATGGGCGAGGCCGCGCTCGCCATCGCCGACTGCCTGGCCGGCCTGCCCGAGAAATGAACCCCGCGCTGGCCCTGGACCTGTCGCGCCGCCGCCGCCTGGTGGCGGGGCTGGCGCTGGCCGCGCTGGCGCTGTCGCTGCTCGGCCTGGCGGTCGGCAGCGAAGGCTGGAGCTGGCACTGGAGCGACGCCGACTCGGCGGTGCCGATGGAGCTGATCGTCGGCCAGATCCGCGCCCCGCGCACCATCGGTGCGCTGCTGGTCGGCGCGCTGCTGGGGCTGGCCGGCGCGATCGCGCAAGGGCTGTTCCGCAACCCGCTGGCCGATCCCTACCTGCTGGGCACCGGCTCGGGAGCCTCGCTGGCGGTGGTCGCGGTGCTCGCCGCCAGCGCCATCGGCGGCCATGCGCTGGCGCTGGGCAGCGTCGAGTGGCTGGCGCGCATCGGCCTCGTCGGTGCCGCCTTCGTCGGCGCGCTCGGCGGCGTGACGCTGACGCTGATGCTCGCCCGCGGCGCGCAGGAGCCGATGCGGCTGCTGCTGTCGGGCGTCGTCGTCGGCGTCGTGCTCGGCGCCGCCAGCGATCTGGTCACGACCTGGGTGCCCGACGCGTTGCGCGGCAAGCAGAGTTTCATGCTCGGCTCGACCGGCTTCCTCGGCTGGCAGAGCGTGGCGCTGCTGGCCGTCGGCTTGGCGCTGGCGCTGCCGCCGGCCTGGCGCCTGGCGCGCGCGCTCGACGCGCTGGGCCTGGGCGAGGAGAGCGCCGCCAGCCTGGGGCTGGCGCTGCCGCGGCTGCGCCTGCTGCTGGTCGTGCTGCTGGCGCTGTGCACCGCGCTGGCGGTGTCGCAGGCCGGGCTGGTCGGTTTCGTCGGCCTGGTCTCGCCGCATCTGGTGCGCCGTTTCGCGCCGGCGCCGCAGCGCTTCATGCTGCCGGCCAGCGCCGCGGCCGGCGGCGTGCTGATGCTCGGCGCCGACGTGCTCGCCCGCGGGCTGATCGCGCCGCAGGAGCTGCCGGTCGGCGTGCTGACCGCGGTGCTCGGCGGCGGCTACCTGCTGTGGCTGCTGCACAAGCGGGGCGTGCGGTGAACCTGATCGCGGCCGACGTCGGCGCGCGGCTGGGCGCGCGCGAGGTGCTGTCCGGTGTCAGCTGCGTGCTGCAGCCCGGCTGGACGACGATCGTCGGCCCCAACGGCGCCGGCAAGTCGACGCTGCTGCGCGTGCTCGCTGGGCTGCTGCCGTACCAGCGTGGCACCGTCGAGCTCGACGGCCGGCCGCTGGGCGACTGGGCGCCGCGTGAACGCGCGCTGCGCCTGGCCTGGCTGGCGCAGGCCGGCGAGGCCAGCGGCGACCTGACGGTGCGCGACACCGTGATGCTCGGCCGGCTGCCGCACCTCGGCCTGCTCGGCACCGCCGGCCCTCGCGACGAGGCCGCCGTCGACGCGGCGATGGATGCCACCGAGTGCCGCGACTGGCAGTTCCGGCGCCTGCAGCAGCTCTCCGGCGGCGAGCGCCAGCGTGTGCTGCTGGCGCGTGCGCTGGCCACCGAGGCGCCGGTGCTGCTGCTCGACGAGCCGACCACGCACCTCGACGCGCCGCACCAGGTGGCGCTCGCAAAGCTGTTCCGCCGGCTCGGAAGCACCCACACGGTGGTCAGCGTGCTGCATGATCTGCCGCTGGCGCTGCACGCCGATCGGCTGCTGGTGCTGTGCGGCGGACGCGTGCTCGCCCACGGCAGCCATGACGACCCGGTCGTGCACGCTGCACTCGTCGACGCCTTCGGCGGCGCGGTGCGCATCGACCGCAGCGGCGCCCGGGCCATGGCGCTGCCAGACCTGGGATAAGCGATTCGTGATGGAAAAGAAGGCTAGGGCGCTGATCGTCTGGGGCACGACCAGCGGTGCCGGGAAAAGCTGGTTGGCCACCGCCTTGTGCCGCTGGGCCGCCCGCCGCGGTGTCGACGTCGCGCCGTTCAAGGCGCAGAACATGAGCAACAACGCGCGTGTCGTGCCGGCGCTGGACGGCGGCTGGGGCGAGATCGGCGCGGCGCAGTACTTCCAGGCGCTGGCCGCCGGGCTGGCGCCGTCGGTCGAGCACAACCCGGTGCTGCTCAAGCCCGAGCGCGACACCGCCAGCCAGGTGCTGCTGCACGGCCGTGTCGAGCCGGGGCTGTCGCGCGCCGGCTGGCGCGAACGCAGCGAGCTGCTGGCCGCGACCGCGCGCGACAGCCTGGAGCGGCTGCAGCGCCGCCACGAGCTGCTGATCATCGAAGGCGCCGGCTCGCCGGCCGAGACCAACCTGGCGCCGCACGACTACGTCAACCTGCAGACCGCGCGCTGGGCCGAGGCGCAGGCGCTGCTGGTCACCGACATCGACCGCGGCGGCGCCTTCGCGCACCTGTTCGGCACCTGGGCACTGCTGCCCGAGGACCTGAAGCCTCAGCTCGCCGGCTTCGTGCTCAACCGCTTCCGCGGCGACCCGTCGCTGCTGGCGCCGGCGCCGCAGCAGCTGGAGGACCGCACCGGCGTGCCGACGCTGGCCGTCGTGCCGATGTGGCGCGACCACGGCCTGCCCGAGGAGGACGGCATGCTGCACGACGCGCCGCAGGGCCGCGGCGCGGCGCGCCGGCGCGTCGCCATCGTCGCCTACCCGCACATCAGCAACCTCGACGAGTTCCAGCCGCTGGCGCGCATCGACGGTCTGCGCCTGCTGTGGGCGCGCGACGCCGCGGCGCTGGAAGGCGTGGACTGCATCATCCTGCCGGGCTCCAAGCAGGTCAGCGGCGACCTGGCCTGGCTGCGCCGGCACGGCCTCGACGCGGCGATCGCCCGCCACGCCGCCGCCGGCGGGCCGGTGCTGGGCGTCTGCGGCGGGTTGCAGATGCTGGGCCAGACGCTGGCCGACCCCGAGGGCCATGACGGCGAGGTCGGCTTCTCGGCGCCGGGCCTGGGCCTGCTGCCGCTGGCCACCGGCTTCGTCGCCGACAAGCACGTGCAGCCGGCGCGGGTGCGTTTCGGTGCCGCCGACGGTGCCTGGGGCGCGCTGGCCGGCGTCGATGCCGCCGGCTACGAGATCCACTGCGGCCGCACGGTGGCGCTGTCCGACGCCGCGCGGCCGGTGCTGCACGACCCGGCGGGCCAGCCGATCGGCTGGCAGCGCGGCAACGTGCTGGGCGTCTACGCGCATGGCCTGTTCGAGTCGCCGAACGTGCTGCGGGCGCTGTACGGCGACACCGTGCCGACGCTGCAGAGCGTCTTCGAAGGCCTGGCCGACCACGTCGAGGCGGCGTTCACGCCCGGCACTCTCGAAAGGCTGCTGCTGGGTTGAGATCGGCGGCGCCGTGGCCTCGCAGGACGGCCGGCGTCGTGTCCACCTGTCCTGTGTCATGCGCGGCGGCGGCCCGATGTCCGCCGGCCGCTGCTTCCATCGTCGTGCCGCCTCGGCGGCCTGTGCTCCATGAACTTCTCCGTCCCCGACTTCCAAGACTCCGAACTCGCCGCGCGCGTGCAGCACCGGCTCGACCAGAAAACCAAGCCGCAGGGCTCGCTCGGCCGCATCGAGACCGTCGCGCTGCAGATGGCGCTGGTTCAGGGCCGCGAGAACCCGCGCCTGGACGCGCCGCAGCTGGTCATCTTCGCCGGTGACCACGGCATCGCCGCGCAGGGCGTGTCGGCCTTCCCGCAGGAAGTGACGGTGCAGATGGTGCACAACATGCTGGCCGGCGGCGCCGCGATCTCGGTGCTGGCGCGCCAGCACGGCCTGGCGCTGACGGTGCTGGACTGCGGCGTGAAGGAGGACTTCGCGCCGGCGCCCGGCCTCGTGGCGTCCAAGTGCTGCCACGGCAGCGCCGACAGCACCGTCGCCCCGGCGCTGACCGAGGCCCAGTGCGAGGCCGCGATCGCCAACGGCGCGGCCTTCGTGCGCGACCTGCCGGGCAACGTGCTGCTGCTCGGCGAGATGGGCATCGCCAACACCTCGCCGGCGGCGCTGCTGATGGCGCGTCTGACCGGGCTGTCGATCGAGCAGTGCGCCGGCCGCGGCACCGGTCTGGACCCGGCCGGCGTCGCCCACAAGCTGGCGGTGCTGCAGCGGGCGCTGGACCGCCACCCCGACGCGACGACGCCGATGGCCGCGCTGGCGGCGCTCGGCGGCCCGGAGATCGCGACCATGGTCGGCGCCGTGCTGCAGGCCGCGGCGCTGCGCCGCCTGATCGTCGTCGACGGCTTCATCACCACCTCGGCGGTGGCGGTGGCCGCGGCGATCGAGCCGCGCATCCTCGGCGCCTGCGTGTTCTCGCACGGCTCGGCCGAGAACGGCCACGGCCGCTGGCTGCAACTGCTGGGCGCGCGCCCGCTGGTCGACCTGGGCCTGCGCCTGGGTGAAGGCTCGGGCGCGGCGCTGGCCTGGCCGCTGATCAAGTCGGCCGAGCTGATCCTGGCCGAGATGGCGAGCTTCGAATCGGCGCAGGTCAGCAGTGCTGCATGAGCTGAGGCTGTTCTTCGTCGCGCTGCAATTCATGACGCGCGTGCCGGTGCCGGCCTGGGTGGGCTGGCGGCCGGAGCTGATGCACGCCAGCTCGCGCTACTACCCGGCCGTCGGCCTGGTGGTCGGCGGCTTCGGCGCCGCGGTGCTGTGGTTCGCGGCCCCGCTGTGGCCGGCGCCGGTGGCCATCGGGCTGTCGATGGCGGCCACCGTCTGGATGACCGGCGCCTTCCACGAGGACGGGCTGGCCGACACCTGCGACGCGCTGGGTGGCGCGGTGAGCCGCGAGAAGGCGCTCACGATCATGAAGGACTCGCGCATCGGCAGCTACGGCGCCTGCGCTCTGGTGGCCGTGCTCGGCCTGAAGGCCGCGGCGCTGCACGGGCTGGCGACACGCGACTTCCTCGCCACGCTGGCCATCCTGCCGCTGGCGCACGCCTGGTCGCGTGCGGTGCCGGTGCTGATGCTGCGCCTGCTGAGCTACGCCGGCGACCTGGAGCACGCCAAGTCCAAGCCGCTTGCGCAGAAGGCGAGCGCCGGCACGCTGTTCGTCGTCGTGGCGTGGTGTGCCGCTGCCGGCGCCGCCGCGGTGCTGTGGCGCCTGGACCTGGCGCACACGACGCTGGCGGCGCTGGTCGTCGGCGCGGTGACGCTGTGGATGGCACGCTGGCTGGCGCGCCGCCTGGGCGGCTACACCGGCGACACGCTGGGCGCGGCGCAGCAGTTCGCCGAGCTCGGCGTCTACCTCGCCTTCCTGGCGGGCATGCAGCATGGCTGAGCTCTGGGCCTGGCGACATCCGCGTGTGGCCGGCGCCGCCGGCCGCTGCCTGGGCCGAACCGACCTGCCGGTCGACCGGCGCCGCGCCAAACGTCTGGCGCACCGCATCCGCGCCGCGGCGCGCCGCCACGGCCTGCCGCGGGCGGTGACGGTGTCGCCGCTGGCACGCTGCCGCGAGGTCGGCCGCTGGCTGGCGCTCTGGGGCTGGAAGGTCGACGTCGACGCCGGCCTCGCCGAGCTCGACTTCGGCGCCTGGGACGGACAGCGCTGGAGCGACATCGCCTGGCCCGAGGTCGAGGCCTGGCAGAACGACCTGTGGCGCTACGCGCCCGGCGGCGGCGAGACGCTGCAGGCGCTGACGGCGCGGGTGCATGGCTGGGCCGGTGCGGTGCAGGGCGTGCGCCTGGTCGTCGGCCACGCCGGCTGGCTGAACGCGCTGCGCGCCGTCCCGCGCGGCGCCACCGGCTTTGCCGCACGCGACTGGCCGGCGCCGCCGCGCCACGGCGAGTGTGTCGTCTGGCGGGGCTGAAAACGCAGTTCATCGGCCGCGCTGCGCAGTTCGTCGCACGCGCCTCGCGGCGGCCGGGGGCGCTGCCTAGAGTTCACTCCATCGACAACGTCACCCGATGGAGAGCGAAATGAAAGACAGCTTCGTTGCCCGTGCCGCCGCCTTCGGTCTGGCCGCGATGATGACCTTCGGCGTGCTCGGCAGCGTGGACTTCCTGGCCACGCCGCAGACCACCGCCTCGGCCGGCCAGCTGGCCGCCGCGCCGGCGCCGCGCGCCTGAGGCGTTCAGCGCCGCCGCACCACCAGTTCCGCGTAGCCCGTCGCCGTGTCGGGCTCGCGAGAAAACGCCCAGTCGGGCAGCAGCACGAGCAGCACCTCGGCCGTCGTCAGCACGACCGAGCCGTAGCCCAGATGGCCGCCGAGCACGCGGCCGGTGGCGTCGCAGACGCTGGCATGCAGGTGCGACGCCCCGGGCGCCACGCTGCCGGCCAGCGTCAGCAGCTCGACGCTGCCTTCGGGCCGCACCGTCGTCTCGGCGCCGGCCAGCCGCAGGACTGCGGGCTGCAGGCTGCCGATGCCCTGCAGCACGAAGCCGGCTTCGGCGCCGTGTTCGGACAGCGCCGCTTCCAGCGCACGCCGCAGGTCGGCGCCGGGCGGCAGCCGCAGCGGCAGCGTCTTCATGCCGCTTCGGCCGCGGCCAGGCGCGCCAGCACCGCGTCGGCCACGGCCAGCGGCTGCTCCATCGGCACCAGGTGCGTGCCGGCGATCCACTCGACCTGGCCGCGGGTGATCGCGCGTGTCGCCGCCATGCCGACCTGGCGCACTTCCAGCGATTGCGTGCCGCCGATGAAGGCCACCGGGCAGCGCGGCGGATGCCGGTGCACCAGATCGCCCAGGTGGTGCGGCAGCGTGTTGTAGAAACGCGTCTCGACGTCGCGGTGGAAGGCCAGGCGCACGCCGCCGGCCGGGTCGGGCTCGGTGCCGTGGGCGATGTAGTCGGCCAGCACACGCGGGTCCCAGCGCGCGAACACCGCCTTCTTCGCGAAGTGCTCCAGCGCCGCCTCGGCCGAGGGCCAGTGCTGGCGCCTCGCCTTGGACACCTTGCCGGGCGAGATGCGGCCGATCAGCTTCGTCGCCTTGGCGACCTGCACGCTGTGCGCACGCCAGCCGGCGAGCACCGGCGAGTCGAGCATCACCACCGAGGCGGCGAGCTCGGGCCGCCGGCAGGCCGCCATCAGGCTCAGGTAGCCGCCCAGCGAATGGCCGACGAAGTGCACGCGCCGGCCCGGCGCCGCCTCGTCGACGAAGTCCAGCAGCTGGCGCGCGATGTGCGGCCAGTTGCCGGTGACCGGGTAGCGCGGGTCGTGGCCGACCTTGGGCAGCGCCAGCACCTCGTGCCCGGCGGCGCGCCAGTGCGCGAACAGCACGCCGTAGGTGCCGGCCGGGAAGCCGTTGGCGTGCGAAAAGACGATCGTGGAGTGCTCCGTGGCCATCAGCAGTTCTCGTGTACGGCGAATGATCGTCGACAACCGGGACGCGGAGCACGTCTCCGGCGGGACAGTCGCGATCGCCTGGCTCGGAGCCCCGGGGTCAGGTCTCAGGAGACCTGACCCCGCCTGTCCCGGCTCGTGTCGCCTCTCGGGGACAGGTCGCCATCGGCGACCAGGGGGAGCGGCGTTGTTGACGCGCCTGACCGGGGAGCCCCGGGGTCAGGTCTCAGGAGACCTGACCCCGCCTTTCCCGGCTCGTGTCGCCCCTCGGGGACAGGTCGCCATCGGCGACCAGGGGGGAGCGGCCTTGTTAACGCGCCTGACCGGATCCGGGAGCCCCGGGGTCAGGTCTCAGGAGACCTGACCCCGCCTGTCACGTCTCCGGCGGGACAGGCGGCCGCGGGGCCGCCGGGGATCAGACGATCCTCTCTCCGGGGTGCGTGATTTTCCGCATCGGCTCGTAGCGCGAATGGCGCGCCAGCAGCGGGTGCGCGGTGTCGCCGCCGTCCCAGCGCGGGTCGTCGATCGACTCGAAGACCTCGCGCAGGCGCTGGCCCCAGGTGCTGCGGATCATGCGGAAGTACGGGTTCTGCTCGTCGATGCAGACGTGGTCGCCCGAGGACAGCGTGCCGGCGCGGTAGACCATCAGGTCCAGCGGCAGGCCGACCGAGAGGTTGGACTTCAGCGTCGAGTCCATCGACACCAGCGCGCACTTGGCGGCTTCGTCCAGCGGCGTGGACGGCGTCAGCACGCGGTCGAGGATCGGCTTGCCGTACTTGCTCTCGCCGATCTGGAAGAAGCAGGTCTCGCGCGTGGCCTCGATGAAGTTGCCGGCCGAGTAGACCAGGAACATGCGCATCGCCTCGCCGCCGATCTGGCCGCCGAAGATCATGCTGGTGTTGAAGTCGACACCGGCGGCCTTCAGCGACGGGCCGTCCTGCTGGTAGACGCGGCGCACGGCGGCGCCGAGCACACGCGTGGCGTCGAACATGCTGCGCGCGTTCCAGATCGTCAGCGGCTCCTCGTCGCCGTTGTCCAGCTTCTCGACCTGCAGGATCTCGCGCACGCTCTGGCTGATGCTCAGGTTGCCGGCCGACAGCATCACCATGAAACGGTCGCCGGGGCGCTCGTAGATCATCATCTTGCGATAGGTGCTGATCTGGTCGAGGCCCGCGTTGGTGCGCGAGTCGGAGAGGAAGACGAGCCCGGCTTCGAGCCGGATGCCGACGCAGTAAGTCATCGGAGGGGGCGGGCGGTTTCGCCCGTGGAGGTGATGCGACGAAGGCCGCAAGCGTAGCAGCGGCCGGGGGTGCCGGGGTCGGGGTCAGGTACGGGGTCAGTACGGGGGGCCAGTATGGGGTCAGGTCCCGAGGGACCTGACCCCCATCGCCGCCGACCCCCATCGCCGCCATCGCCGTGACCCCCATCGCCGTGACCCCCATCGCCGAGGCGCCGCCAGGAACGGCCCGCCGGGCCGTCCACGTCCGGCCTCAGCCGAGCAGCGCCTTCAGCCGGTACAGCGCGTCCAGCGCCTCGCGCGGCGCCAGGCGGTCGGGGTCGATCGCGGCCAGCGCCGCTTCCACCGCCGAAGGCTCGGGCGCTGCCGCGGCCGGCGGCGGCGCGAACAGGTCGACCTGCGCGTGGCCGGCCTGGGCCTTGGCTTCCAGCGCCTCCAGCGTCGCCCGTGCCTGGCGGATCACCGTCGCCGGCATGCCGGCCAGGCGCGCGACCTGCACGCCGTAGCTGCGGCTCGCCGGGCCGGGTTCGATCTGGTGCAGGAAGACGATGTCGTGGCCGCTCTCGACGGCGCCGACGTGCAGGTTCAGCGCGCGTTCGTGCTCGGCCGGGAACTCGGTGAGCTCGAAGTAGTGCGTCGCGAACAGCGTGAAGCTGCGGTTGCGGTCGTGCAGCTGGGTCGCGATGGCCGCGGCCAGCGCCAGGCCGTCGAAGGTGCTGGTGCCGCGGCCGATCTCGTCCATCAGCACCAGGCTGTGCTCGGTGGCGGTGTGCACGATGGCCGCGGCCTCGGTCATCTCGAGCATGAAGGTCGACTGCGCGTTGGCCAGGTCGTCGGCCGCGCCGATGCGGGTGTGGATCGCGTCGACCGGCCCCAGACGGCAGGCGCTGGCCGGCACGTACGAGCCCATCGCCGCCAGCAGCACGATCAGCGCCACCTGGCGCATGAAGGTGCTCTTGCCGCCCATGTTGGGGCCGGTGATGACGAGCAGCCTGGTCTTCGCGTCGAGCCGGCAGTGGTTGGCGATGAAGGGCCCGGCGCCGGTCTCGCGCAGCCGCGCCTCGACGACCGGGTGGCGGCCGGCCTCGATCTCGATGCAGGGGTAGGGCACGAACTCTGGGCGGCACCAGCCCAGCGCCGCGGCGCGTTCGGCCAGCGTTGCCAGCGCGTCCAGCGAAGCCAGCGCCCGCGCCAGCGCGGTCAGCGGCGGCAGCAGCGGCTGCAGCGCGTCGAGCACCTGCTCGTAGATCCACTTCTCGCGCGCCAGCGCACGCTCCTGCGCCGACAGCGCCTTGTCCTCGAAGGCTTTCAGCTCGGGCGTGATGTAGCGCTCGGCGTTCTTCAGCGTCTGGCGGCGCTGGTAGTCGGCCGGCACCTTGTCGCGGCCGGAGCTGGTGACCTCGATGTAGAAACCGTGCACCTTGTTGAACTGCACACGCAGGTTGCCGATACCGGTGCGCGCACGTTCGCGCGACTCCAGGTCGAGCAGGAAGGCGTCGCAGTTCTGGCTGATCGCGCGCAGCTCGTCGAGCTCGGCGTCGACGCCGGCGGCGATGACGCCGCCGTCGCGCAGCATCACTGCCGGCTCCTCGGCGATCGCCGACAGCACGTTGGCGATGCCGTCGTCGGGCGCCAGCGCGGCGTCGAACTCGGCCAGCAGCGGCGCGCCGGCCGGCACCGCGGTGCGCAGCGCCGGCAGGCCCAGCAGCGTCGCACGCAGCCCCGACAGTTCGCGCGGGCGCACCTGGCGCAGCGCGATGCGCGCGGTGATGCGCTCGACGTCGCTGACGCCGCGCAGCGCGTCGCGCAGCGGCTCGTAGCCCTGGTCCAGCAGGCAGGCGATGGCTTCGTGGCGCGCGCGCGCCTCGCTGCGGTCGCGTTGCGGGTGCGTCAGCCAGTGGCGCAGCCGGCGGCTGCCCATGCCGGTGCGGCAGGTGTCCAGCAGCGACAGCAGCGTCGGGCTGTCCTCGCCACGCAGCGTCTGCACCAGCTCGAGGTTGCGGTGCGTAGCCGGCGGCAGCTCGATCAGCTCGCTGGAACGCGGCACGGCGACGCTGCGCAGATGCGCCAGCGCGCGGCCCTGGGTGTGTTCGGCAAAACTCAGCAGCGCCGCGGCGGCGGCGTGCGCGACCTTCAGCTCCTGGGCGCCGAAGCCGGCCAGCGTCGCCACCTGAAGCTGCTCGCGCAGCTTGCGTTCGCCCAAAGCCGACTCGAACTGCCAGGCCGGGCGCGCCGTGCGCGCGCAAGGCGCCTGGGCGAGTGCTGCCGGCAGCTCGCCGCTGCCGTCGTGCAGCAGCTCGGCCGGCTGCAGCCGCGCCAGCCAGCCGGCGAGTTCACGCTCGCTGCATTCGGTGAGCCCGAGCTCGCCGCTGGCCAGGCCCAGCCAGGCCAGGCCCCAGGTGTTGCGCTGGCGGTGCACGGCCAGCAGCAGCGTGTCGGCGCGTTCGGCCAGCAGCTCGCTGTCGGTCACCGTGCCCGGCGTGACGACACGCACCACCTTGCGTTCGACCGGGCCCTTGGCGGCACCGACCTCGCCGACCTGCTCGGCGATCGCCACCGCCTCGCCCAGCTTCAGCAGCCGCGCGAGGTAGGCGTCGACCGAATGCACCGGCACGCCGGCCATCACCACCGGCTCGCCGGCGCTCTGGCCGCGCGTCGTCAGCGTGATGTCCAGCAGCCGGTTGGCCTTGCGCGCGTCGTCGTAGAAGAGCTCGTAGAAATCGCCCATCCGGTAGAAGACGAGCGTGTCCGGAAACTCCGCTTTGATCCGTAGATACTGGACCATCATGGGCGTGTGACCCGAGAAATCGGGCGCGGCGGGGGCGGAGGCGGTCGGGGTGTCGGCGGACATGCGGTGGGGGCGCTGAAACGACAGCCGCCGGCTCGCGTGAGCGGCCGGCGGCGCGGGGATTCACGGGGCGGGGGCGCCAGAGGCGCCGCCGCGGCCTCACATCGGCGCGTCGCCGGGCTTGGCCAGGTCGGCCTTGCGGATGCGCGTCGGGCGCTTCTTCTCGGCCGGGGCGGCCGGCGTCGGCGCGGCCGCGGCGACGAAGGCGTCGGTCGCGTCGGGCTGGGCGGCGGCGGTGGCCGGCGCGGCCTCGGGTTCCTTGATGACGCGGGTGTACGGCGCCAGGATCTGCACCAGCTGGCCGTAGACCTTCGGGTTGCCGGCGACGACCTCGCGCTGATAGAGGAAGTCGGCTTCGCCGGTGAAGTTGCCGATCAGGCCGCCGGCCTCGGTGATGATCAGCGAGCCCGCGGCGATGTCCCAGGGGCTCAGCCCGGTCTCGAAGAAGCCGTCGTAATGGCCGGCGGCGACGTAGCACAGGTCCAGCGCGGCAGCGCCCGGGCGGCGCAGGCCGGCGCAGCTCTGCATCACCTCCTCGAACATCTTCACGTAGCGCTTGAAGTTGTCGCCCTTGCGGAACGGGAAGCCGGTTCCGACCAGCGAGTCCGACAGCCGCGTGCGCTTGGAGACCCGCAGGCGGCGGTCGTTGAGGTAGGCGCCGCGGCCGCGCGAGGCGTAGAACAGGTCGTTGCGCGTCGGGTCGTAGACGACGGCCTGCTGCACCTGGCCGCGGTGGGCCAGCGCGATCGACACCGCGTAGACCGGGAAGCCGTGCAGGAAGTTGGTCGTGCCGTCCAGCGGGTCGATGATCCAGACGAACTCGCTGTCGCGCGAGCCGTGTTCGCGGCCCGACTCCTCGGCCAGGATGCCGTGGCCCGGGTAGGCCTCCAGCAGCGTCTCGATGATGACCTGTTCGGCCGCACGGTCGACCTCGGTGACGAAGTCGTTCGGGCCCTTGCTGCCGACCTTCAGCACGTCCAGGTCCAGCGCCGCCCGGTTGATGATGGACCCTGCCGCGCGGGCCGCCTTCACGGCGATGTTGAGCATGGGATGGATCGCGGTCGACATGGGCAGGGCCTGTTCGTAGGGGAGTGGGGGCGGGACGGGATGAAAGAGCGGTGCACGCCGGGCCGGCGACAATGCGCGCCCCGCAGCGTGTGCAACCCGGCATTTTAACGGTGATGACCGACCCGACCCGATTCGTTCTCGTGGAAACCAGCCATGCCGGCAACGTCGGCGCGGCCGCGCGTGCGATGAAGGTGATGGGCTTCACGGATCTGGTGCTCGTGCGCCCGCGCTGGGCCGACGTGCTGCAGCGCGAGGAGACGCTGGCGATGGCCAGCGGCGCCACCGACGTGCTGGCCGGCGCGCGCATCGTCGCCACGCTGGCCGAGGCGCTGGACGGCGTCACGCACGCCTGCGCGACGGCGATGACGCCGCGCGACTTCGGCCCGCCGACGGCAGCGCCGCGCCCGCACTTCGCCGAGCTGGCCGCACGCGGCGATGACCGCGTGGCCTTCGTCTTCGGCCCCGAGCGCACGGGGCTGGCCAACGACGACGTCTACCGCTGCCACGTCTGCCTCTCGATCCCGACGCATCCCGACTACGGCTCGCTGAATCTGGCCCAGGCGGTGCAGATCCTGGCCTACGACTGGCGCCAGGCGCAAGGCGGCTTCCCGGTCGTCGCGCGCACCGCCGACCCGCGCCTGGCCGACGCCGCCGCGGTGCAGGGCGTGCTCGAGCACTGGCAGCGCACGCTGGTCGAGATCGGTTTCCTCGACCCCGAGGCGCCGAAGAAGCTGATGCCGCGGCTCAACCAGCTGGCCAACCGTATGCGCCTGACGCATGAAGAAGTGCAGATCCTGCGAGGGATCGCACGTGCAGCTACACTGAAACGCGACTGATTCCCCCGGAGCCCACCCCATGTTCGCCCGTCTGCGTGAGGACATCGCCTGCATCCGCGAGCGCGATCCCGCCGCCCGTTCGACGTGGGAGGTGCTGACCTGTTACCCGGGTCTGCACGCGCTGGTGATGCACCGCCGCGCGCACTGGTGCTGGACTCACGGCCTGCGCTGGCTGGCGCGGTTCATCTCGCACGTCTCGCGCTGGGCCACCGGCATCGAGATCCACCCCGGCGCCAAGATCGGCCGCCGGGTCTTCATCGACCACGGCATGGGCCTGGTGATCGGCGAGACCGCCGAGGTCGGCGACGAGTGCACGCTCTACCACGGCGTGACGCTGGGCGGCACCTCGCTGGAGCGCGGCGCCAAGCGCCATCCGACGCTGGGCCGCGGTGTCATCGTCGCCGCCGGCGCCAAGGTGCTGGGCGGCTTCACCGTCGGTGACGGCGCGCGTGTCGGCTCCAATGCCGTGCTGCTGCAGCCGGTGCCGCCGGGCGCCACCGCGGTCGGCATCCCGGCGCGCATCGTCGTCAAGAACGCCGACGCCGAGCGCGAGGAACGCGCCGCGCGCCTGGGCTTCTCGGCCTACGGCGTGACGCAGGGCGACGACCCGGTGTCGCTGGCGATGAAGGGGCTGATCGACAGCGCCTCGGGCCACGAGCACCAGATCGCGCTGCTCTGGCAGGCGATCGAGAAGCTCGCCGCCCGCTCGCGCGAGCTGCCGGCCGCCGACTGCGTGCCGCAGGACGCGCACACCACCGAGCGTTTCGACGCCGACCGGCTGAACCGCCTGGTCAAGTAGCGCCGCATGGCCGGCGGATGCCGGGATGCCGATGCTGGGGTCAGGTCCTGCGGGACCTGACCCCTTGTCTTCTTGTCTTTCGTGACGCTGCCAAAGCCCGGGGTCAGGTCCCACAGGACCTGACCCCGTCTTCCGTGGGACCTGACCCCGTCTTCCGGTCTCCAGTCGTTCAGCTGTCTGAAGCCGGCCGCTGCGCCGACTTCGGCCGGAAGGCCGCGCAGCGCGCCGGGTCCGTCTCGAGGTACGGCCCGCCGATCAGGTCGATGCAGTAGGGCACCGCGGCGAAGATGCCGCGCACTGGCGGCGTGGCCTGCGGCAGGCCTTCCAGCGTCTCGGCGATCGCCTTGGGCTGGCCCGGCAGGTTGAGGATCAGCGCCCGGCCGCGCACCACCGCCGTCTGGCGCGACAGGATCGCCGTCGGCACGAAGGCCAGGCTGATCTGGCGCATCTGCTCGCCGAAGCCGGGCAGCTCGCGCTCGGCGACGTCGAGTGTCGCCTCGGGCGTCACGTCGCGCGGCGCCGGGCCGGTGCCGCCGGTGGTCAGCACCAGAGCGCAGCCGCGTTCGTCGACCAGTTCACGCAGCGTCGCGGCGATCAGCGGCCGTTCGTCGGGGATCAGCCGCTCCTCCCACTCGACCGGGTTGCGCAGCGCCGCCGACAGCCAGGCGCGCAGCGCCGGCAGGCCCTTGTCCTCGTAGACGCCGGACGAGGCCCGGTCGCTGATCGAGACCAGGCCGATGCGCACGCTGTCCTGAGCGCTCATGCCGGGATCTCGATGAAGGGTTTGAGGAACTGGAACAGCTCGCGGAAGTTCTTCGTCTGGCGCTGCTCGACGCTGGCCGCGGCGTCGCGGCGCGCGGCGCGCACCAGGCTGCGCAGACGCTGCACGTCGGTCTCGGGGTGGGCCTGAACCCAGCGGTCGAGCGCCGCGTCGTCGGCGATCAGCTCGGCGCGCCAGCGTTCGGCCTCGTGCAGCTTCAGCGTCTCGCGCGCCGAGCCCAGCGCGGCGGCGGCGACGGCCTCGCGCAGCACCTCCTCGTCGGCCGAGCGCATCAGCTTGCCGATGTACTGCATCTGGCGGCGCCGCCCCTCGTGCGAGCGCGTGCGGCGGTACTCCTCGATCGCGTCGCGCAAGGCTTCGGGCATCTCGACGGCGGCCAGGCGCTCGTCGGACAGCGCGGCGACCTGCTCGCCGAGGGTCTGCAGCTCGTGCGACTTCTGCTTGAGCTGGGTCTTGCTGGGGCGGTCGTCGTCGGCGTCGGTGCCGCCGCCGTAGGGGAGTTCGAGGCCGCGGTGCGGTGCTGCGCGTCGGGTCATCGCGGACAGGGTCTTGGAAGCGGGCCGGTATCATAGTCGGGCGCCTCCTTTCTCCGCTTTCCGAGCCGGTTCCGGCCCGTTCCTCCCCACGATGACGACCTCCAGCGCCCCCGGCTTCGCCTACCGCCGCGACCAGTTCCAGCAGATCGTCGACGACGTTCTCGCCCAGGCGAAGAAGCTCGGGGCCAGCGACGCCGGCGTCGAGGTCTCCGAAGGCGTGGGCCTGTCGGTGTCGGTGCGCATGGGCGAGCTCGAGAACGTCGAGCGCAACCAGGACAAGTCGCTGGGCGTCAGCGTCTACCTCGGCCACCGCCGCGGCAACGCCAGCACCTCCGACTTCTCGCCCGCGGCGATCTCGCGCACCGTGCAGGCGGCTTACGACATCGCCCGCTTCACCGCCGAGGACCCGGTCGCCGGCCTGCCCGACGAGCAGGATCTGGCCACCGCCGACGAGGCCGCGCGCGACCTCGACCTGTTCCACCCCTGGGACATCGACGCTGCCGGCGCCGCCGAGCTGGCGCGGCGCTGCGAGGCCGCGGCCTTCGCCGTCGACCGCCGCATCACCAACTCCGAGGGCGCCGGCGTCTCGGCGCAGCAGTCGCACTTCTGGGCCGGCAACACGCGCGGCTTCCGCGGCGGCTACGCGAGTTCGCGCCACTACCTGTCGGTGGCGCCGATCGCCTCGCTGCCGGGCCGTCGCCACGACATGCAGCGCGACGCCTGGTACAGCTCGATGCGCAACGCCGCCGAGCTGGCCTCGCCCGAGGCCGTCGGCCGCTACGCCGCCGAACGCGCGCTGTCGCGGCTGAAGTCGCGCCGCGTCGCCACCGCCGAGGTGCCGGTGCTGTTCGAGTCGGCGGTCGCCGCCGGCCTGCTGGGGGCCTACGTGCAGGCCACCTCGGGCGGCGCGCTGTACCGCAAGGCCAGCTTCCTGCACGGCTGCCTGGGCGAGAAGGTGCTGCCGGCGCACGTCGACATCGTCGAGGACCCGCACGCCGCCAAGGGCAAGGGCAGCGCGCCCTTCGACGACGAAGGCGTGCGCACCACCGGCCGCCGCGTCGTCGACGCCGGCGTCGTGCAGGGTTACTTCCTGTCGAGCTACTCGGCGCGCAAGCTGGGCCTGCGCACCACCGGCAACGCCGGCGGCTCGCACAACCTGGCGATGAGCAGCCGGCTGACGCAGCCCGGCGACGACCTCGACACGATGCTGCGCCGCCTGGGCCGCGGCCTGTTCGTCACCGAGCTGATGGGCCAGGGCGTCAACTACGTCACCGGCGACTACTCGCGCGGCGCTGCCGGCTTCTGGGTCGAGGACGGCCGCATCGCCTTCCCGGTGCACGAGGTGACGATCGCCGGCAACCTGCGCGAGATGCTCGCCGGCATCGTCGCCATCGGCTCGGACGTCTACGAGCAGGGCAGCAAGTCGGTCGGCTCGGTGCTGCTGGACCGCATGAAGCTGGCCGGCGCCTGACGCTGTTGCGCCGCCGCACGGCGCGCGCTGCCGAACGGGAAAACCCCTCGGAGACCCAGGGGGGTGCTGCCTAGAATCCTGCGCACCCGAACCTCTCACCGCTGTCGGGATCAGGAGACACTTTCATGGAACGTCGTTCCTTCGTCCGAGGCGCCGGCCTGGCCGGCGTGCTCGCCGCCGGCACCGCGCCGGCCATCGTTCACGCGCAGAGCACGATCCGCTGGCGCCTGGCGTCGAGCTTCCCGAAGTCGCTCGACACCATCTTCGGTGCCGCCGAACTGTTCGCCAAGCGCGTCGGCGAGATGTCGGGCGGCAAGTTCCAGATCTCGGTGCATGCCGGCGGCGAGCTGATGCCCGCGTTCGGCGTCGTCGACGGCGTGCAGAACGGCACCGTCGAGATGGCGCACACGGCGCCGTACTACTTCGTCGGCAAGGACATCACCTTCGCGCTCGGCACGGCGATCCCGTTCGGCCTGAACTCGCGCCAGATGACCGCCTGGATGTACCAGGGCAACGGCCTGACGCTGATGCGCGAGTTCTACGCCAACTACAACATCATCAGCTTCCCCGGCGGCAACACCGGCGCCCAGATGGGCGGCTGGTTCCGCAAGCCGATCACCAAGCTGGCCGACCTGAAGGGCCTGCGCCTGCGCACCGTGGGCGTCACCGGCCAGGTGATGGAGCGCCTGGGCGTCGTCGTGCAGGCGCTGCCCGGCGCCGAGATCTACCAGGCGCTGGAGAAGGGCACGATCGACGCCGCCGAGTGGGTCGGCCCCTACGACGACCTGAAGCTGGGCTTCAACAAGGTCGCGCCGCACTACGCCTACCCGGCCTGGTGGGAAGGCGGCCCGCAGCTGGACTTCTTCATCAACACCAAGGCCTTCGGCGGCCTGCCGGCCGAGTACAAGGCGATGATCCAGGCGGCGGCCTCCGAGGCCCACGTCGACATGCAGGCCCGGTACGACGCGCGCAACCCGAACGCGCTGCGCCAGCTGGTGGCCGGCGGCACCAAGCTGTTCCGCTTCCCGAAGGACACGATGGACGAGGCCTTCAAGCAGGCGATGGCGCTGTACGCCGAGATCTCGGCCAAGAACCCGGCCTGGAAGAAGGTCTACACCGACTTCTCCAAGTTCCGCAGCGAGCAGAACCTCTGGTACCGCTTCGCCGAGGCCGGCTTCGACAGCTACATGCAGTCGCAGAAGGTCTGACGCGCGAGGCCGGGGCAGGGCGTCGCGCCCACGCTCCGGCGGCCAGGATGCAAGGGGTCAGGTCCCGTGGGACCTGACCCCTTTTCACTGTGGGACCTGACCCCTTTCATTCTTGTTGCCCCGGCGCGCTGGCCGGCGGTGCGCCGAACAGCTCGTCCAGGTTCTCGGTGCTCTGGTCGCGGTCCTCGGCCGGCGGCTGGGCCTCGATGACGACGCCGCTGGTGTCCAGCGCGGCCTTCTTGTCCAGCCCGCCGGAGACCAGGTTCGGGAAGGCGATGACCAGCGCCACCATGATGATCTGGATGATCACGAACGGGATCGCGCCGCGGTAGATCTGGCCCGTGGTCACGCGGCCGATGCGCCGGCCGGTCGGCCGGTCGACGTAGTCCTCGGCCGGCGCCACGCTGCGCAGGTAGAACAGCGCGAAACCGAACGGCGGGTGCATGAACGAGGTCTGCATGTTCAGCGCCAGCAGCACGCCCAGCCAGACGAGGTCGATGCCCAGCTTGTCGGCCACCGGCGCCAGCAGCGGCACGACGATGAACGCGAGCTCGAAGTAGTCGAGGAAGAACGCGAGCACGAAGATCAGCACGTTCACCGCGATCAGGAAGCCGGTCTGGCCGCCCGGCAGGCCGGTGAGCAGCTTCTCCACCCAGTGCGGGCCCTCGACGCCCTGGAAGGTCAGGCTGAAGACCGTCGAGCCGATCAGGATGAACATGACGAAGCACGAGAGCTTCATCGTCGTGTCCATCGCCTGGCGCAGCAGCGGCAGCGACAGCCGCCGGCGCACCACCGCCATCGCCAGCGCGCCGACGGCGCCCATCGCGCCGCCTTCGGTCGGCGTGGCGATGCCCAGGAAGATCGTGCCCAGCACCAGGAAGATCAGCGCCAGCGGCGGGATCAGCACGAAGGTCACGCGCTCGGCCATCTGCGACAGCAGCCGCGCGCGCACGACGCGGTTGAGCACCGCCAGCACGAAGGCGGTGCCGACGCCGACCGACATCGACAGCACGATCAGCTCGTCGGTCGGCATGCTGTCGGGGCGGGTGTGGGCGAAGGCCAGCGCCGCGGCCAGCGAGACCAGCGCCAGCACGCCCAGCGAGCGCAGCCCGGAGCGGCCGTCGTCCTCGCGGATCGTGCGCGCCTCGGGCGGCAGCGCCGGCACGGCGGCCGGCCGCAGGAAGGCGATGCCGACGACGTAGAGCACGTACAGCCCGGTGAGCAGGAAGCCGGGGATGAAGGCGCCCTTGTACATGTCGCCGACGCTGCGGCCGAGCTGGTCGGCCATGATGATCAGCACCAGCGACGGCGGGATGATCTGCGCCAGCGTGCCCGACGCGGCGATGACGCCGCTGGCCACGCGCCGGTCGTAGCCGTAGCGCAGCATGATCGGCAGCGAGATCAGCCCCATCGAGATCACCGACGCGGCGACGACGCCGGTGGTCGCCGCGAGCATCGCGCCGACGAGGATCACCGCGAAGGCCAGGCCGCCGCGGATCGGCCCGAACAGCTGGCCGATGGTGTCGAGCAGGTCCTCGGCCATGCCCGAGCGCTCGAGGATCAGCCCCATGAAGGTGAAGAACGGCACCGCCAGCAGCGTGTCGTTTTGCAGGATGCCGAATATGCGCAGCGGCAGCGCCTGCATCAGCGACGACGGCAGCAGGCCGAGCTCGATGCCGATGAAGCCGAAGGCCAGCCCGCAGGCAGCCAGCGAGAACGCGACCGAGTAGCCTGCCAGCAGGAACAGCACCAGGCCCGCGAACATGATCGGGGCCATGTTGGCCGAGAGGAACTCGATCACTTCTTCGCTCCATCGGCCTGCTGGCGCAGGAAGGCGGCCAGTTCCTCCTCGTCGCTGCGGCTCTTGCCGCGCCGGCCCGGGTCATCGGCCAGCCCGCGCAGGAAGGCGATGCGCTTGATGAACTCGGACACGCCCTGCAGCAGCAGCAGCGTGAAGCCGGCAGGCACCAGCGCGTAGACCGGCCAGCGGATCAGGCCGCCGGCGTTGGACGACATCTCGCCGGTCTCGTAGGCCTTGATGACCAGCGGCAGCACCAGGTCGATGACGAGCAGGCCGAAGGGCATCAGGAACAGCACGATGCAGACCGCCTCGACCACGACCTGCGTGCGGCGCTGGAAGCGGCCGAGCACGACGTCGATGCGCACGTGCTCCTGGCGCAGCATCGTGTAGCCCGCGGCAAGCAGGAACACCGCGGCGAACAGGTACCACTGGATCTCGAGGAAGGCGTTCGAGCTGACGGCGAAGGCCTTGCGCGCGACGGCGTTGGTGGCGCTGATCAGCACCATCACCAGCACGAGCCAGGCGAGGTGGCGGCCGACGAACTCGTTGATCGCGTCGATGAGCCTTGAGAGGCGGAGTAGGGCGGACACGTTGTCTCCAGTGGCGGGCGCTCGCCGCCGCTCGCGTCCGGCGAGGCGGACGCCCGGGGATGCCGGTGGCGGGTGCGGCCGGGTGCGGCCGCGCTCAGCCGGCCGTGGCCAGCTGGTACAGCCTTGCCGAGCGGCTGCCGGAGCGGCAGAACATCAGCAGCGGCCGCGGCAGTTCGCGCAGCAGCGCGGCGCAGGCCGCGATCTCTTCGGGCGACTGGTAGCCGCCGGCGACCGGCAGGTGCCGGTACTCCAACCCCGCCGCGCGGGCCGCGGTCTCGATCTCCGCGCTGGTGGGTTGACCGGGCCCGTGCTCGTGGTCGGGCCGGTTGTTGATGACGCTGCGGAACCCGGCGCGGGCCGCCTCGGCCATCGCTTCCGGGGGGAGTTGGGGAGCGACGTAGACGTCTGGGGCGATCGCGCGCAGGGCTGGGGCGTTCATGCCCCTACTTTGCCAGAGCCTGCTTGACCGCGGCGGACACCAGCGCCATTTCCGCCTTCCCCGCGAGACGGGTCTTGGCAGCGGCCATCACGCGGCCCATGTCGCCGGGGCCGGCGGCGCCGAGCTCGGCCACCAGCGCCGCGATCTCGGCGCCGATCTGCTCGGCCGACAGGCGCTGCGGCACGTAGGCCTCGAGCACCGTGATCTCGGCGCTCTCCTTGGCCACGAGGTCCGGCCGGCCGCCCTGCTCGAAGGCGACGACCGAGTCCTTGCGCTGCTTGATCAGCTTGTCGACGATGGCGATGACGGCAGCATCGTCCAGCACCACGCGCTCGTCGACCTCGCGCTGCTTGATCGCCGCCTGCAGCATGCGGATCGTCGACAGGCGTTCGCTGTCCTTGGCCCGCATCGCGGCCTTCATGTCTTCGCTGATCCGTTCCTTCAGGCTCATCGTCTTCTTTCGTCGGACAAAAAGGAAAAGCCCGCTGCGGCGTCCCGCGCGGGCTGTTCGTTGTGGCGCGCGGCCGAAGCTCTTAGTAGAGCTTCTTCGGCAGCTGCATGCTGCGCACGCGCTTGAAATGACGCTTCACCGCGGCGGCCTTCTTGCGCTTGCGCTCGGCCGTGGGCTTCTCGTAGAACTCGCGCGCGCGCAGTTCGGTCAGCAGACCGATCTTTTCGATGGTGCGCTTGAAGCGGCGCAGGGCAACGTCGAACGGCTCGTTCTCTTTGACGCGGATGGTGGTCATGTAAGCAGGGATCCCGTGTGGTGTGTGCGCTCGGTGTCTCGGCGGTTCTGGGCTGACCCAGGCGAACCGAGATCGACACGCTAGGTGTTTGCCAGCAAAGCGCGCGATTCTAGCCTGTTCTGGCGGCGCTTGCCAAGCTGGTGATGACGCGGGCCTCAAGCGCCGGCGGCCTCGCGCGCGAGGCGCGGCTCCTGCAGCTCGTCGAGCGCGCCGAGGATGCAGGCCACCTGCCGGGCCAGCGGCGCCGGGGCCGGCTTCTCGCCGCTGAGCACCGACTGGATGTACAGCGCGGTGGTCGCGGCGTCGATCTCGCGCGGCAGCACCGGCAGCTCGGTCACCACGCCCTCGTGCGCCGGCAGCGACCATTCGCTGCGCAGCTGGCCGCCGATCCAGGTCTCCATGCGCGGCTGCCGGCGCGGGTCGGCTGCCGCCTCGCCTTCGGTGCCGCGCAGCAGCATCACGTCGACACGCTCGCGCTGTGCCCAGGCGCCCAGCAGCGCCCCGAACTCGGGGTGCGTGAAACTCGCCAGGCGCAGCACGCGCGCGCCGGTGCAGGGGTTGAGCATCTTGGCGATCGTGTGGCCGCTGTTGCGCAGGCCGACGCTCCAGCGCACGTCCAGCAGGCGCTGCAGCGCCGGGCTCAGCGTCGCCGTGGCGACGTAGGCGGGCTCGTGCCGCGCCCAGAAGGCGTGCACGTCGCCCTCGTCCTGGGCGACCGGCATGCCCAGGTCGTGGAAGATCGTCGCCGTCGTCACGCGCGCCGGATCGTGGCCGACGCCATGCACGAGCACGCGCGCGCCTTCCTGGGCCAGCGTCATCGCCAGCAGCGGCGTCAGGTTGGGCAGGCGCCTGGCGCCGTTGTAGCTGGGGATCACGACGACCGGCCCGTCGGCGTGGAAGCTCGTCAGCCGGGCCTGGGCCGCCGCCAGGAAGCCGACCAGCTCGTCGAGCGTCTCGCCCTTCATGCGCATCGCCAGCGCGAAGGCGCCGATCTCCAGGTCGGACGCCTCGCCGTCCAGCACCGCGCCCATCAGCGCCTCGGCGGCGTCGGCCGACAGCGAACGCGCGCCGGCAGCGCCACGTCCGATCTCCTTCAGATAGCCCGCGATGCCCATGGTCTGGTGTCTCCCTAAGTCGGTTTCGCAAGTTCCGGACCGATTTCGGCGCGGAACCCGGGCGTCATCGAGCGGATTGGGGACCCGCCGGAACGCCGCGGCAATCCGGCCCGACACGGGGGCACCTCGCTCCGGTGCCAGGGGGTGTCGGCCTGACTGCCCTGTCCGGGGGGGCCGACGCTCAAGCTAGGGGTCCGCTTGCGCCAGAATTGGTGCTTTGCTTGTCGCGCGCTTTTTGTGTCTGCGACCTGCAATCACCGTCCAACCTCCATTTGCCCATGTCCGATGTGATCGATGCCGGCCTTGCCGACGCCCGCGTGCCCGCGGCGCTGGCCTTGCTGCTGGACGCCTGGATGCAGCGTGAGGGTGCGCTGGCCGGCATCAAGGATGCGGCGAGCGGCCGATACGAGTACGCCAACGACGCGCTGCTGCGCTTCCTCGGTCGCGAAGCCCAGGCGGTGATCGGCCACACCGACGCCGAACTGTTCGACGCGCCGGTCGTCGGCGCCTTGCGTGCCGCCGACCAGTCGGCCCTGATGCATGGCGCGCCGTTCAGCAGCGAGCACCGCATCGAGCGCGACGGCCGCCGCCACGACTTCTCGGTGCTGCGTGTCGTCGACGAGCGCGACGGCCAGCGGCGCATCGCCAGCCTGTGGATCGACCTGGCGCCGCTGCATCAGCAGCAGGCGCAGCTGGCCACCGCGCTGGCGCAGATCGAGCAGCTGCAGAAGGCCAACGAGTCGCTGCGCCGCGAGCTCGCCGACCAGGCGCTGCGCGACCCGGCCTCGGGCCTGTACACCCGCGCCCATTTCGAGGACCAGCTGCGCCGCGAGGTCGACCTGTCCACGCGCGAGCACCGCGAGTTCTCGATCGTCTTCATCGAGCTCGATCCGCTGTCCGACCCGGTGCGTGCGCTCGGCGAGGCCGCGCACAAGCGCATCCTCGAGGCCCTGGGCCGGCTGCTGCGCAGCGGCACGCGGGCGATGGACGCCTCCTGCCGGCTCGACGACCGGCGCTTCGCGGTGCTGCTGTCGGGCGTCGGCCTGGCGACCGCGCACTCGCGCATGGAAGGCATCCGCCGCCAGTGCGCGGCGCAGATCGTCGTGCTCGACGGCCGCGAGATGTCCTTCACCGTGTCGATGGGGGTGGCCAGCTTCCCGCACACCGCGCACAGCCGCGACGAGCTGCTGTCGGCCTGCGAGACCGCCATCGCCGAGGCGCGCCGCCGCGGCGGCAACCACGTCACGCTGGCGGCGATCCCGTTCGAGCCGCGCTGAGCGCGCGGCCTCAGGCGAAGGCCCGCGTGGCCATGTACGCCGCGAGCGCGAACAGCATCAGCGCGAAGATGCGCCGCAGCCGGCGCTGGTCCATGCGCTGCGCCGCGCGTGCGCCCAGCGGCGCCAGCGTCACGCTGGCCACCGAGACGATCGCCAGCGCCGGCAGATACAGGTAGCCGAAGGCGCCGGGCAGCGCCGGCGGCAGGTCGCGCCCGGCGATCAGGTAGCCGGCGACGTTGGCCAGCGCGATCGGGAAACCGAGCGCGGCGCTGGTCGCGATCGCCTGGCGCAGCGGCACGTTGCACCAGCTCATGAACGGCACCGACAGAAAGCCGCCGCCGGCGCCCAGCAGCCCGGACACCAGCCCGATGCCCGAGCCGACCGCTGCCTGACCCGCCGCGCCGGGCATCGTGCGCGTCGGCCGCGGCTGCTTGCCGCGCAGCATCTGCAGCGCCGAGAAACCGATGAAGACGGCGAAGAACAGCGCCAGCCCGCGGCCCTTGGCCAGCGCGAAGACGCCGGCGCCCGAGACCAGGCCGCCGAGCACGATGCCCGGCGCGATGCCGCGCACGTAGTCCCAGCGCACCGCGCCGTGGCGGTGGTGGGCGCGCATGCTCGACAGCGAGGTGAAGACGATGGTCGCCATCGAGGTCGCGATCGCCATCTTCACCGCCAGGCCAGCCTCGACGCCGCGGTGCGACAGGATGGCGGTCAGGAAGGGCACCATCGTCATGCCACCGCCGACACCCAGCAGCCCGGCGACGAAGCCGGTGGCGATGCCGAGCGCGATCAGCTCGGCGACGAGCAGGACGCCGAAGTCCACGCCGGCGTCAGCGTTCGAGCCGGGCCAGCACGGCGGCCCATTCGGCGTCGTCGACCTCGGTGATCGACAGCCGGTTGCCCGGCTGCAGCACGCGCATCGTCGCCAGTTCGGGCGCCTGGCGCATCTCGCGCAGGCTCAAGAGCCGCGTCTTGCGCACCAGTTCGACCTCGACCTGCAGCCAGCGCGGTTGGTCGCGCGTGCTTTTCGGGTCGTGATACGGGCTCGCCGGGTCGAACTGGGTCTCGTCGGGCACCGCGGGGCCGCTCACGCGCGCCAGTCCGGCGATGCCCGGTTCGGCGCAGGACGAGTGATAGAAGAGCACGTCGTCGCCCGGGCGCATCGCGTCGCGCATGAAGTTGCGCGCCTGGTAGTTGCGCACGCCGGTCCAGGGCAGATGCCGGCCGGGCGCGGCGGCGAGGTCGTCGATCGAGACCTCGTCGGGCTCGCTCTTCATCAGCCAGTGGCGCGCCATGCGAGGGACCGTCGCGGGGAGATCGGGAAAATCGGGAAGGGTGTCCGCCGCGCGCTCGGGGGTCGCATTCCTGAAGAACCCATGGGGAACGTTCAGGTGGGCGAGGTCAGCCAAGCTTCGGGCTCATCTGACGCGAGACGTTCACACCAGCGAGGCGATGTTCCAAGCCCATGGTCAAAGACCATCGGATCGAGGAAATCTAGACCCGCGCACGCGCGACGGACGCTGCCATTCTAGTCGGCCGACTCGCGGCCCGAAGGCGAAAAGGGCTACAGAAGATGCCCGTCTTCACCCAGTGCCGCGTCGAGGCGGCGCACCAGGGCGTCGATCGCCTCGGTGTCGGCCGCGGACGTCGCCGTGGCGGCTTCCGGTTGCGGCGCGGGTGCCGGAGCCGGGGCGGGCGCCGCTGCGTTGCCGCGTTCGGCGATCTGGTAGGCCAGGTTGAGGGCCGCGAGCACGGCGATGCGTTCGCGCGCCTTGACCTTGCCGGCGTCGCGGATCGCGCTCATCTCGCGGTCGACCGCGGCGACGGCGGCGGCGAGCAGCGCCTCGCCGCCTTCGGGACAGCCGAGGATGTAACCCTGGCCGAGGATCGTGACTTCGACCTGCTTCATGCGCCTTCTCCGGGCGCCGGCGCTGCAGGTGCCGCCGGCGGCGTGGCCGGCAGGCGCTCGATCAGCGCGTCGATGCGCGCGCGTGCCGCGGCCAGCCGCGACACGAGGCTGTCGCGCTCGGCGGTCACCGCGGCCAGCCGGGCCTCGAGCAGCGCGTTGGAGCGCTTGAGTTCCTCGTGCCGCAACACGAGACGGTCGACGCGCTCGCTCAGATCCTGCAGGTTGCCCATCTTCGACGCCTATCCCTCCGCGGGCATTGTAGAAGCAGCGCTGTCGCACCAGCGGTGCACCGCGCAGCGTTCGCACTGCGGCCGCCGCGCCTGGCAGACGTAGCGGCCGTGCAGGATCAGCCAGTGGTGCGCGTCGACGGCGTACTTCGGCGGCACGCGTTCCAGCAGCTTCAGCTCGACGGCCAGCGGGGTCTTGCCCGGCGCCAGCCCGGTGCGGTTGGCGACGCGGAAGATGTGCGTGTCCACGGCCATCGTCGGCTCGCCGAAGGCGACGTTGAGCACGACGTTCGCCGTCTTGCGGCCGACGCCCGGCAGCGCCTCCAGCGCCTCGCGCGAGCGCGGCACCTCGCCGCCGTGCTGCTCGACGAGGATGCGGCAGGTCTGGATCAGGTTCTTCGCCTTGGTGCGGAACAGGCCGATCGTTCGGATCGACTCGGTGACCTGGTCCAGCCCCAGATCCAGCAAACGCTGCGGTGTCGGCGCCCGCGCGAACAGGCGCTTCGTCGCCTTGTTGACGCCGACGTCGGTGGCTTGCGCCGACAGCAGCACCGCGCACAGCAGCTCGAAGACGCTGGTGAACTCGAGCTCGGTCTGCGGCGACGGGTTGGCCGCGGCCAGCGTCGCGAAGAAGGGCTCGATCGCGTCGTCGTGCATCAGGCTTCCTGGCGCCGGGCGCGTGCACGCGCCAGCGCGGCTTCGATGACGGCACGTTTGCGGTCGATCGCCGCCGGGTCGGTGAGCCGGGTCTGGTTCGGCAGGTCGGCGAGTTTGGCCGCGGCCTTGGCGGCCAGGCGCTCGTCGTTCTCGCGCTTCTCACGTTCCAGCCGCGTGCGCCGGGCGTTGTAGCGGGCGCGGGCCTCGTCGGCCTGGGCGGCGCTCCAGGCGGCCCAGCCGCTGGCGCCGGGCGTGGCTTCGACCATCGTGATGCAGTCGACCGGGCAGGCGGGCAGGCACAGACCGCAGCCGGTGCACAGTGCGTCGATGACGGTGTGCATGCGCTTGTTCGCACCGACGATGCAGTCCACAGGGCAGGCCTTGAGGCACAGCGTGCAGCCGATGCACCAGCTCTCGTCGACGACGGCCAGGCCGCGCGGGCCTTCGGCGCCGTGCGCCGGGTCGAGCGGGCGGGCTTCGACGCCCAGCAGCGCGGCCAGCCGCGCGACACCTTCGGCGCCGCCAGGCGGGCAGCGGTCGAGGGTGGCGCTGCCGGCGGCCAGCGCCTCGGCGTACGTGCGGCAGTCGGCGTAGCCGCAGCGCGTGCACTGCGTCTGCGGCAGGGCGGCGTCGAGTCGGTCGGCGAGGGCGGCGGTCACCGCCCGATTATCGGGCGGCCGCGCGCGGTGCCGGCTTGTCGAAGCGGGCGATGAAACCGCGCACCTCCGGGTAGACCTTCTCGCGCCAGCGTCGGCCCGAGAAGATGCCGTAGTGGCCGGCGCCTTCGACGTCGTAGTGGAACTGGCGCGTGCGCGGGATGCCCGAGCACAGGTCGTGCGCGGCACGCGTCTGGCCGGCGCCGGAGATGTCGTCGAGCTGGCCTTCGACGGTCAGCAGCGCCGTCGTCGTGATGTCCTGCGGCCTCACCCGCTGCCCGTGCACGTCCCAGGTGCCGTTGACCAGCGCGAAGTCCTGGAACACGGTCTTGATCGTGTCGAGGTAGTACTCGGCCGGCATGTCGAGCACGGCGTTGTACTCGTCGTAGAACTTGCGGTGGGCGTCGGCGCTGTCCTCGTCGCCGCGCACGAGGTCGAGGAAGTAGTCGTAGTGGCTGCTGACGTGGCGGTCGGGGTTCATCGCGACGAAGCCCGAGTGCTGCAGGAAGCCGGGGTAGACGGCGCGTCCGGCGCCCGGGTAGTTGCTCGGCACGCGGTAGATGACGTTGGCCTCGAACCAGGCGTGGCTCTTGTTCATCGCCAGGTTGTTCACCGCGGTCGGGCTGCGGCGGGCGTCGATCGGGCCGCCCATCATCGTCATCGTGCGCGGCGTCGCCTCGCCGCCGCTGGCCAGCAGCGACACCGCGGCCAGCACCGGCACGGTCGGCTGGCAGACCGAGATGACGTGCACGTTCGGGCCGATCAGGCGGATGAAGTCCTGCACGTAGGCGACGTAGTCGGCGAGATGGAACGGGCCTTCGTCGGCCGGCACCATGCGCGCGTCGGTCCAGTCGGTGATGAACACCTTGTGGTCGTGCAGCAGGCTGGTGACGGTGTCGCGCAGCAGCGTCGAGTGGTGGCCCGACAGCGGCGCCACGACGAGCACCGTCGGCTGCGTCTTCATGCGCGCCAGCGCGTGCGGGTCGTCGCTGAAACGCTTGAAGCGCAGCAGCCGGCAGAAGGGCCTGGCCAGCGCCACCTGCTCCTGCACCGCGACGGCGACGCCGTCGACGGTGGCCGAGGTGATGCCGAACTCGGGCTTCTCGTATTCCTTGGCCAGCCGGTGCAGCAGGTCGAAACCGGCGGACACGCGCTGCGCCATCGGCGTGTGCGCGAACGGCGACAGCGGGTGGTCGTAGAGCTTGGCGGTGGCGGCCGCGAACTCCGCGAACGGCGCCATCAGCGCGCGCTGCGTCTCGTACAGGTGATACAGCATGCTCGTCTCCGTCCTCGCGGCCTGCATTGTGCAGTGCAGCAATAGTAGTCGGTCAACGAGCATCCTGCCGCGCCGGACGGCAGGGGGAAACGCGGAAAACGCTTGGGTTCCGGCCGGTTGTCACCGGCCGGAGGGGCGTCAGGCGACCTTGGCGATCGCCGTGGCGACGGCGTCGATGTTCTTGCTGTTCAGCGCGGCGACGCAGATGCGGCCCGAATCGACGCCGTAGACGCCGAATTCGCTGCGCAGGCGCTGCATCTGCTCGGCCGACAGGCCGGAGTAGCTGAACATGCCCTTCTGGCGCGTGATGTAGGACAGGTCACCCGCCACGCCGGCGGCGGCCAGCTTCTCGACCAGCGCGGCGCGCATCGCGCGGATGCGCAGGCGCATTCCGGCCAGCTCTTCCTCCCACTGCGCACGCAGCGCCGGCGTCGTCAGCACGGTGGCCACGAGCTGGGCGCCGAAGGTCGGCGGGTTGGAGTAGTTGGTGCGGATGACGATCTTCAGCTGCGACAGCACGCGCGTGGTCTCGTCGCGGTCGGCGCAGACGACGCTGAGCGCGCCGACACGTTCGCCGTAGAGCGAGAAGCTCTTGGAGAACGAGGTCGAGACGAGGAACTGCAGGCCGCTGGCGACGAACTGGCCGATGACCGCGCCGTCCTCGGCGATGCCTTCGCCGAAGCCCTGGTAGGCCATGTCGAGGAAGGGCACCAGGCCGGCGGCCTGGCAGGCGGCGACGACTTCGGTCCACTGCGCCGGCGTCAGGTCGCAGCCGGTCGGGTTGTGGCAGCAGGCGTGCAGCACGACGATGGTGCCGGGCGCGGCGGCCTTCAGCGCCGCGAGCATCGCGTCGAAGCGGATGCCGCGCGTCGCGGCGTCGTAGTACGGGTAGGTCGAGACCTCGAAGCCGGCGTTGCTGAACAGCGCGCGGTGGTTTTCCCAGCTCGGGTCGCTGATCAGCACGCGGGCGGCGGGGTTCAGCTTCTTCAGCAGGTCGGCGCCGACCTTCAGGCCGCCGGTGCCGCCCAGCGCCTGCACGGTGGCCACGCGGCCGGCCTGCAGCACCTCGCTGCCTTCGCCGAACACCAGGCCCTGCACGGCCTTGTCGTAGGCGGCGATGCCGTCGATCGGCAGGTAGCCCTTCGGCTTGGTGGCTTCGAGCAGCTGCTTCTCGGCGGCGGCCACGCAGGCCAGCACCGGCAGCTTGCCGTTGTCGTCGAAGTAGACGCCCACGCCCAGGTTCACCTTGGCCGGGTTCGGGTCGGCGGCGAACTGTTCGTTGAGACCGAGGATCGGGTCGCGCGGGGCCATCTGGACGGCGGCGAACACGGAGGCGGACATGGCGGATTCCTGAGGAGTGGCGGGGCGGACGGGGCGGCCGGCAGACAGTTCGCGGCTGCGTTACCCTCTGCGGTTGCCCTCGAATTCTAGATGTCCGCCACCAGGTTGTTCCCGATGACCGAAGCCACCGACGTCGCGACGGAGCCCGCCCGGGGCGAGTTCGTCACGTTTGCCGATTCCCCGTTCCAGCTCTTCCAGCCGTATCCGCCGGCCGGTGACCAGCCGACCGCGATCAACCAGCTCGTCGAAGGCGTGCACGACGGCCTGAGCTACCAGACGCTGCTGGGCGTCACCGGCTCGGGCAAGACCTTCACGATGGCCAACGTCATCGCCCGGCTGGGCCGGCCGGCGATCGTCTTCGCGCCGAACAAGACGCTGGCCGCGCAGCTGTACAGCGAGTTCCGCGAGTTCTTCCCGAAGAACGCCGTCGAGTACTTCGTCAGCTACTACGACTATTACCAGCCCGAGGCCTACGTGCCGCAGCGCGACCTGTTCATCGAGAAGGACAGCGCGATCAACGAGCACATCGAGCAGATGCGGCTGTCGGCGACGAAGAGCATCCTCGAGCGCCGCGACGTCGTCATCGTCGCCACCGTCAGCGCGATCTACGGCATCGGCAAGCCCGAGGACTACACGCAGATGCGGCTCATCGTGCGTGTCGGCGACAAGATGGGCCAGCGCGACGTCATCGCCCGGCTGGTGGCCATGCAGTACACGCGCAACGAGATCGACTTCGGCCGCGGCAGCTTCCGCGTGCGCGGCGACACGATCGACGTCTTCCCGGCCGAACACAGCGAGTTGGCGCTGCGCATCGAGCTCTTCGACGACGAGATCGAGTCGCTGGCGCTGCTGGACCCGCTGACCGGCCGCGTGCGCCAGAAGGTGCCGCGTTTCGTCATCTACCCGTCCAGTCACTATGTGACGCCGCGCGAGCAGGTGCTGCGCGCCGTCGACGGCATCAAGGCCGAGCTGCGCGAGCGTGTCGACTTCTTCGTCAAGAACGGCAAGCTCGTCGAGGCCCAGCGTGTCGAGCAGCGCACGCGCTTCGACGTCGAGATGCTGCAGGAGGTCGGCCACTGCAAGGGCATCGAGAACTACACCCGCCACCTGTCGGGCGCCGCACCGGGCGAGCCGCCGTCGACGCTGGTCGACTACCTGCCGCGCGACGCGATCATGTTCCTCGACGAGAGCCACGTGCTGATCGGCCAGTTCGGCGGCATGTACAACGGCGACCGCGCGCGCAAGACGACGCTGGTCGAGTACGGCTTCCGCCTGCCCAGCGCGCTGGACAACCGCCCGCTGCGTTTCGAGGAGTTCGAGCGCCGCATGCGCCAGGCGGTGTTCGTCACCGCGACGCCGGCCGACTACGAGAAGACGCATTCCGGCCAGGTCGTCGAGCAGGTCGTGCGTCCGACCGGCCTCGTCGACCCCGAGGTCGAGGTGCGTCCGGCCTCGACCCAGGTCGACGACGTGCTGCAGGAGATCCGCGAGCGGGTCGACGTCAACGAGCGTGTGCTGATCACGACGCTGACCAAGCGCATGGCCGAGCAGCTGACCGACTACCTGTCGGACAACGGCGTCAAGGTGCGCTACCTGCACAGCGACATCGACACCGTCGAGCGCGTGGAGATCCTGCGCGACCTGCGCCTGGGCCTGTTCGACGTGCTCGTCGGCATCAACCTGCTGCGCGAAGGCCTGGACCTGCCCGAGGTGAGCCTGGTGGCGATCCTCGACGCCGACAAGGAAGGTTTTTTGCGTGCCGAGCGCAGCCTGATCCAGACCATCGGCCGCGCGGCGCGCAACGCGCGCGGCAAGGCCATCCTCTACGCCGACAAGATCACCGACTCGATGCGCCGCGCGATCGACGAGACCGAGCGTCGGCGCGCCAAGCAGATCGCGCACAACGAGGCGATGGGCATCGTGCCGCGCACGGTCAACAAGAGGATCCGCGACCTGATCGACGGCGTCGTCAGCGACAAGACCGCCAAGGACGAGTTGCAGTCGGCGCAGGCGGCCGCCGAGGTCGAGGCGATGTCCGAGAAGGACCTGGGCAAGCGCATCAAGGCGCTGGAGAAGCAGATGCTCGAACACGCGCGCAACCTCGAGTTCGAGAAGGCGGCGCGGGTGCGCGACCAGCTCGCGCTGCTGCGCGAGCAGGCCTTCGGCGCCGACGGCCACGATGTCAACGTGGTTCCGCTTGACGCCGCGCGCGGAGGCGCTCGATGAACCCGGCGCCGAACAGCATCTTGTTGGTCTGCATGGGCAACATCTGCCGTTCGCCGACTGCCGAGGGCGTGCTGCGTGCCAAGCTCGAAGCCGCCGGGCTCGCGAAGCGGCTGCGAGTCGACTCGGCCGGCACCCACGGTTATCACGCCGGCGAGGCGCCGGATCCACGCGCCGTGCGCCACGCGGCTGCGCGGGGTTACGATCTCGCCCGGCTGCGGGCCCGGAAGGTCGAGCGCGAGGACTTCTCGCGCTTCGACTGGATCCTCGCGATGGACGAGGACAACCTGGCCCGGCTGAGGCAGATCGCACCCGACGACGCCCGCGCCGACCTCGGGTTGCTCATGGAGCACGCACTGCAGCATGCAGGCGTGCGCGAGGTGCCGGACCCGTATTACGGGTCGGCAGCGGGTTTCGAACGTGTTCTCGATCTGGTCGAGGATGCGTGCGACGGGATCGTCGCCCGCCTGCTGCGTGCGCAGTCCACGTGACGGCGCCGCCCCAAGCTTGACCAAATTGGTTGGTCTCAGCTATACTTGAGCAATCTAGTCGGGATCGCTCTACGGGGAAACCCGCGATCGCCGACGCCTTCGTAAGGAGACATCCATGAGACTGACCACCAAAGGCCGCTTCGCCGTCACCGCGATGATCGACCTCGCGCTGCGCTCGCACAGCGGCCCGGTGGCGCTGGCGGCCATCAGCCAGCGGCAGCAGATTTCGCTGTCCTACCTGGAACAACTGTTCGGCAAGCTGCGCCGCCATGAGCTGGTCGAGAGCACGCGCGGCCCGGGCGGCGGTTATTCGCTGGGCCGTGGCGCCGACGAGATCACCGTCGCCGACATCATCGTCGCCGTCGACGAGCCGATCGACGCCACCGGCTGCGGCGGCAAGGAAAACTGCCACGGCGACGACGGCGGCCGCTGCATGACGCACGACCTCTGGGCGAGCCTGAACAACAAGATGATCGAGTACCTCGACTCGATCTCGCTGAAGAAGCTCGTCGACGAGCAGATCGCCAAGGGCGTCTCGGTCGAGGAAGCGCCGATCAAGCGCGCGATCTCCTCGCAGCCGGTCGTCAAGCCGATCAAGGTCACCGCGCCGAACTCGGTCTTCGCGTTCGGCAGTTCCTTCACCAAGTAAGCGACATGACCCCGCATTTCCCGATCTACATGGATTACGGCGCGACGACGCCGGTGGACCCGCGCGTCGTCGACGTGATGATCCCGTGGCTGCGCGAGCACTTCGGCAACCCGGCGTCTCGCAGTCATGCCTGGGGCTGGGAAGCGGAAGAGGCGGTCGAGAAGGCGCGTGCGCAGGTCGCTTCGCTGATCAAGGCCGATCCGCGCGAGATCGTCTGGACCTCGGGTGCCACCGAGAGCAACAACCTCGCGATCAAGGGCGCGGCGCACTTCTACGCCTCGCGCGGCAAGCACCTGATCACGGTGAAGACCGAGCACAAGGCGGTGCTCGACACGATGCGCGAGCTGGAGCGCCAGGGTTTCGAGGTCACCTACCTCGACGTCCAGGAGGATGGCCTGCTCGACCTGGAGCGCTTCAAGGCGGCGCTGCGCCCGGACACGATCCTCGTGTCGGTGATGTTCGTGAACAACGAGATCGGCGTGATCCAGGACATCCCGGAGATCGGCCGCCTCTGCCGCGAGCGCGGCATCATCTTCCACGTCGACGCCGCGCAGGCCACCGGCAAGGTGGCGATCGACCTCGGCACGCTGCCGGTCGACCTGATGAGCCTGGCCTCGCACAAGAGCTACGGCCCGAAGGGCATCGGCGCGCTGTACGTGCGCCGCAAGCCGCGCGTGCGGCTGGAAGCGCAGATGCACGGCGGCGGCCACGAGCGCGGCATGCGCTCGGGCACGCTGCCCACGCACCAGATCGTCGGCATGGGCGAGGCCTTCGCGATCGCCGAGGCCGAGATGGGCACCGAGAGCGAGCGCATCCGCATGCTGCAGAAGCGCCTGCTCGACGGCATCGCCGACATCGAGCAGGTCTTCATCAACGGCGACCTCGAGCGGCGCGTGCCGCACAACGTCAACGCCAGCTTCAACTTCGTCGAGGGCGAGTCGCTGATCATGGGCATCAAGGGCATCGCGGTGTCCTCGGGCTCGGCCTGCACCTCGGCCAGCCTGGAGCCCAGCTACGTGCTGCGTGCGCTGGGCCGCAGCGACGAGCTGGCGCACTCCAGCCTGCGCATGACGATCGGCCGCTTCACGACCGAAGCGGAGATCGACTACGCGGTGGCGACGCTGAAGGACCGCGTCGCCAAGCTGCGCGAGCTGTCGCCCCTCTGGGACATGTACAAGGACGGCGTCGACCTGAGCACGATCCAGTGGTCTGCGCACTGAACGGATAGAACCAGGAGAACTCACATGGCCTACAGCGACAAGGTCGTCGACCACTACGAGAACCCGCGCAACGTGGGTGGCTTCGAGAAGGGTGACGAGACGGTGGGCACCGGCATGGTCGGCGCCCCGGCCTGCGGCGACGTGATGAAGCTGCAGATCAAGGTCGACCCGGACACCGGGCTGATCGAGGACGCGCGTTTCAAGACCTACGGCTGCGGCTCGGCGATCGCGTCGAGCTCGCTGGTCACCGAATGGGTCAAGGGCAAGACGCTGGACCAGGCGCTGGAGATCAAGAACACCGACATCGCCGAGGAACTGGCGCTGCCGCCGGTGAAGATCCACTGCTCGATCCTCGCCGAGGACGCGATCAAGGCCGCGGTCCAGGACTACAAGGCCAAACACGGCGAAGCCGTGGCGACGCAGCCGTAAGGGGATCATGTCGATCACTCTGACCGAAGCGGCGGCCCGCCACGTCACGCGTTATCTCGGCCGCCGCGGCAAGGGCGTCGGCGTGCGCCTGGGCGTCAAGACGACAGGCTGCTCGGGCCTGGCCTACAAGCTGGAGTACGCCGACGAGGTGGGCGCCGAGGACATCGTCTTCGAGGACCACGGCGTCAAGGTGCTCGTCGACCCGAAGAGCCTGCCCTACCTGGACGGCACGCAGCTGGACTTCGTGCGCGAAGGCCTCAACGAGGGCTTCAAGTTCCACAACCCTCGCGAACGCGACCGTTGCGGCTGCGGCGAGTCCTTCCGCGTCTGACCGACAATACCGGGTTGCCCCGAGTCCGGCGCGGCCCTCGTGGCCGCGCTTTGCCTTGCACGCGATGCTGACCATCCGCCCCGAACGCCCCGACCAGCCCGAGGTCGCCGCGCTGCTCGAGCAGCTCGACGCCTATCTCGCATCGCTGTACCCGCCGGAGGCCAACCACATCCTCGACGTGCAGGCGCTGCTGGCGCCGGACGTGTATTTCCAGGTCGCGCGCCGCGCCGGCCGGCTGGTCGGCATCGGCGCGTTCCGCCGCATGCCCGGCGAGACCGCCACCGCGGGCGAGCCCTACGGCGAGATCAAGCGCATGTTCGTGCCGCCGGCCGAACGCGGCCAGCGCATCGCCGAGAAGCTGCTGAACTCGCTGGAAGACCGGCTGCGCACCGAGAGCTACCGCTGGGCGCTGCTGGAGACCGGCGTCGACCAGCACGAGGCGATTCGTCTTTACGAGCGCTGCGGCTACGTGCGCCGCGGTGCTTTCGCCGGCTACCCCGACAACGGCCTCTCGGCCTTCTACGCCAAGGCGCTATGAAGCTCGACGACGACGATTTCACGCTGCTGGGCCTGCCGCGCCGCCATGGCGTCGACCGCGCCGCGCTCGACGCCGCCTGGCGCCGGCTGCAGGGCGAGGTGCACCCCGACCGCTTTGCCGCCCAGGGCGCCGCCGCGCAGCGCGTGGCGATGCAGTGGGCGGTGCGTGTCAACGAGGCCTACCAGCGCCTGAAGGACCCGCTGGCGCGCGCCGCCTACCTCTGCGAGCTGCGTGGCGCCGCCGTCGACGCCGAACGCAACACGGCGATGCCGACCTCGTTCCTGATGCAGCAGATGCAGTGGCGCGAAGCGCTGGAAGAAGCCGCCGACCTGGCCGCCGTCGAGGCGCTGGACGCCGAGGTCGCCGCCGCCGAACGGGCGCTGCTGGCCGACGTCGAGCGCCGTCTCGACACCGAGGACGATGCCGCCGCGGCTGCCGCCGACGTGCGTGCGCTGATGTTCGTGAACCGTTTCCGCCAGGACATCGAGCGCCGTCTCGACGCCCTGGACCCGACCCGCTGAAGAGCCGATGGCGCTGCTGCAGATATCCGAACCGGGCGCGACGCCCGACCCGCACCAGCGGCGCATCGCCGTCGGCATCGACCTGGGCACGACGCATTCGCTCGTCGCCTCGCTGCGCCACGGCGTGCCCGAGTGCCTGCCCGACGAGCAGGGCCGCGTGCTGCTGCCGTCGGCGGTGCGTTACCTGGACGGCGGCGGTCGCCGCATCGGCTGGGACGCGCTGGCCGCGGCCGCCGAGGACCCCGAGAACACCGTCGTCTCGGCCAAGCGCCTGATGGGCCGCCGCCTGGCCGACCTGCAGGGCACGGCGGGCAAGCTGCCGTACCGCTTCGTCGACACGCCGGGCATGGTGGCCATCGCCACGCGTGACGGCGAGAAGACGCCGGTCGAGGTCTCGGCCGAGATCCTGGCGGCGCTGCGCCAGCGTGCCGAGGACTCGTTCGACGACGAGATCTTCGGCGCCGTCATCACCGTGCCGGCCTATTTCGACGACGCCCAGCGCCAGGCGACCAAGGCTGCGGCGCAACTCGCCGGCTTGAACGTGCTGCGCCTGATCAGCGAGCCGACCGCCGCTGCCGTCGCCTACGGCCTGGACCAGGGGAGCGAAGGCCTGTACGCCGTCTACGACCTGGGCGGCGGCACCTTCGACCTGTCGCTGCTGCGTCTGAACCGCGGTGTCTTCGAGGTCGTCGCCACCGGCGGCGACGCGGCGCTGGGCGGTGACGACGTCGACCACGCGCTGGCCGACTGGGCGCTGGCGCAGGCCGGCGTCGCGGCGGTGTCGCCGCAGGACAAACGCGCCGCGCTGGTCGCCGCGCGTGCCGCCAAGGAGGCGCTGAGCGCCGCCGAGAGCGCCACCTGGCGCGCCACCATCGGCGGCGCCGAACACGCCGTCGAACTGACGCGCGGGCAGCTCGAGACGCTGGCGCGGCCGCTGGTCGAGCGCACCTTGGCGCTGGTGCGCAAGGTGCTGCGCGACGCCCGCGTCACGCGCGAGGAGGTGCAGGGCGTGGTGATGGTCGGCGGCGCGACGCGCATGCCGCTGGTGCGCACCGCGGTCGGCGAACTCTTCGGCCGCGAAGTGCTGACCAACCTGAACCCCGACGAGGTCGTCGCGCTGGGCGCGGCGGTGCAGGCCAACGCGCTGGCCGGCAATGCCGGCGACGGCGAACTGCTGCTGCTCGACGTGATCGCGCTGTCGCTGGGGCTGGAGACGATGGGCGGCCTGGTCGAGCGCATCGTCGAGCGCAACACGACGATCCCGGTGGCCAAGGCGCAGGACTTCACGACCTTCAAGGACGGCCAGACGGCGATGGCGATCCACGTCGTCCAGGGCGAACGCGACCTCGTCTCCGAGTGCCGCTCGCTGGCGCGTTTCGAGCTGCGTGGCATTCCGCCGATGGCTGCCGGCGCGGCGCGCATCCGCGTCACCTTCCAGGTCGACGCCGACGGCCTGCTCAGCGTCTCGGCGCGCGAGCAGGGCTCGGGCGTCGAGGCCAGCGTCGTCGTCAAGCCCAGCTACGGACTGGACGACGGCCAGATCGCGCGCATGCTGCAGGAAGGTTTCACGCACGCCGCCGACGACATGGCCGCACGCGCGCTGCGCGAGGCCCAGGTCGAGGCCGAGCGCATGGTGCTGGCCACGCGTGCCGCGCTCGACGCCGACGGCGCGCTGCTGTCGCCCGAGGAGCGTGCCGCGATCGACACGCTGATCGCCGACACGCTGGCGATCGCCGCCGGCAGCGACGCCGCGGCGATCGAAGCTGCCGTCAAGGCGCTGGCCGACGGCACCGAAGCCTTCGCCGCAGCGCGCATGAACCAAGGCATCCGGCAGGCGCTGTCCGGCCGCCGTGTCGAGGACGTCTGAACCATGCCTGTCATCCGAATCCTTCCCCACCCCGAGTACTGCCCCGAGGGCAAGACCGTCGAGGCGCCGGCCGGCACCTCGATCTGCGAGGCGCTGCTGGACAACGGCGTCGAGATCGAGCACGCCTGCGAGATGAGCTGCGCCTGCACCACCTGCCACGTCGTCGTGAAGGAGGGCTTCGCGTCGCTGGGCGAACTCGACGAGACCGAGGAAGACCTGCTCGACCGCGCCTGGGGGCTGCAGCCGACCTCGCGGCTGAGCTGCCAGGCCATCCTGTCGAACCAGGACGTGACGGTCGAGATCCCGCGCTACTCGATCAACCACGCGCGCGAGAAGCACTGAGCCGGAGCACCGCGCCCCGCGTCGGTGCCAGGGTCTTGCCGCCAAACGAAAAAAACCTCCCCGGCGCGAGCCGGAGAGGTGGGTATAAAGGGCCTGTTGCCCTGCTGAGGAGATAGACAGACACCCGACGGAGGTGTCGCTTCATCTCTCGCAAGCACCGTGCCAGCACTTCGGGAGGCGCGCACCAGCGCCTCGACACTGCCCGCCATGATCGTTCTCGGATTCGAGTCTTCCTGCGACGAGACCGGCGTCGCGCTGGTCGAGACCCGGCCCGGCGCCGCACCGCGCCTGCTCGGCGAGGCGCTGCACAGCCAGGCCGAGATGCACGCCGAATACGGCGGCGTCGTGCCCGAACTGGCCTCGCGTGACCACATCCGCCGCGTGCTGCCGCTGGCGCGCCAGGTGCTCGCCGAATCGGGGCGCACGCTGGCCGAGGTCGACCTCGTCGCCTACACGCGCGGCCCGGGGCTGGCCGGCGCGCTGCTGGTCGGCGCCGGCGTCGCCGTCGCGCTCGGCGCCGCGCTCGGCCGGCCGACCTTCGGCGTGCACCATCTCGAAGGCCACCTGCTGTCGCCTTTCCTCGCCGACCCGGCGCCCGAGTTCCCCTTCGTCGCGCTGCTCGTGTCGGGTGGCCACACGCAGCTGATGCGCGTCGACGCCGTCGGCTCGTACGAGCTGCTCGGCGAGACGATCGACGACGCCGCCGGCGAAGCCTTCGACAAGAGCGCCAAGCTGCTCGGCCTGGGCTACCCGGGCGGGCCGGCGCTGTCGCGGCTGGCCGAGTTCGGCGACGCCACGGCTTTCGCGCTGCCGCGGCCGCTGCTGCACAGCGGCGACCTCGACTTCTCGTTCGCCGGCCTCAAGACCGCGGTGATGACGCAGCAGCGCAAGCTGGGCCCTAACGTCTGCGAGCAGTCGCGCGCCGATCTGGCGGCGTCGACGCAGGCGGCGATCGTCGACGTGCTGTCGGCCAAGGCGCTGCGCGCGCTGAAGGCCAGCGGCACGAAGCGCCTGGTCGTCGCCGGCGGCGTCGGCGCCAACCGCCGGCTGCGCGAGACGCTGGACGCCGGCGCGAAGAAGCTCGGCGCGCGTGTCTTCTACCCGCCGCTGGCGCTGTGCACCGACAACGGCGCGATGATCGCGATGGCCGCGGCGATGCGGCTGGAGCGCGGTCTGGCTCAGGGCAGCACCGACGGCGCCTTCGACGTGCGGCCGCGCTGGCCGCTGGACGAGGTCTCGGCAGCGGCCTCCTAGAATCCCGCTTCCGCCCCGGCGCGCCGCCCGCGCGCGACGGTCTCCGGGCGGGCGCGCCGCGCCCGCCGCCAGCCGAACGTCTCCGCGATGAACCCCTCCTCCCTGACGCGCCGCGCCTGGCTCGCGCTCGCCGCCGCCGGCCTGGCCGCCCCGCTGCACGCGCAACCCCAGGCCGCGCCGATCAAGATCGCGCTGATCGAGGGCCTCTCGGGCGCTTTCGCCAACGCCGGTGACGCCGTCGCACGCAACATCCAGTGGGCCGTCGAACGTGTCAACGCACGGGGCGGCGTGCGCCTGCCCGGCGGCGCGCGGCCGCTGGAGCTGGTGCGCCTGGACAGCAAGGGTTCGACCGAGGAGGCGCTGTCGCTGCTGCGCGCGGCGCTGGACCAGCGCATTGCCTTCGTGCTGCAGGGCAACAGCTCGGCCACCGCGGCGGCGCTGATCGACGCGCTGGACAAGCACAACGCGCGCGAGCCCGACCGGCGCGCGATCTTCCTCAACTACTCGGCCGTCGACCCGGCGCTGACCAACGAACGCTGCAGCTTCTGGCACTTCCGCTTCGACGCCCACGCCGACATGCGGCTGGCGGCACTGACCGACGTGCTGCAGGGCGACCGCGCCGTGAAGAAGGTCTACCTGATCGGCCAGGACTACAGCTTCGGCCAGCACGTCAACCGCAAGGCGCGCGAGATGATCGCCGCCAAGCGCCCCGACATCGAGATCGTCGGCGACGAGCTGCACCCGATGGGCCGGGTGAAGGACTTCATCCCCTACGCCACGAAGATCAAGACCAGCGGCGCCCAGGCGGTGCTGACCGGCAACTGGGGCAACGACCTGACGCTGCTGGTGCGCGCGCTGCGCGAGGTCGGCAGCGACGCCAAGCTCTACACCTTCTACGGCAACGCGCTCGGCGCGCCGGCCGCGGTGGGCGACGCCGGCATCGGCTCGGTGCTGGCGGTGGCCGAGTGGCACCCCAACGTCGGCGGCGCGCCGGCCGAGGCCTTCTACGCCGCGTTCCGCAAACGTTTCCCGGACCCGCGCGAGGACTACGTGCACGCGCGCATGCAGGTGCTGGTCGAGATGCTGGCCGCGGCGATCGAACGTGCGCGCGGCACCGAAGCCGCCGCGGTGGCGCACGCGCTCGAAGGCCTGAGCTATGACGGCGCCACGCTCGGCGGCCTGCACCGCGCGACGATGCGCGCCGAGGACCACCAGTTGCAGCAGCCGCTGGTCGTCAGCGTGATGGAACGTGCCGGCACCCGCGAGGTGCCGCACGACGTCGAAGGCTCGGGCTACGGCTTCAAGACGCTGCGCCGCCTGGACGCAGCCGCCGTCGCCCAGCCCAGCACCTGCCGCATGATCCGCCCCCGCTGACGCCGAGACCCCGATGCGCGACACCATCCAGACCCTGCCGGCTTCCAAGATCCGCGAAGTCGCCAACGCCGGCCTCGGCCGCGACGATGTGCTCGCCTTCTGGTTCGGCGAAAGCGACGAGGTCACGCCCGAACCGGTGCGGCGGGCCGCGGCACGCTCGCTCGAAGCCGGCGAGACCTTCTATTCGCACAACCTCGGCCTGCCCGAGCTGCGCGAGGCGATCGCCGCCTACGCCAGCGCGCTGCACGGCCCGGTCGACGCCGGCCGCATCGCCGTCACGTCCTCGGGCGTCAACGCGCTGATGCTGGCGATGCAGCTGCTGGTCGGTGCCGGCGACGAGGTCGTCGCCGTCGTGCCGGTCTGGCCCAACCTGACGGCGCAGCCGGAGATCCTGGGCGCCACCGTCACCCGCGTGCCGCTGCGGCCGCAGGGCGGGCGCTGGGCGCTGGACCTGGACGAGCTGCTGGCGCGTGTCACCGAGCGCAGCCGCGTGCTGCTGGTCAACGCGCCGAACAACCCGACCGGCTGGACGCTAACACGCGCCGAGCAGCAGGCGATCCTGGAGCACTGCCGCAGGACCGGCACCTGGATCGTCGCCGACGAGGTCTACGAGCGCCTGGTCTTCGACGGCGGCGCCCGGGCGGCGCCGAGCTTCCTGGACATCGCCAGCGACGACGACCGGCTGGTCGTCGTGCACAGCTTCAGCAAGAGCTTCCTGATGACCGGCTGGCGGCTGGGCTGGCTGGTGCTGCCGGCCGGCCACCACGACGGCATCGGCAAGCTGCTGGAGTTCAACAGCTCCTGCGCCCCGGTCTTCGTGCAGCGCGGCGGCCTGGCGGCGCTGGGCATCGCCGACGAGTTCGTGCCCGGCCTCGTCGCGCGCCTGCGCGGCTGCCGCGACCGGCTGGTCGCCGGGCTGCAGGCGCTGCCCGGCGTCACCGTGGCTTCGCCGCCGGGCGGCATGTACGCCTTCTTCCGCGTCGAGGGCCGCGACGACTCGCTGGCCTTCGCCAAGACACTGGTGCGCGACCACGGGCTGGGCCTGGCGCCGGGTGCGGCCTTCGGCCCGGAAGGCGAGGGCTGGTTGCGCTGGTGCTTCGCGTCCAAGGACCCGGCACGGCTGGATGCGGGTCTGGAACGGCTGGCGGCCGCGATCCGTCTATAATCGCGTGTTCCGCTGGTTTCGGCCGGCGGGATCCACGCACGGCACCGGTCGGTTTCACTGGTGATCCGCAAGTCCGCAACACGGAAACCGCAGCCAGCGCCAACGGCCTGGGCGGTCTCCACTCGTCAAGAGGAAACGCCCATGTCCCTCGATATCGCGAAGAAGGCCGAGATCGTCGCGGCCAACGCCCGTGGCGCCAACGACACCGGCTCCCCCGAAGTCCAGGTCGCGCTGCTGACCGCTCGCATCAACGAGCTGACCCCGCACTTCAAGCAGCACCTGAAGGACCACCACGGCCGCCGCGGCCTGCTGAAGATGGTCAACCAGCGCAAGCGCCTGCTGGCCTACCTGAAGGACCGTGCGCCCGATCGCTACACCGCGCTGATCGCCAAGCTGGGCCTTCGCAAGTAAGAATCGGATCGGGGGCGCCGCGCCGCGGCGGCCCCGTCTTCCCAGGTTTCTCCAACCGGGCACGGACGCAGCCGTGTCATTCCAACGACGCCTCGAACAGGGTTTCACTGGAATGGCATCGCGCCGGCCCAACACCGAAAGGCAATGCCCATGAGCATGTTCAACAAGGTCACGAAGAGCTTCCAATGGGGCTCGCACCAGGTCACGATGGAAACGGGCGAGATCGCCCGCCAGTCCACCGGCGCCGTCGTCGTCAGCGTCGACGACACCGTCGTGCTGGCCACCGTGGTCGCCAAGTCCGACGCCAAGGCCGGCCAGGACTTCTTCCCGCTGACCGTCGACTACATCGAGAAGACCTACGCCGCCGGCAAGATCCCCGGCAGCTTCTTCAAGCGTGAAGGCCGTCCGAGCGAGCTCGAGACGCTGACCTCGCGCCTGATCGACCGCCCGATCCGTCCGCTGTTCCCCGAAGGCTTCTACAACGAGGTCCAGGTCGTCATCCACGTGCTGAGCCTGAACCCCGAGGTCCAGGCCGACATCCCGGCGATGATCGCGACCAGCGCCGCGCTGTCGATCAGCGGCATCCCGTTCAATGGCCCGATCGGCGCCGCGCGCGTCGGCTACGTCAACGGCGAGTACGTGCTCAACCCGAGCGCCGCCCAGCTGGCCGACAGCCAGATGGACCTCGTCGTCGCCGGCACCGAAGCCGCCGTGCTGATGGTCGAGTCCGAGGCCACCGGCCTGTCCGAGGAAGTGATGCTCGGCGCCGTCGTCTTCGGCCACGACCAGGGCAAGATCGCGATCGCCGCGATCAACGAGCTGGTGCGTGAAGCCGGCAAGCCGGCCTGGGACTGGCAGCCGCCGGCCAAGGACGAGGCCTTCATCGCCAAGGTCACCGCGTTGGCCGAGGAGCCGCTGCGCGCCGCCTACCAGATCCGCAGCAAGCAGGCCCGCACCCAGGCCACGCGTGCCGTCGGCGCCAGCGTGCAGGCCGCGCTGAAGGAAGAGGGCGTCGCCTTCGACCCGGTCGCCGTCGACAACCTGCTGTTCGAGATCGAGGCGCGCATCGTGCGCGGCCAGATCCTGGCCGGCGAGCCGCGCATCGACGGCCGCGACACGCGTACCGTGCGCCCGATCGAGATCCGCTCCAGCGTGCTGCCGCGCACCCACGGCTCGGCGCTGTTCACGCGCGGCGAGACGCAGGCCCTGGTCGCCGCGACGCTGGGCACCGAACGCGACGCGCAGCGCATCGACGCGCTGGCCGGCGAGTTCGAGGACCGCTTCATGCTGCACTACAACATGCCCCCGTTCGCCACCGGCGAGACGGGCCGCGTGGGCAGCCCCAAGCGCCGCGAGATCGGCCACGGCCGCCTGGCCAAGCGGGCGCTGGTCGCCGTGCTGCCGAACAAGGACGAGTTCCCGTACACGATGCGCGTGGTCTCGGAGATCACCGAGTCCAACGGTTCGTCGTCGATGGCCTCGGTCTGCGGCGGCTGCCTGTCGCTGCTGGACGCCGGCGTGCCGCTGAAGGCGCACGTCGCCGGCATCGCGATGGGCCTGATCAAGGAAGGCAACCGCTTTGCCGTGCTGACCGACATCCTCGGTGACGAGGATCACCTCGGCGACATGGACTTCAAGGTGGCCGGCACCGCCAGCGGCATCACGGCGCTGCAGATGGACATCAAGATCCAGGGCATCACCAAGGAGATCATGCAGGTCGCCCTGGCGCAGGCCAAGGAAGCGCGTCTGCACATCCTGGGCAAGATGGTCGAGGCCGTCGGCGGCGCCAAGGCCGAGGTGAGCCAGTTCGCCCCGCGCCTGTACACGATGAAGATCAACCCGGAGAAGATCCGCGACGTCATCGGCAAGGGTGGCGCGACGATCCGGGCGCTGACCGACGAGACCGGCTGCACGATCGACATCGGCGAAGACGGCACGATCACGATCGCCAGCACCGACGCCGACAAGGCCGCCTTCGCGCAGAAGCGCATCGAGGAGATCACGGCCGAGGCCGAGATCGGCAAGGTCTACGAAGGCCCGATCACCAAGATCCTGGACTTCGGCGCCCTGGTCAACATCCTGCCGGGCAAGGACGGCCTGCTGCACATCAGCCAGATCGCCCACCAGCGTGTCGAGAAGGTCACCGACTTCCTCGAAGAAGGCCAGGTCATCAAGGTCAAGGTGCTCGAGACCGACGAGAAGGGCCGCATCAAGCTCAGCATGAAGGCGCTGCTCGACAAGCCGGAAGGCTACGTCGAGGAAGAGCGTCCGCGCCGCGAGCGCAGCGAGCGGGGTGACCGTGGCGATCGCGGCGATCGTGGTCCGCGCCGCGAGCGTGAACCCCGCGAGCCGCGTGAACCGCGCGAGCCGCGGGCCGAGGCGGCTCCGGCCGCCGACGCGCCGGCCGCCGAGGCGCCGGCTCCGGAGCAGGGCGCCGAGCGCGCGCCCGGCCAGGAGTAAGCCGCAGCGATGCGTGCTGTCGAGATCAGCCGTTTCGGCCGGCCCGAGGTGCTGCAGATCGTGCAGCGCCCGGCGCCGGTGCCGGCGGCCGGCGAGCTGCTGATTGCGGTGCAGGCTTCGGGCGTCAACCGCCCGGACGTGCTGCAGCGCCGCGGCCACTACCCGCCGCCGCCGGGCGCTTCCGACCTTCCCGGTCTGGAGGTCGCCGGGACGGTGCTCGACGGTGCGCCCGAGGATCTCGCGGCCGCGGGGCTGGCGATCGGCGACGCGGTCTGTGCGCTGGTTGCCGGCGGCGGTTATGCCGAGCAGTGCGCCGCTCCGGCGGCGCAGTGCCTGCCGGTGCCGCGCGGGCTGACGATGGTCGAGGCGGCGAGCCTGCCCGAGACCTTCTTCACCGTCTGGCAGAACGTGTTCGCCCTGTCGCGCCTGGCGCGTGGCGAGACGCTGCTGGTGCAAGGCGGCACGAGCGGCATCGGCGTCACCGCGATCCAGCTCGCCAAGGCCTTCGGCGCGCAGGTGATCGTCACCGCCGGCAGCGACGACAAGTGCGCCGCCGCGCGGGCGATCGGTGCCGACCACGCGATCAACTACCGCACGCAGGACTTCGCCGCCGAAGCCAATCGCCTGACCGATGGCCGCGGCGTCGACGTCGTGCTCGACATGGTCGCCGGCGACTACGTCGCGCGCGAGGTCGAGTGCCTGGCGGTCGACGGCCGCCTGGCGATCATCGCGGTCCAGGGCGGCACGGCCAGCGCTTTCGACGCCGGCCAGGTGCTGCGCAAGCGCATCACGATCACCGGCTCGACGCTGCGTGCGCGCAGCGTCGGCTACAAGGCCGGCCTGGCCCGTGCGCTGCACGAGCAGGTCTGGCCCTTGCTGGAGACCGGCGCCGTCAAGCCGGTCGTGCACCGCGTGTTCCCGGCGGCCGAGGCGGCCGCGGCGCACGCGCTGATGGAATCCGGTTCGCACGTCGGCAAGATCGTGCTGAGCTGGTGAACCCCTTCTCGAGGACTCCCAAGATGCGACGCAAGCTCGTGGTGGGCAACTGGAAGATGCACGGCAGCCGCCCGGCGAACGCCGAGCTGCTGGCCGCGCTGATGGCCGGCCGCCCTTACGCCGCTGACGTGGCGGTCTGCGTGCCCCACGTGTTCCTGTCCGAAACCGCGGCGACGCTGGCCGGCACGGACCTGCGCTGGGGTGCGCAGGACGTCTCCGAGCACGAGCAGGGCGCCTACACCGGCGAGGTGTCGGCGGCGATGCTGGCCGAATGCGGCTGCCGCTATGCCATCGTCGGCCACTCCGAACGCCGCGCCTACCACGCCGAGAGCGACGCCGTCGTCGCGCGCAAGGCGCAGGCGGCGCTGGCGCGTGGCGTGACGCCGATCGTCTGCGTCGGCGAGACGCTGGAGCAGCGTGACGCCGGCGAGACCGAGGCTGTCGTCAAGCGCCAGCTGTCGGCGGTGATCCACCAGCTGACGCACTGCGCCAGCGAGATCGTCGTCGCCTACGAGCCCGTCTGGGCCATCGGCACCGGCCGCACCGCGACACCCGAGCAGGCGCAGGCGGTGCACGCGGTGCTGCGTGCGCAGCTGCAGGCCGCCACCGGCCGCGGCCAGACGATGCGCATCCTCTACGGCGGCAGCGTCAAGGCGGACAACGCCGCGACGCTGTTCGCGCAACCCGACATCGACGGCGGGCTGATCGGCGGTGCCTCGCTGAAGGCCGCCGACTTCATCGCGATCTGCCGCGCCGCGGCCTGAGTATTTCCCGGAGTTTTCCCATGCACATCTGGATGAACCTCATCCTCGTCCTGCAGATCCTGTCGGCCCTGGCGATGATCGGCCTCGTGCTGATCCAGCACGGCAAGGGCGCCGACATGGGCGCCTCGTTCGGCGGCGGCTCCTCGGGCAGCCTGTTCGGTGCCACCGGCAGCGCGAACTTCCTGTCGCGCTCGACGGCGGCCTGCGCGACGCTCTTCTTCTGCTGCACGCTGGCGCTGGCCTTCATGTCCAACAGCGTGCGAGGCCCGTCCCAGGAGCGCGGCAGCGTTCTCGACCGCGCGGCGCCCACGGCCCCGGCCGAACCCAGCGCGCCGGCCACCGGTGCGATTCCGGGTGCGCTGACCCCGGCGGCGCCGGCCTCCGGCGCGACCGGTGCGAATTGAGCGCGACTGAATCGTCTGTAAGGCTTTACGAGAAAGAAACCGCGAATCGATATAGAATGCGTCTTTGTCTGGTGAGCGACCCTCATGCCAACCAGACAGTAAGCGCCAGAGTTTGACGTCTTGCCGACGTGGTGAAATTGGTAGACACGCTATCTTGAGGGGGTAGTGGCGAAAGCTGTGCGAGTTCGAGTCTCGCCGTCGGCACCAAAGACCGAGTGACGTGTTGTCCGGAGGTGGTCCAAGCATCCGGCAATGCCGCCCCGAGGAGCAATCCGAACGGGCGAGAAGCGCGCCCGTCGGGCAGTCGTGTAGGCTGTTCGAGGCGCGTTTTTTTTCGACCTGACAGAACCTGACGGGACTCTGACTAGGATCAAAGAAACATGGACATCCAGGCCTACCTCCCCGTCATCCTGTTCGTGCTCGTCGGCCTTGCCGTCGGCGTCGCGCCACAGGTCCTCGGCTTCATCTTCGGCCCCAATCGGCCGGACGTCGAGAAGAACAGCCCGTACGAATGCGGGTTCGAGGCCTTCGAGGACGCGCGCATGAAGTTCGACGTGCGCTACTACCTCGTCGCCATCCTCTTCATCCTCTTCGATCTCGAGATCGCTTTCCTCTTCCCCTGGGCCGTCGCCCTGCACGACATCGGCGCGACCGGGTTCTGGGCGATGATGCTGTTCCTCGGCATCCTCGTCGTCGGCTTCGTCTACGAGTGGAAGAAAGGCGCGCTGGACTGGGACTGAACCCGGCCGGCTGGGAGACACGCTATGGGAATCGAAGGCGTCATCAAGGAAGGCTTCGTCACCACCTCGGTGGACAAGCTGATCAACTGGTCCAAGACCGGATCGCTGTGGCCGATGACCTTCGGCCTCGCCTGCTGTGCCATCGAGATGATGCATGCCGGCGCCGCGCGCTACGACATGGACCGCTTCGGCATGCTGTTCCGGCCCAGTCCGCGCCAGAGCGACCTGATGATCGTCGCCGGCACGCTGTGCAACAAGATGGCGCCGGCGCTGCGCAAGGTCTACGACCAGATGGCCGAACCGCGCTGGGTGCTGAGCATGGGCTCCTGCGCCAACGGCGGCGGCTACTACCACTACAGCTACTCCGTCGTGCGCGGCTGCGACCGCATCGTTCCGGTGGATGTCTACGTGCCGGGCTGCCCGCCGACGGCCGAGGCGCTGCTGTACGGGATCATGCAGCTGCAGAGCAAGATCCGACGCGAAAACACCATCGCGCGCTGACCGCGCGATCCGCACGATGAGCATCCGACTCGACCTCCTGCAGAGCGCCCTCGAAAGCGCGCTGGCCGGCAAGATCCGCACGTCCGTGCGCGCGCTCGGCGAGATCACCATCACCGTCGGCGCCGCCGACTACCTGGACGTCGCGCGCACGCTGCGCGACACGCCCGAACTGCGCTTCGAGCAGCTCGTCGACCTCTGCGGCGTCGACTACTCGGACTATCGCAACCAGCCCTGGGACGGCCCGCGCTTCTGCGTCGTCTCGCACCTGCTGTCGGTGACGCACAACTGGCGCCTGCGCCTGAAGGTCTTCTGCCCCGACGACGACCTGCCGGTGGTGGCCTCGGTCAACGACATCTGGGGCTCGGCCAACTGGTTCGAGCGCGAGGCCTTCGACCTCTACGGCATCGTCTTCGAGGGCCACCTCGACCTGCGCCGCATCCTCACCGACTACGGCTTCATCGGTCACCCGATGCGCAAGGACTTCCCGACCACCGGCAACGTCGAGATGCGCTACGACCCCGAGAAGAAGCGCGTGATCTACCAGCCGGTGACGATCGAGCCGCGCGAGATCATTCCGCGCGTCGTGCGCGAGGACAACTACGGCGGGCTGCACTGATGGCCGAGATCAAGAACTACACGCTGAACTTCGGCCCGCAGCACCCGGCCGCGCACGGGGTGCTGCGCCTCGTGCTCGAGCTCGACGGCGAGGTCATCCAGCGCGCCGACCCGCACATCGGCCTGCTGCACCGCGCCACCGAGAAGCTCGCCGAGACCAAGACCTACCTGCAGAACCTGCCGTACATGGACCGTCTCGACTACGTGTCGATGATGGTCAACGAGCAGGCCTACTGCCTGGCGGTCGAGAAGCTGCTGGGCATCGAGGTGCCGCTGCGCGCCAAGTACATCCGCACGATGTACGCCGAACTCACGCGCCTGCTCAACCACCTGCTGTGGCTGGGCACGCACGCCATGGACTGCGGCGCGATGAACGTCTTCCTCTACGCCTTCCGCGAGCGCGAGGACATCTTCGACATGTACGAGGCGGTGTCGGGCGCACGCATGCACGCGGCCTACTTCCGTCCGGGCGGCGTCTACCGCGACCTGCCGGACGCGATGCCGCAGTACACGTTCAGCAAGATCCGCAACGAGCGCGCGCTCAAGGAGCTCAACGCCAACCGCCAGGGCTCGCTGCTCGACTTCATCGAGGACTTCGTCAAGCGTTTCCCCAGCCGCGTCGACGACTACGAGACGCTGCTCACCGACAACCGCATCTGGAAGCAGCGCACCGTCGGCATCGGGGTCGTCACCCCCGAGCGCGCGCTGAACCTGGGCTTCTCCGGCCCGATGCTGCGCGGCTCGGGCATCGCCTGGGACCTGCGCAAGCAGCAGCCCTACGACGCCTACGACCGCGTCGACTTCGACATCCCGGTCGGCGTGAAGGGCGACACCTACGACCGCTATCTCGTCCGCATGGAGGAGATGCGCCAGTCCAACCGCATCGTGCAGCAGTGCGTGGACTGGCTGCGCGCGAACCCCGGCCCGGTCATCACCGACAACCACAAGGTCGCGCCGCCGGCCCGCGTGGACATGAAGGCCAACATGGAAGAGCTGATCCACCACTTCAAGCTCTTCAGCGAAGGCATGCACGTCCCCGAGGGCGAGGCCTATGCCACCGTCGAGCACCCCAAGGGCGAGTTCGGCATCTACCTGATCAGCGACGGGGCGAACAAGCCCTACCGCATGAAGATCCGTCCGCCGGGTTTCGTGCATCTGGCCGCGCTCGACGAGCTCGCGCGTGGCCACATGCTCGCCGACGCGGTCGCGATCATCGGCACCATGGACATCGTGTTCGGCGAGGTCGATCGATGAATTTCTCCGAAGCCACGCTGGCGCGCTTCGCGCGCGAAGTGGCCAAGTTCCCCGCCGACCAGAAGCAGTCGGCCGTGATGGCCTGTCTGGCGATCGTCCAGCACGAGCAGGGCCACGTGTCGCAGGAAGCCGAGGAGGCGATCGCCGCCTACCTGGGCATGCCGGCGATCGCGGTCCACGAGGTCACGACCTTCTACAACATGTACAACCAGCGGCGCGTGGGCAAGTACAAGCTCAACGTCTGCACCAACCTGCCGTGCCAGCTGCGCCACGGCGAGCATGCGCTGGACCACGTCTGCAAGAAGCTCGGCGTCGAGCCCTACGGCACGACCGAGGATGGCCTGTTCACCGTCCAGCCCAGCGAGTGCCTGGGCGCCTGCGCCGACGCGCCGGTGATGCTCGTCAACGACCGCGAGATGCTGAGCTTCATGAGCGACGAGCGCCTCGACGAGCTGATCGAGACGCTGCGCAAGGAAGGATGAGCATGGTCGACCTGTCCAAGTTCAAGACCCGCGGTGTCGAGACCTGCTTCCACGGCCGGCACCTGCAGCCGCAGATCTACGCCGGCCTCGACGGCCGCAACTGGCGCCTGGCCGACTACGTCGCGCGCGGCGGCTACTCGGCGCTGAAGAAGATCCTGGGCGCCGACGGCGGCCCGGGCATGACGCCGGACCAGGTCATCGCCGAGGTCAAGCTGTCGGCACTGCGCGGCCGCGGCGGCGCGGGCTTCCCGACGGGGCTGAAGTGGAGCTTCATGCCGCGCCAGTTCCCCGGGCCGAAGTACCTGGTGTGCAACTCCGACGAGGGCGAGCCCGGCACCTGCAAGGACCGCGACATCCTCTCGTACAACCCGCACATCGTCATCGAAGGCATGTGCATCGCGGCCTACGCGATGGGCATCCGCACGGGCTACAACTACATCCACGGCGAGATCTTCGAGGTCTACCAGCGCTTCGAGGAGGCGCTGGACGAGGCGCGTGCCGCCGGTTTCCTCGGCGACAACATCCTCGGCTCGCAGCACAGCTTCCAGCTGCACGCCTTCCACGGCTTCGGCGCCTACATCTGCGGCGAGGAGACGGCGCTGCTCGAGTCGCTCGAAGGCAAGAAGGGCCAGCCGCGCTTCAAGCCGCCGTTCCCGGCGAGCTTCGGCCTGTACGGCAAGCCGACGACGATCAACAACACCGAGACCTTCGCCGCGGTGCCGTGGATCATCAACCACGGCGGCCAGGCCTACCTCGAGGTCGGCAAGCCGAACAACGGCGGCACGAAGATCTTCTCGGTGGTCGGCGACGTCGAGCGCCCGGGCAACTTCGAGATCCCGATGGGCACGCCCTTCGCCACGCTGCTGGAGATGGCCGGCGGCGTGAAGGGCGGGGCGCTGAAGGCGGTGATCCCCGGCGGCTCGTCGGCACCGGTGCTGCCGGCCCGGGTGATGATGGACCTGACGATGGACTACGACGCCATCGCCAAGGCCGGCTCGATGCTGGGCTCGGGCGCCGTCATCGTCATGAACGACAAGCGCTGCATGGTCAGGAGCCTGATGCGCCTGTCCTACTTCTACCAGCACGAGAGCTGCGGCCAGTGCACGCCGTGCCGCGAGGGCACCGGCTGGCTGTGGCGCCTGGTGGAACGCATCGAGACCGGGAAGGGGCGCGCCGAGGACCTGGCGCTGCTCGACTCCGTCGCGGACAACATCAAGGGCCGCACGATCTGCGCCCTCGGTGACGCGGCTGCCATGCCCGTGCAGGGCATGCTGAAGCACTTCCGCGACGAATTCGCCTGGCACGTCGAACACAAGACCTGCATGGTCTCCCAGCACGCCTAGGGCTCGCATGATCGAACTCGAACTCGACGGGAAAAAGGTCCAGGTCGCCGAAGGCAGCATGGTCATGCATGCCGCCGACGCGGCCGGCACCTACGTTCCCCACTTCTGCTACCACAAGAAGCTCTCGATCGCGGCCAACTGCCGCATGTGCCTGGTCGAGATCGAGAAGGCCCCGAAGCCGATGCCGGCCTGCGCGACCCCGGTCACGCAGGGCATGGTGGTGCGCACCAACAGCGAGAAGGCCGTGCGCGCCCAGAAGGGCGTGATGGAGTTCCTGCTGATCAACCACCCGCTGGACTGCCCGATCTGCGACCAGGGCGGCGAGTGCCAGCTGCAGGACCTGTCGATGGGCTACGGCGGCTTCGCCTCGCGCTACAGCGAGGAGAAGCGCGTCGTCTTCCACAAGGACGTCGGCCCGCTGCTGTCGATGGAGGAGATGTCGCGCTGCATCCACTGCACGCGCTGCGTGCGCTTCGGCCAGGAGATCGCCGGGGTCATGGAGCTCGGCATGGTCCACCGCGGCGAGCACAGCGAGATCACGACGATGCTGGGCAACACCGTCGACAGCGAGCTCTCGGGCAACATGATCGACCTCTGCCCGGTCGGCGCGATCACCAGCAAGCCCTTCCGCTACCAGGCCCGGACCTGGGAGCTGTCGCGCCGCAAGAGCGTCAGCCCGCACGACAGCACCGGCGCCAACCTGATCGTCCAGGTCAAGGCCAACAAGGTGCTGCGCGTCGTCCCGTTCGAGAACGAGGACGTCAACGAGTGCTGGATCGCCGACCGTGACCGCTTCAGCTACGACGCGCTGAACAGCCCGTCGCGCCTGACCCGGCCGATGATCAAGCAGGGCGGCCAGTGGCAGGCCGTGGACTGGAACACCGCGCTGGGCTACGTCGCCGACGGCCTGAAGCGCGTCATCGCCGAGTTCGGCCCGCAAGGCGTCGGCGCGCTCGGCAGCGCGCACTCCACCGTCGAGGAACTGCACCTGCTGGCCAAGCTCGTGCGCGGCCTGGGCAGCCAGAGCGTCGACTTCCGCACTCGCCACGCCGACTTCGCCAACGTCGCGCCGGCCGGCCACGCGCGCTGGCTGGGCCTGCCGATCGCCGCGCTGACGACGCTGGACACGGTGTTCGTCGTCGGCTCCTTCCTGCGCAAGGACCACCCGCTGTTCGCGCAGCGCATCCGCCAGGCGGCGCGCCACGGGGCACGCGTCCATTCGCTGTCGGCGTCGCGCGAAGACTGGGCGATGCCGCTGGCCGGCCACCTGGCGGCGCTGCCGTCGGGCTGGCATGGCGCGCTGGCCGAAGTCGCTGCCGCGGTCGCCGCCGCCAAGGGCGTCGCCTCGCCGGTCGAGGCCCAGCCGGGCGAAGCCGCGCAGGCTGTCGCCGCCGCGCTCGTCGCCGGCGAACACAAGGCCGTGCTGCTGGGCAACGCCGCCGCGCAACACCCGCAGGCCTCGGCGCTGCTGGCGCTGGCGCAGTGGATCGGCCAGCACACCGGCGCCGCCGTCGGCTACCTCGGCGAGGCGGCCAACACCGTCGGCGCCCAGCTCGTCGGCGCGCTGCCGGGCGAAGGCGGGTTCAACGCCGGCCAGATGCTGTCGCAGCCGATGAAGGCGCTGATCGCGCTGAACCTCGAGCCGGTGCTTGACGCCGCCGACGCCGCCGCCGCGCGTGCCGCGCTGGGTGGCTCGGGGCTCGTCGTCTCGCTGTCGCCGTTCGAGGACGCGATGGCCGACGTCGCCGACGTCATGCTGCCGATCGCGCCGTTCACCGAGACCGCCGGCAGCTTCGTCAACGCCGAAGGCCGGCTGCAGAGCTTCCAGGGCGTCGTGCGCCCGCTGGGCGACACGCGTCCGGCCTGGAAGGTGCTGCGCGTGCTCGGCAACCTGCTCGGACTGCCGGGCTTCGATCACGACAGCGCCGAGGCCGTGCGCGCCGAGGCGCTGGGCGACCCGGCCACGATCGCCGCGCGTCTGGACAACACGCCGGCCGCCGCCACCGGCTCGCCGGTCGCGCGCGACGGCGCGCTCGAGCGTGTCGCCGACGTGCCGATCTACGCCACCGACTCGCTGGTGCGCCGCTCGGCGCCGCTGCAGCGCAGCGCCGACGCGCGTGTGCCGCCGGTCGGCCTGCCGTCGTCGCTGTGGCGCCAGCTCGCTCTCGCCAAGGGCGACAAGGTGCTGGTCGCGCAGGGGCAGGGCGCTGCCGTGCTCGCCGCGCGTGAGGAGCCCTGGCTGGCCGACGGCGCCGTGCGCGTGGCCGCCGGCCACCCGGACACCGTCGCGCTGGGCGCGATGTTCGGCCCGATCACGGTGGAGAAGGCCTGACCATGCTGGACTCGCTGAACCAATACGGCACCGCCGCGCTCGGCCCCGGCGGCTGGCTGGTGGTCTGGACGCTGCTGAAGATCGTCGTCCTGGTGCTGCCGCTGATGGGCTGCGTCGCCTACCTGACGCTGTGGGAGCGCAAGGGCATCGGCTTCACGCAGATCCGCCTCGGCCCCAACCGCGTCGGCCCGGGCGGCCTGCTGCAGCCGATCGCCGACGCGGTCAAGCTGATCTTCAAGGAGATCATCCGTCCGTCCGCGGCGAGCAAGGGCCTGTTCTTCCTCGGCCCGATCATGACGATCACGCCGGCGCTGGCGGCCTGGGCGGTGATCCCGTTCGGCCCGGAGACGGTGCTGGCCAACGTCAACGCCGGCCTGCTGCTGCTGCTGGCGATCACCTCGATCGAGGTCTACGGCGTCATCATCGCCGGCTGGGCGTCGAACTCGAAGTACGCCTTCCTCGGCGCGCTGCGCGCGTCGGCGCAGATGGTCAGCTACGAGATCGCGATGGGCTTCGCGCTCGTCGTCGTGGTGATGGTCTCGGGCACGCTGAACCTCGGCGAGATCGTCGCCGCGCAGGGCCGCGGCCTGGGCGTGGACAACGGTGCCAACCTGCTGTCGTGGAACTGGCTGCCGCTGCTGCCGATCTTCTTCGTCTTCTTCATCGCCGGCCTGGCCGAGACCAACCGCGCGCCGTTCGACGTCGTCGAGGGCGAGTCCGAGATCGTCGCCGGCCACATGATCGAGTACTCGGGGATGTCGTTCGCGATGTTCTTCCTGGCCGAGTACGCGAACATGATCCTGGTGAGCACGATGACCGTCGTGCTGTTCCTCGGCGGCTGGCTGCCCCCGTTCGCCTTCCTCGACTTCCTCCCCGGCTGGTTCTGGCTGGTCGCCAAGGTCTTCGTCGTCGTGACGATGTTCCTGTGGGTGCGCGCGACGCTGCCGCGCTTCCGCTACGACCAGATCATGCGCCTGGGCTGGAAGGTCTTCATTCCGGTGACCCTGGTCTGGCTGGTCGTGATCGGCCTGTGGATCCAGTCGCCGTTCAACATCTGGAAGTGAGGTCGACGATGCCCAACGCCTCCGCCATCAAGGACGTGCTGTCGAGCTTCATGCTCGCCGAGATCTTCAAGGGCATGGCGCTGACCGGCAGGCACTTCCTGTCCAAGGCGATCACGATCCAGTATCCCGAGGAGAAGACTCCGCTGTCGCCGCGCTTTCGCGGCCTGCATGCGCTGCGCCGCTACGAGAACGGCGAGGAGCGCTGCATCGCCTGCAAGCTCTGCGAGGCGGTGTGCCCGGCGATGGCGATCACGATCGAGAGCGACGTGCGCGCCGACGGCACGCGCCGCACGACGCGCTACGACATCGACCTGACGAAGTGCATCTTCTGCGGCTTCTGCGAGGAGAGCTGCCCGGTCGACTCGATCGTCGAGACGCACATCTTCGAGTACCACGGCGAAAAGCGCGGCGACCTGTACTTCACGAAGGACATGCTGCTGGCCGTCGGTGACCGCTACGAGAAGGAAGTCGCGGCCAACCGCGAGGCGGACGCTCCCTACCGCTGAGAACATGAACACGACCACGGCGCTCTTCTATCTCTTCTCCGCGGTGCTGCTGTTCGCCGCGCTGCGCGTGATCACCGCACGCAGCACGGTGCACGGCGTGCTCTACCTCGTGCTCGCCTTCTTCAACGCGGCCTGCATCTGGATGCTGCTGCAGGCCGAGTTCCTGGCCATCGTGCTGGTGCTGGTCTACGTCGGCGCGGTGATGGTGCTGTTCCTGTTCGTCGTCATGATGCTGGACATCAACAGCGAATCGGTGCGCACCGGCTTCTGGAAGCACTTCCCGCTGGCCGGCATGGTCGGCGCGGTCATCGCGCTGGAGATGTCGCTGGTGCTGCTGCGCGGCTTCCAGCCGGCGCAGGCGCCCGAACTGACGGCGCAGGCGCTGGAGATGGGCAACACCCGGCTGCTGGGCATCGAGCTCTACACGCACTACCTGTACCCGCTGCAGCTGGCGGCCGTGCTGCTGCTGGTGGCCATCGTCGCCGCGATCGCGCTGACGCTGCGCCACCGCAAGGACAGCCGCCGCGTCGACCCGGCCATGGCGGTGCGCGTCAAGCGCGCCGACCGCGTGCGCCTGGTCAAGGTGCCCACGGTCAAGGCCGACGCCGCGACCGACAACAAGGAAGGCCAAGCATGAGCCTCGGACCGATCACGCTCGGCCACTACCTGTCGCTGGGCGCCATCCTGTTCGCGCTGTCGGTCATCGGCATCTTCATGAACCGGCGCAACCTGATCGTGCTGCTGATGGCCATCGAGCTGATGCTGCTGGCCGTCAACCTGAACTTCGTCGCCTTCTCGCACTACCTGGGCGACATGGCGGGCCAGATCTTCGTGTTCTTCATCCTGACCGTCGCCGCCGCCGAGTCGGCGATCGGCCTGGCGATCCTCGTCGTGCTGTTCCGCAACCGCGCGTCGATCAACGTCGAGGAACTCGACGAACTGAAGGGTTGACGACAGACATGGCAGCGACTCTCTCGCAAAACCTCCTGCTCGCCGTCCCGCTCGCGCCGCTGGTCGGTGCGCTCGTCGCGGGCCTGGCCGGCAAGGCGGTCGGCCGCCGCGGCGCGCACACGGTGACGATCCTCGGCGTGCTGATCTCGTTCATCTGCTCGGCCATCGTGCTGAAGGCCGTGGCGATGGACGGTGCCCGCTTCGCCGGCACGATCTACGAATGGGCCGTCGTCGGCGGCCTGAGGATGGAAGTCGGCTTCCTCGTCGACGGCCTGACGGCGATGATGATGTGCGTCGTGACCTTCGTGTCGCTGATGGTGCACGTCTACACCATCGGCTACATGGAAGAGGACCCGGGCTACCAGCGCTTCTTCTCGTACATCTCGCTGTTCACCTTCTCGATGCTCATGCTGGTCATGAGCAACAACTTCCTGCAGCTGTTCTTCGGCTGGGAGGCGGTGGGCCTGGTGAGCTACCTGCTGATCGGCTTCTGGTTCAAGAAGCCGAGCGCGACCTTCGCCAACATGAAGGCCTTCCTGGTCAACCGGGTCGGCGACTTCGGCTTCATCCTGGGCATCGGCCTGATCGTCGCCTACGCCGGCACGCTGGACTACGCCGAGGCCTTCGCCAAGGGCCCGGAGCTGGCCGCGCTGAGCTTCCCCGGCCAGGACTGGATGCTGATCACCGTGATCTGCATCTGCCTGTTCATCGGCGCGATGGGCAAGAGCGCGCAGTTCCCGCTGCACGTCTGGCTGCCCGACTCGATGGAAGGCCCGACCCCGATCTCGGCGCTGATCCACGCCGCGACGATGGTCACCGCCGGCATCTTCATGGTGGCGCGCATGTCGCCGCTGTTCGAGCTGTCGGACACGGCGCTGAACTTCGTGCTCGTGATCGGTTCGATCACCGCGCTGTTCATGGGCTTCCTGGGCATCATCCAGAACGACATCAAGCGGGTCGTCGCCTACTCGACCCTGTCGCAGCTGGGCTACATGACGGTGGCGCTGGGCGTGTCGGCGTATTCGGTGGCGGTGTTCCACCTGATGACGCACGCGTTCTTCAAGGCGCTGCTGTTCCTGGCCGCGGGCTCGGTGATCATCGGCATGCACCATGACCAGGACATCCGCAACATGGGCGGCCTGCGCAAGTACATGCCCATCACCTGGATCACCGCGCTGCTGGGCTCGCTGGCGCTGATCGGCACGCCGCTGTTCTCGGGCTTCTACTCCAAGGACAGCATCATCGAGGCGGTGCACGCCAGCACCTTGCCGGGCGCCGGCTTCGCGCTGTTCGCGGTCACGGCCGGTGTCTTCGTCACCGCGTTCTACTCGTTCCGGATGTACTTCCTCGTCTTCCACGGCGAGGAGCGTTTCCGCCACAAGCCCTTCCCGCCGGAGGACGACCACGCGCATGGCGATGAGCACGGCCATGGCCACGACGCCACGCCGCACGAGTCGCCCTGGGTCGTGACCGCGCCGCTGCTGCTGCTGGCGCTGCCCTCGGTCGTGATCGGCTTCATGACCATCGGCCCGATGCTCTACGGCGACTTCTTCGCCGGCGCGATCTTCGTCGACGCTGCGAAGCACCCGGCGATGGCCGAGCTGGCCGAGAAGTGGCACGGCGCGACCGCGATGGCGCTGCATGGCCTGCAGACCGCGCCGTTCTGGCTGGCGCTGGCCGGTGTCGTCACCGCCTGGGTCTTCTACCTGAAGGCACCGCAGATCCCGGCCGCGCTGGACCGCACGCTCAAGCCGCTGCGCACCGTGCTCGAGAACAAGTACTACATGGACTGGTTCAACGAGCACGTGCTGGCCGCCGGCGCGCGCCTGCTGGGCACCGGTCTGTGGAAGGGGGGCGACGTCGGCCTGATCGACGGCGCGATCGTCAACGGCTCGGCCAAGACGGTGGGCCTGCTCGCCGGCGTGCTGCGCCGCGTGCAGACCGGTCACCTGTACTGGTACGCGCTCGTCATGCTGCTGGGCATCTTCGGCTTCATGACCTGGCGCCTGTGGCCGTTCCTCGGCGGCCTGACGGGCTGACTCGCGACCGCAATAGAAGAGAGCAAAGAATGGGTCTTCTGAGTCTCGCGATCTGGATGCCGATCGCCTTCGGGATCTTGCTGCTGGCCGTCGGCCGCGACAGCAATCCCCACCTCGCGCGCTGGATCGCTCTCGTCGGCGCGGTCGCCAGCTTCCTGGTGACGATCCCGCTGATCACCGGCTTCGACGCCGGCACGGCGGCGCTGCAGTACCAGGAGCTCGTGCCCTGGATCGAGCGCTTCAACGTCAACTACCACCTCGGTGTCGACGGGCTGTCGGTGTGGTTCGTGCCGCTGACGGCCTTCATCACCGTCATCGTCGTCATCGCCGGCTGGCAGGTCATCACCGACCGCGTGCCGCTGTACCTGGGCGCGTTCCTGGTCCTGTCGGGCCTGATGGTCGGCGTGTTCTCGGCTGCCGACGGCCTGCTGTTCTACGTCTTCTTCGAGGCCACCCTGATCCCGATGTACATCATCATCGGCGTCTGGGGCGGCGCACGCCGGGTCTATGCGGCGTTCAAGTTCTTCCTCTACACGCTGCTGGGCTCGCTGCTGATGCTCGTCGCGGTGGTCTACCTGTACTACCAGTCGGGTGGCAGCTTCGAGATCCAGGACTGGCACAAGCTGCCGCTGACGCTGACCGCGCAGACGCTGCTGTTCGTCGCCTTCTTCGCCGCGTTCTCGGTGAAGGTGCCGATGTGGCCGGTGCACACCTGGCTGCCCGACGCCCACGTCGAGGCGCCGACCGGCGGCTCGGTGGTGCTGGCGGCGATCATGCTGAAGCTGGGCGCCTACGGCTTCCTGCGCTTCTCGCTGCCGATCGCGCCCGACGCGGCGCGCGAGTACGCCTGGGTGATCATCACGCTGTCGCTGATCGCCGTGGTCTACATCGGCCTCGTCGCGCTGGTGCAGCGCGACATGAAGAAGCTGGTGGCCTACTCGTCGATCGCCCACATGGGCTTCGTGACGCTGGGCTTCTTCATCTTCAACGAGCTCGGCGTCACCGGCGCGATCGTGCAGATGATCTCGCACGGTTTCGTCTCCGGCGCGATGTTCCTGTGCATCGGCGTGCTCTACGACCGCGTGCACAGCCGCGAGATCTCGGCCTATGGCGGCGTCGTCAACACGATGCCCAAGTTCGCGGCCTTCGCGGTGCTGTTCGCGATGGCCAACTGCGGCCTGCCGGGCACCGCCGGCTTCGTCGGCGAGTGGATGGTCATCCTCGGCGCCGTGAAGCACAACTTCTGGGTCGCCGGCCTGGCCGCCACGACGCTGATCTTCGGCGCCGCGTACACGCTGTGGATGGTCAAGCGCGTCTACTTCGGCCCGGTGGCCAACGACCACGTCAAGGAACTGCAGGACATCGACGCCCGCGAGTTCCTGATGCTGGCCCTGCTGGCCGCCGCGGTGCTGTGGATGGGCCTGTATCCCAAGCCCTTCACCGAGGTGATGGACGTGTCGGTGAGCGAACTGCTCAAGCACGTTGCCGTCTCGAAGCTGCCCTGACCCGAGCCACGCGATGCAGAACCTGAACCCGATGAACTGGCTCGCCCTCCAGCCCGAGATCTGGCTGCTGGCGGCGATCTGCGTGATCGCGATCGCCGATCTCTTCATCACCGACCCCGAGCGCCGGCCGACCTTCTGGCTGACCCAGCTCGCGGTGCTGGTGTTCTCCGGCATGCACTTCGCGGCCTTCAACGGCGGCGAGACCACCTACGCGATGGGCGGCCAGGTCGTCACCGACCCGATGGGCCACCTGCTGGCCTTCTTCGCCGGCATCGCGATGCTCGCCACCGTGGCCTACGCGCGGCCGACGCTGGCCTCGCGCGACATGCTCAAGGGCGAGTTCTACGTGCTCGCGCTGATGGTGCTGCTGGGCATCTCGGTGATGACCTCGGCCAACAGCTTCCTCGTCGTCTACCTCGGCCTGGAGCTGATGAGCCTGTCGCTGTACGCGCTGGCCGCGCTGCGCCGCGACCACGCCGTCGCCACCGAGGCGGCGATGAAGTACTTCGTGCTCGGCGCGCTGGCCAGCGGCTTCCTGCTCTACGGCCTGTCGATGATGTACGGCGCCACCGGCTCGCTGGAGATCCCGCGCGTCTTCGAGCAGATCGCGACCAACCCGAACATCAACCGCGAGGTGCTGGTCTTCGGTGTCGTGTTCGTCGTCGCCGGCGTCGCCTTCAAGCTCGGCGCAGCACCGTTCCACATGTGGGTGCCCGACGTCTACCAGGGCGCGCCGACCTCGGTGACGCTGCTGATCGGCGGCGCGCCGAAGTTCGCCGCCTTCGCGATCACGATCCGCCTGCTCGTCGAGGGCATGCTGGGTCTGGCGGTCGACTGGCAGCAGATGTTCATCGTGCTGGCTGTGGCCTCGCTGGTCGTCGGCAACGTCGTCGCCATCGCGCAGACCAACCTCAAGCGCATGCTGGCGTACTCGACGATCGCGCAGATGGGCTTCATCCTGCTCGGCATGTCGGCCGGCGTCGTCAGCGGCAACACGCTGTCGGCCGGCAACGCCTACAGCTCGTCGATGTTCTACGTCGTCGCCTACGTGCTGACGACGCTGGGCACCTTCGGCCTGATCATGGTGCTGTCGCGCCAGGGCTTCGAGAGCGAGCAGATCGAGGACCTCGCCGGCCTCGGCCGCCGCAGCCCGTGGATCGCCGGCGTGATGAGCATCTTCATGTTCTCGCTGGCCGGTCTGCCGCCGATGGTCGGCTTCTACGCCAAGCTCGCGGTGCTGCAGGCGATGGTGTCGACCAACGTCGAGGCCTACGTCTGGCTGGCGGTGTTCGCGGTGATGATGTCGCTGATCGGCGCGTTCTACTACCTGCGTGTCGTGAAGGTCATGTACTTCGACGAGCCCAAGCTCGCCGGCCCGGTGGGCCAGAGCACCGGCGTCAACGCGCTGCTCGCCGTCAACGGCCTGGCGGTGCTGGTCTTCGGTCTGCTGCCCGGTGGCCTGATGGCGATGTGCCGCGACGCGATCGTGAAGGCGCTGTCCAGCTGAGCCTCTCCCGATGAGCGACGAGACCGACGACGTCCACCTGCGCGAACGCCGCACCGGCGGGCGCACGCTGCTCGAAGGCGGTTTCCTCGAGGTGCATCGCGACGAGGTCGTGCTGCCCGACGGCAGCGCGGCCACGCGCGAGTACATCCGCCACCCGGGCGCGGTGGCCGTCGTGCCGCTGCTCGACGACGGCCGCGTCGTGCTGGTGCGCCAGTACCGCTACCCGATCGCCCGCTCGATCGTCGAGTTCCCGGCGGGCAAACGTGATGCCGGCGAGGACACGCTCGAATGCGCCCGCCGCGAGCTGCTCGAGGAAACGGGCTACCGCGCCCGCGAGTGGGCCTTCGCCTGCGAGATCCACAACGCCGCCGCCTATTCCAGCGAGAGCATCTGGATCTACTTCGCGCGCGGTCTGGTCGCCGGCGAGCAGCAGCTCGACGACGGCGAGTTCGTCGAGGTGATGAAGCTCACCGAAGCCGAGCTCGACGCGCTGGCGATGGGCGACGGCCTGCCCGACGTGAAGACCCGCGTCGGCCTGCACTGGCTGCAGCGCTGGCGCGCCGGCGCCTGGCCGCTGGCCTGGACCCCCGACCCGGAGCACGGCCCCAGCGCCTGAGCCCGCGACGATGAAGGTGCTCGACCTGCGCTGCGCGAACGGCCACCGCTTCGAGGGCTGGTTCGCCTCCGACGACGAGTTCATGGACCAGAACGGCCGTGGCCTCGTCGAGTGCCCGATCTGCGGCGACCACGTCGTCACGCGGCTGCCGAGCGCGCCGCGCTTGAACCTGTCGGGTGCCAAGGAGCCGCCGCCCGAGCCGCCCAAGGCCCCGGCCACCGACGCCGACCTGCAGGCCGCCTGGCTGGGCGCCGTGCGCCAGCTGCTCGCCGACACCGAGGACGTCGGCGAGCGTTTCGCCGAGGAGGCGCGGCGCATCCACTACGGCGAGAGCGAGAACCGCGGCATCCGCGGCCAGACCACGCCCGAGGAACGCCAGGCGCTGAACGAGGAGGGCATCGAGGTGCTCTCGCTGCCGCTGCCGGCGGCGCTGAAGGGGCCGCTGCAATAGACCGCGCCCGGCGCGGCGTCAGAGCACGCGGCCGGGGTTCAGCAGGTTCTGCGGGTCCAGCGCGCCCTTGATCGCGCGCATCATCGCCAGCGCCACCGGCGACTTGCGTTCGGCGAGCTCCTCGCGCTTCAGCTGCCCGATGCCGTGTTCGGCCGAGATCGAGCCGCCGCAGACCGTCACCGCGTCGTAGACGATGCGGTTGACCGCCGGCTCCTGCTCGGCCAGGAAACGCTTGGCGTCGCCGCCTTCGGGCGCCTGCACGTTGTAGTGCAGGTTGCCGTCGCCGAGGTGGCCGAAACACACCAGCCGCACGCCCGGGATCGCCGCGGCCAGCGCGGCGTCGGTGGCGGCGCAGAAGCCGGGAATGGCCGACACCGGCAGCGCGATGTCGTGCTTGATGTTCAGCCCTTCCTCGGCCTGGGCCAGCGGGATCGACTCGCGCAAGTGCCACATCGCATGCGACTGCGCCAGGTTGGCGGCCACCGCGGCGTCGCCGACGATGCCGTCTTCCAGCGCCGCGCCCAGCAGGGCCTCGAAACGCTCCTGCGCGGCGGCCTCGCCGTCGGTGTCGCTCTGCTCCAGCAGCACCGTCCACGGCGCACCGGGCAGCGGCCGCGGCAGCGCCGGGAAGTGCTTGGCCACCAGTTCCAGCGCGAAGCGGCCCATGACCTCGAAGCCGGTCAGCCCGGCGCCCAGCCGCGTGCGCGCCAGGTTCAGCAGCGCGACACAGTCGTCCAGGCTGTCGCAGGCGGCGAGTGCGGTCGTCACCGCTGCCGGCTGCGGGAACAGCTTCAGCGTCGCCGCGGTGATGATGCCCAGCGTGCCTTCGCTGCCGACGAAGAGGTCGCGCAGGTCGTAGCCGGTGTTGTCCTTGCGCAGGCCCGACAGCCCGTCCCAGACCTCGCCGGCCGCGGTGACGACCTCGAGCCCCAGGCACAGCTCGCGCGCGTTGCCGAAGCGCAGCACCTGGGTGCCGCCGGCATTGGCCGCGAGGTTGCCGCCGATCGTGCAGCTGCCTTCGGCCGCCAGGCTCAGCGGGAACAGCAGGCCCTGCGCGGCGGCCGCCTCCTGCACCGCCTGCAGCACGCAGCCGGCTTCGGCGGTCAGCGTCAGGTTGGCGGCGTCGATCGTGCGGATGCGGTTCAGCCGCTGCAGGTTGAGCAGCACCTGCGTGCCGCTGGCGTCGGGCACGCCGCCGCCGACCAGGCCGGTGTTGCCACCCTGCGGCACGATGGCCACGCCGGCCGCGGCGCAGGCGCGCACGACGGCCGCCACCTCGGCGGTGCTGCCCGGGCGCACGACGGCCAGCGCGCGGCCGCGCCAGCGGCGGCGCCAGTCGAGTTCATAGGCCGTCAGGTCGCCGTCGGTCAGCACCTGGGCCGCGCCGACCACGTCGCGCAGCGTCTGCAGCAGCCCCGCATTCATGCCGCCGCCTTCACGCCGCGCAGCCGGCGGCGCACGTACAGCGAGCAGAAGACGAAGAGCACGATGCACAGCACCAGCTCGACGACGGCCATCGCCTGGCCGGCGCCGTGTTCGCTGGTCGAGCGCACCAGCGCCTCGGTGACGTAGAGCCACAGCGCCATGCTGACCCAGCGGAAGGTGTAGAGCCGGTGGCGCAGCATGCCGGGGATGGCGGCCACCAGCGGCAGCACCTTCAGCGCCAGCGTGCCGCTGCCGGTGGGCGCGATCCACAGCTCCCAGGCCAGGCCCTGCACGATCAGGGCGATCAGCGAGGCCAGGGCCAGCGCGCGGGTCTGCCGCACGGCGGCATCGGGAACGGCGGGGACGTCGGGGACGGCGGGGGAAACCATGCTGGCATCATATCCAGCATGAATCGTCTCTCGGCCGCAGCGATCGGCCGCCGTTTGCGTGCCCGCTGGCACGAGGCCGCCGCCGCGCTGCGCCAGTGGCCCTGGCTGGACACGCTGCGCACGCTGCGCCAGCGTTTCCGCGAAGACCGCCTCGGCCTCACCGCCAGCAGCCTGACCTTCACGACGCTGATCGCGCTGGTGCCGCTGGTCACGGTGATGCTGGCCGTGTTCACCGCCTTCCCGATCTTCGCCAAGTTCCAGATCGCGCTGGAGAAGTACTTCCTGCAGTCGCTGGTGCCCGACACGATCGCGCGGCCGGTGATGCGTGCGCTGACGCAGTTCGCGTCGCAGGCCAACCGCGCCGGCTCGGTGGGCCTGCTGTTCCTTGGCGCCACCGCGCTGGCGCTGATGCTGACGATCGACCGCACGCTCAACGCCATCTGGCGCGTGCGCCAGCCGCGGCCGATCGCCCAGCGGGTGCTGGTCTACTGGGCGGCGCTGACGCTCGGGCCGCTGGTCGTCGGCGTCAGCCTGTCGATGACGTCCTACGCGCTGTCGGCCTCGCGCGGGCTGGTCGGCGTGCTGCCCGGCGGCGTCAGCGCGGCGCTCAACGTCGCCGAGTTCGCGCTGCTGGCCGCGGCGCTGGCGGGGCTGTTCCGCTACGTGCCCAACACGACGGTGCGCTGGCAGCACGCCTGGGCCGGCGCGCTGTTCGTCGCCGTGGCCTTCGAGTTCGCCAAGGAAGGGCTGGCCTGGTACGTCGACAAGGTGCCGATGTACTCCTCGGTCTACGGCGCCTTCGCGTCGCTGCCGATCCTGCTGCTGTGGATCTACCTCAGCTGGGTCATCGTGCTGCTCGGCGCGGTCATCGCGGCCTACGCACCCAGCCTGCAGATGCGTGTCGTGCGCCGGCCGCCGACGGCGGGCCACCGCTTCGAGCTGGCCCTCGTCGTGCTGGGCGAGCTGGCCGCCGCGCGCCGCGGGGCCGGCCACGGGCTGTCGCTGCCGGCGCTGTCCGAGCGCCTGCGTGCCGACCCGCTGGAGCTCGAGCCGGTGCTGGAGCTGCTGGCCGGCCTGGACTGGGTCGCGCGGCTCGACGAAGGCGGCACCGCGCGCCACGTGCTGCTCTGCGACCCCGACACCACCGCGGCCCTGCCGCTGCTCGACGCGCTGCTGGTCGCCCCGGCCGCCGCCACCGCGCCGTTCCGCCGCCGCGCGCGGCTGGAGGCGCTGACGCTGGCCGAACTGCTCGGGTGAGCCGTGCCGTCGGAACACCGGGGTCAGGTCCTGCGGGACCTGACCCCGTCTTTCGCGGCCCTCTCCCGACTCCACCGTTTCAAGTTCCGAACCCCGGCCCCTGATGAATCCCGACACCCTGCTGGCGCTCAGCGCCGTCGAGCAACGCGCACTGATCGGGCTCGGCGAGCTCTCTCCCGTCGAGTTGCTGGACGCCAGCATCGCGCGCATCGAAGCGCTGAACCCCGGCGTCAACGCCATCTGCGCCACCGACTTCGCGCGTGCCCGCGCCGCCGCCCGCGCCGCCGAGGCCGCGGGGGCGCGCGGCGAGCCGCTGCCGCTGCTGCACGGCCTGCCGCTGGGCGTGAAGGACCTGCTCGACACCGCCGGCCTGCTGACGACCTGCGGCAACACCGCGATGCGCGGCTACGTCCCGCGCGAGGACCACGCGCTGGTCGCCCGGCTGCGCGCGGCCGGCGCCATCGTCGTCTGCAAGACCAACACGCCGGACCTCGGCGCCGGCGCGAACACGCGCAACGCCGTCTGGGGCGCGACCGGCAACCCCTTCGACCCGGCGTGCAGCGCCGGCGGCTCGTCGGGCGGCAGCGCCGTCGCGCTGGCCACCGGCATGGTGTCGCTGGCCACCGGCTCGGACACCGGCGGCTCGCTGCGCATCCCCGCCGCGTGGAGCGGCGTCGTCGGCATGCGGCCCAGCCCTGGCCTGGTCGCCGACCCGGCGCGCACGCTGGGCTGGTCGCCGCTGCCGGTGCTCGGGCCGATGGGGCGCTGCGTCGCCGACACCGCGCTGATGCTGTCGGCGATGGTCGGGCTGGACCGGCGCGACCCGCTGTCCGTCGAGGTCTCGCCGTCGGCCTTCTGGCCGCTGCCCGAGTGCGACCCGTCGACGCTGCGCGTGGGCTTCTGCGAGGACTTCGGCGGCCTGCCGCTGGACCCGGCGATCCGCCGCGTGCTGCGCGCACGCGTGGCGGCGCTGGCGCCGCAGGTCGCCCGTGTGGAGCCGGTCGAACTGGACCTGGCCGACGCCGACCTGGCCTTCGACGTCGCGCGGGCCGAGGCCTTCGCCGCCGCGTTCGACGGTGTCGAGCCCGATCAGCTGGGCCCCAACCTGCGTGCCAACCTCGAGCTGGCGGGAGGCTGCACGCTCGCCGACCGGGCGCGTGCGCAGCGCGCGCAGACCCGCATCGCCCGGTCCTTCGCCGCGGCGCTGGAACGCCTGGACCTGATCGTCGCCCCGGTGCTGCCGGTGTCGCCGCCGCCGTGGACGCAGCTCTACGTCGAGCGCGTCGACGGCCGCCGGCTCGACACCTACTACCGCTGGCTGGCCTGCTGCTACGGCGTGACGCTGGCCGCCCACCCGGCGCTGGCGCTGCCCGCCGGGCGCGACGAAGCCGGCATGCCGTTCGCGCTGCAGCTCGTCGGCCGTCGCCACGGCGACGCCACGCTGCTCGCCCAGGCCGCGGCGCTCGAACGCATGCTCGCCGCCGACCCCGCCACCGCGCGCCCGCGCCCCGATCTTGCGCCGCTGGCCCGGCCGCGGCCCGAGCTGAAGGCCCTCGTCACCCACCCGCCGGTGCCCGAGGGCCTGCCCGGCAGCCCGGTTTTCGCGCCACCGGTCTGAGCGCCGCTTTCGACGGGGTCAGGTCTCGCTTTTGAACCCCCTCCCCGAAGGGACGCGCACTTCGGGGGGATGGCGCGGCGGCGGCAGGCCGCGTCACGGACGCTTCACGACGCCTGGATAGCGTGCCGCCCCATCACCTGAGGAGGGGCGTGATATGAACCAGCGTGTTTCGGCCGTCGCGGCGGCCATCGCAGCCTGGCTGGCGGCAGCGCCGGCCAGTGCCGGCGTCGTCATCAGCCAGGTCTACGGCGGCAACGGCAACGTCTTCGCCAACGACTACGTCGAGCTGTTCAACAACGGCCGCACGCCGGTGAGCCTGGACGGCTGGTCGGTCCAGTACGCCAGCGCCACCGGCACGGGCAGCTTCGCCGGCAACGGCGTGACGCTGCTCAGCGGCACGCTGCAGCCCGGCCGCTGGTATCTGGTGCAGCTGAGAGGCAGCAGCTCCGGCCCGACGCTGCCGGCGCCTGACGCCATCGGCAACACCGAGCTGTCGGCGAGCAACGGCAAGGTCGCGCTGCTGGACATCGCCACCGGCCTGGCCTGCAACGGCGGCTCCACCGCCTGCAGCGCCGAGCAGCAGGCGCACATCGTCGATCTCGTCGGCTACGGCAGCGCCAACTTCTACAAGGGCAGCGGCGCCGCGCCGGCGGCCAGCAGCAGCAGCGCGCTGCTGCGCAAGGCCGGCGGCTGCACCGACAGCGGCGACAACGCCAGCGACTTCGTCACCGGCACGCCGGCGCCGCGCAACAGCACCAGCGCGGCCACGGTCTGCAGCAACACGGGCGGCGGCGACGACACGGTGGCGTCGCGCCGCATCCCGGAGATCCAGGGCAGCGGCGAGCGCAGCCCCTTCGTCGGCCAGACGGTCAGGACCTCGGGCGTCGTCACCCGGCTGACGAACAACGGCTTCTTCCTGCAGGACGCCAGCGGCGACGGCGACACCGCCACCTCCGACGGCCTCTTCGTCTTCACCGGCAGCGCGCCGACGGTCTCCGCCGGCCAGCTGCTGCAGCTGACCGGCCAGGTCGCCGAGTTCGCCGCCGGCAGCGGCAGCGTCACCCAGCTGACGACGCCCAGCGCGATCACCCTGCTCGGCAGCGGCAGCATCACGCCGCTGCCGCTCGCGCTGCCGGTCGCCGGCGGGCTGGAGCGCTACGAAGGCATGCTGGTCACGCTGTCCGGCCCGCTGACGGTGGACCAGAGCTACTTCCAGGCGCGTTACGGCCAGCTGACGCTGTCGGCCGGCGGCCGGCTGGAGACGCCGACCAACCGCCATCGCCCCGGCGCACAGGCCCAGGCGCTGGCCGCCGACAACGCCGCACGCCGCATCGTGCTGGACGACGGCAGCTCGGCACAGAACGTCAACCCGACGCCGTTCACCGGCCCCAACGGCGCGCTGCGCGCCGGCGACGTCATCGGCTCGATCACCGGTGTCATCGACTACGGCCTGTCGACCGCGACCAGCGGTGCCGGTGCGCCCAGCGACTACCGCATCCTGCCGCTGGACACGGGCGCATTGCGCTACACGACGGCCAACCCGCGCCCGGTCGCGCCGCCCGCGGTCGGCGGCAACGTCAAGGTCGCCAGCTTCAACGTGCTGAACTACTTCACGACCTTCACCAACGGCGCCACCGCCGGCGGCCAGACCGGGCAGGGCTGCAGCCAGGGCGGCACGGTCTCGGCGTCCAACTGCCGCGGCGCCAACAGCCTGGCCGAGTTCCAGCGCCAGCGCGCCAAGATCGTCGAGGCGCTGGCTGCGCTGGACGCCGACGTCGTCGGGCTGATGGAGATCCAGAACAACGGCGTGGTCGCGGTGCAGAACCTCGTCGACGCGCTGAACCTGCGTGTCGGCTCGGGCACCTACGCCGCGCTGCCCGAGCCGGCGGCCGGCACCGGCAGCGACGCGATCAAGGTGGCGATGATCTACAAGCCTTCGCGCCTGACGCGTGTCGGCGCGCCGGCCAGCGACACCGCCGCGGTCAACAGCCGCCCGCCGCTGGCGCAGACCTTCGCGCCGGCCAACGGCGAACGTTTCACCGTCGTCGTCAACCACCTGAAGAGCAAGAGCAGCTGCCCGGCCGCCGGTGATGCCGACGCCCCCGGCAACGTCGACAGCGGTGACGGCCAGGGCTGCTGGAACGCGCTGCGTGTCGCCCAGGCCGAGCAGCTGCGCCGTTTCGTCGCCCAGCTGCAGGCCGCCAGCGGCAGCCACGACGTGCTGCTGGTCGGCGACTTCAACGCCTACGCCCAGGAAGATCCGGTGTTCCAGTTCACCGGCAGCGGCTACGTCGACGAGCCCGGGCGCTTCGATGCCTCCGGCTATTCCTATGTCTTCGACGGCGCCGCCGGCCGCCTGGACCACGCGATCTCGACCGCCACGCTGTCGCCCAAGGTCAGCGGTGCGCGGCACTGGCACATCAACGCCGACGAGTCGGTGGCGCACGACTACAACCTGGAGTTCAAGCAGCCGGCCTGCGCCGCCTGCGCGCCCGACCCGTATGCGGCGACGCCGTACCGCTCGTCGGACCACGACCCGGTGCTCGTCGGCCTGAACCTGGTGAAGACGATCACCGCGGTACCGTCCAGCACCAGCGTCACCGGCACGCCGGGTGACGATGTCATCGTCAGCGGCGCCGGCCGGCGCACGCTGAGCGGCGGTGGCGGCCGCGACACCTTCGTCTTCAGCAGCGGCTTTGCCGGCGGCGCGACGATCACCGACTTCACGCCGGGTGATGACCGCATCTCGTTCGCCGAGCTGCTGCGCAGCCTGCGTGTGCCGTCCGCCGACCCGATCGGCCAGGGCTACCTCTTCTGCAGCGTCTCCGGCGCCGATGCGCTGCTGAGCATCGACCCGGATGCTGCCGGCCCCGCAGCGGCGCGCGCGATGGTGCTGGTCAAGGGCCGCACCTGCGCCGAGCTTCTCAAAGCCTCGAACTTCCTCTTCTGAACCTGGAGACCTGGATGACCCGCCAACTCTTGTCGGCCGCGGCGCTGGCCGCCACGCTGTTCGCCGGCCTGGCCGCCCCCGCGCAGGCCGCGCTCTATCGCATCGACGGCGCCGTCGACTACGGCCCGCTGGACGGCAGCACGATCAGCGGCAGCGTCGGCTTCGAGGACCCGGCGGCCGGTTACGACGGCAGCCTCGAACTGAACAGCTTCACGCTGGACTTCGCCGGCCACCGCTACACGCTGGACATGGCCGATGCCGACATCCTGCCGCTGGCCTGGTTCTCGGCCGGCAGCCTGCTCGGTGTGGACCTGTCGTTCGTCACCGGCGACCCGTTCGTGCAGCCGCTGCTGCAGCTCGTCGCCGGCTTCGGTTCGGCCAGCGAAGCCCGGTTGGCTTACGACACCACCGGCGCCGGCACCGAAGGCTTCGGCAGCCTCGTGTTCACGGAGGTGACGCAGGACGTGCCCGAGCCGGCCGGTCCGGCGCTGGTGATGGCCGCGCTGGCCGCGGCGGCGCTGGCGCGCCGCCGTCGGCCTGCCTGAGCGGCGTTTACTTGCGCGCCGCGATCGCCTTCTCGGCGGCGTCGACCAGGTCGCTGCCGATCTGCTTCTTCCACTTGTCGTAGACCGGGCGCGTGGCCTTCACGAAGGCCTCGCGTTCGGCCGGCGTCAGCTTGGTCACCGTGACGCCGAGCGCGCCGATCTCCTTGAGCAGCGGCTGGTCGGCCTCGACGACGCCCTTGCGCGCGATCGCGATCTGCTGCTTGCCGGCGTCGATGGCGGCCTGGCGCACGATGGCCTGGTCGGCCGGCGTCCAGCTCTTCCAGACGTCCTTGTTGACGACGAAGATCAGCGGGTCGGCGACGTAGCCCCAGAGCGTCAGATGCTTCTGGCCGACGGTGTGCAGCTTGGCCGCGGTGAAGATCGACAGCGGGTTCTCCTGGCCGTCGACGGCGCCCGAGGCCAGTGCCGGCTGGGCGTCGGCCCAGCTCATCTGCGTCGGGTTGGCGCCCAGCGCGGTGAAGGTGTCCAGGAACAGCGGCGAGCCGACGACGCGGATCTTCATGCCCTTCAGGTCGGCCGGCGTGTGGATCGGCTTCTTGCTGTTGCTGATCTCGCGCGTGCCGTTCTCGCCCCAGGCCAGCGGCAGCGCGCCGGCGCGGTCGATGGCCTGGAAGATCTGCTGGCCGACCGCGCCTTGCGTCAGCGCGTCCAGCGCCGCGTGGTCGGGCATCAGGAAGGGCATCGAGAACAGGTTCAGCTGCTTGACCTGCGGCGACCAGTTGATCGTCGAGCCGACCGCGAGGTCGATGACGCCCTGGCGGATCGCCGGGAACTCGCGCGTCTGGTCGCCGGCCACCAGCGAGGTGCCCGGATACAGCTTGATGTTGATGCGGCCCTGCGTGCGCTCGCGCACGAGATTCGCCCAGATCTCGCCGCCCTTGCCCCAGGGGAAGGCGGTGCCGAGCACCAGGCTCATGCGGTACTCGGCCTTGTAGCCGGGCGGCAGCGCGGTCTGGGCGCTGGCGACACCGGCGGCGGCCAGCGCGCAGGCGGCCAGCGTGAACTTCAGGAACGTTCGTTTCATCGTCGTCTTCTCCTCGGGACAGGGATCAATAACCCAGCTGCGCCGGCAGCCACAGCGCGAGCTGGGGCCACACGATCACCGCGACCATCACCATGAACATCGCCAGCAGCATCCAGCCGACCCAGCGCACGGTCTCCTCCATGCGCACGCCGGCGATGCGGCAGGACACCATCAGGTTCACCGCCAGCGGCGGCGTGAACTGGCCCAGCGCCACCTTCAGCGTCAGCAGCACGCCGAACCACACCGGATCCCACTGGTAGTGGGTCATGATGGGCTGCAGCAGCGGCACGAAGATCAGGAAGATCGAGACCCCGTCGAGGAACATCCCGACGACGATCAACATCAGGATCAGCAGCGACAGCACGCCGTACTCGCCGAGCCCGGAGTTGACGATCGCGTTCGTCAGCGGGTCGATGACGCCCATCGTCGACAGCGAGTAGGCGAAGATGCCCGCCAGCGCGACGACGAACAGGATCACCGCCGACAGCTCGCCGGACTCGCGCAGGATCGGCGCCAGGTCGCGCAGCGCGATCGTGCGGTGGATGAAGACGCCGACGAACAGGCCGTAGAACACCGCGACGACGGCGGCCTCGGTCGGCGTGAACCAGCCGGCGCGCATGCCGCCGAGGATCAGCACCGGCGCGAACAGGCCCCAGCTCGCCTCGCGCAGGCTGGCCCAGAACGGCGGGCGCGGCAGCGTGGCCTCGGCGGCGCCCATGCCGTGTTTGCGCGCCAGCCACACCGCCGGCAGGATCAGCGCGATGCCGGCCAGGATGCCGGGCACCATGCCGGCGGCGAACAGCGCCGGCACCGACGCGCCCGAGACCAGCACCGAGTAGACGATGAAGGCGACGCTGGGCGGGATCAGGATGTCGGTGGCCGCCGCGGCGCCGACGACGCTGGCCGAGAACGACGCCGGGTAGCCGGCGCGCGCCATCGCCGCGATCATCACGCCGCCGACGGCCGCGGCGTTGGCCGGGCCCGAACCCGAGATGCCGCCGAGGAACATCGCGACGACGATCGCCACCAGCGGCAGCATGCCGGGGCCGCGGCCGACGATCGCGATGGCGAAGTTCACCAGCCGCAGCGCGACGCCGGAGCGGTCGAAGATCGAGCCGACGAGCACGAACATCGGGATCGCCAGCAGCGGGTACTTGCCCAGCCCGGCAAAGAAGTTCTGCGGCACCGCCAGCAGCCCGAACCACTGCGTGTCCAGGTTGGCCAGCGCGATCGCCGCGGTGCCGGCCAGCCCGAGCGCGACGCCGATCGGCACGCCGAGGAACATCAGCGCCAGGAAGCCGACGAAGAGCAGCGTCGGGATCATCGCCCGGCCTCCTCGTCACCGTCACGCTCGCGCCCGCGGCGCACGAACAGCCCCAGCGCACGCCCGGCGATCACCACCGAGAGGATGGGCAGCCAGATCGAGTACCACCACTGCGGCACGCCGATGCCCGGCGAGGTCTCCTCCCACTGCACGTGGTCCCAGACGATGCGCGCCGACAGCACCGCCATGATCGCGAACAGCAGCGCCACCATCAGCGCGCCGAAACGCGCCAGCGCACGCTGGCGCCGCGGCGGCCCGGCGTCGGCGAAGACCTCGATGCGGATGTGCCGGTTGCGCGCCACCGCCGCCGAGCCGGCGACCAGCGCCAGCACGATCATCAGGAAGACCGAGATCTCCTCGGTCCAGGCGAAGGACTGGTCGGTGAAGTAGCGCACCAGCACGTTGGCGAAGGTGATCAGCGCGAGCGCCGCCATGACGGCGACGGTGAGCCAGTCCTCGATCTTCAGCGGCACGGCCGTCTTTTCATCGGGCGTGGCGGGATCGGGCGGCAGTTCTGAAGGCGAGGACATCGGGGGCGACGGCGCAGAAAGCGAAAGCCGGCGCGCGCCGGACGGCGCCGCCGGGGTGCACCGGGGACGCGAGCGCGGGGGTAGGCTCGCGGCGGCTCGCGGCGAGGGCCGCGGCCGTAGCGAAGACGGCGGGCCTGGTGCGGCCCGCGTGCGCCGCGGTGTCGCGGCGTCTTCGCTCCCGGTTCATCCGTCGTGGGGACGAGGCGCCATTGTAGGAGCCTGGGGCCGGCGCGCCGCCGGCGCCGGCTCAATCGAGCAGCGCGCGCAGTGCCGCGAGCACGCCGTCGGGCGCCTCGGCCATCAGCGAATGGCCGGCCGGCAGCGTCGTCACCGTCGCGCGCAGCGCCTCGCCGAGTTCACGCGCCGCACGCGGCGGTGTCATCGAGTCGCGCCGGCCCAGCACCAGCGCCGCCGGGCAGCGCACGGCCGCCGCGGCCTGCAGGCCGCCGGCATAGGCGTCGCAGATCGCGAAGTCGTGCGCGAAGAGGTTCAGCCCGCCGGCTTCGGCCTGGCCCTGCATCCGGCGCATCAGCGCGCGCTGGCCGCCGTGCAGCCAGGCGCCGGGTGCCGGGAACGAAGGTTTGGCGGCGATCGTCGACAGCGAGAAGGTGTTGACCAGGTCGATCGCCGCTTGCGGCGTCTCGCGTGCGGTCGCCAGCAGCGCCGGGCTGACCTTCATCGGGAACGCGGTGCCGATCAGGCCCAGCTGCGTGATGCGCTCGGGGGCGCGTGCCGCGGCCTCCAGCGCGATCAGCGAGCCCAGGCTGTGGCCGACGATGGCCGCGCGCTCGACGCCGGCGGCGTCGAGCAGCGCCAGCAGGCCGTCGGCGGCGGCTTCGACGCTGGCCGGCGGCGGCCCCTCGCTGCGGCCGTGGCCGGGCAGGTCGACGGCCAGCACCGAGCGGCCGTGGTGCGCGAACCAGCGCGCCAGCAGCGTCCAGACGCTGTGGTCGTTGAGCGCGCCGTGCACGAAGACGACGCAGGGCAGGGCGGGGTCGAACTCGACGCCGCCGGTGTAGGCGTACAGCGTGTGGCCGTTGACGACGAGCTTCATGCCGCACGCTCCGCGGCCTTCAGCGCCCGCTTCAGGTCCTCGATCAGGTCGGCCGGGTCTTCGAGCCCGATCGACAGCCGCACCGTGCCCGGCCCGATGCCGGCGGCGGCCAGCGCCGCGTCGTCCATGCGGAAGTGCGTCGTCGACGCCGGGTGGATGACGAGCGAGCGGCAGTCGCCGACGTTGGCCAGGTGGGAGAAGATCTGCAGCGCCTCGATGAAGGCCTGGCCCTGGCGGCGGCTGCCGCGCAGGTCGACGCTGAACACCGAGCCGCAGCCGCGCGGCAGCAGGCGCTTCGCCAGTTCGTGGCTCGGGTGCCCCGGCAGATCGGGGTGTCGAACCCGTTCGACGAAGGGCTGGCCGGCCAGGAACTCGGCGACGCGGCGTGCGTTGTCGACGTGGCGCGCCATGCGCAGCGGCAGCGTCTCCAGCCCCTGCAGCACCAGCCACGCGGTGTGCGGGCTCATGCAGGCGCCGAAGTCGCGCAGGCCTTCGCGGCGCGCGCGCAGCAGGAAGGCGGCGACCGTGCTCTCCTCGCTGAAGACCATGCCGTGAAAGCCCGCGTAGGGCTCGGTCAGCTCGGGGAAACGCCCCGAGGCCTCCCAGTCGAAGCTGCCGCCGTCGACCAGCACGCCGCCGACGACGGTGCCGTGGCCGGACAGGAACTTGGTCGCCGAGTGGAAGACGAGGTCGGCACCGTGATCGAAGGGCCGGATCAGCCAGGGCGTGGTGAAGGTCGAGTCGACGAGCAGCGGCAGCCCGGCGTCGTGCGCGACGGCGGCCACCGCCGGGATGTCGAGCACGTCGAGCCCCGGGTTGCCGAGTGTCTCGCCGAACAGCAGCCGGGTGTTCGGCCGGATCGCTGCGCGCCAGGCGGCTACGTCGCCGGGATCGACGAAGCTCGTCTCGATGCCGAAACGCGGCAGCGTGTAAGCCAGCAGGTTGTGCGAGCCGCCATACAGCGCGCGCGAGGCGACGACATGGCTGCCGGCACCGGCAATCGTCGTGATCGCCAGGTGAAGCGCGGCCTGGCCGCTGGCCGTGGCGATCGCGCCGACGCCGCCTTCGAGCGCCGCCATGCGCTCCTCGAAGACCGCCGTCGTCGGGTTGCTGATGCGGCTGTAGACGTGGCCCGAACGTTCCTGGTCGAAGAGCGCGGCGGCACCTTCGGCGCTGTCGAAGACGAAGCTCGTCGTCAGGTGGATCGGCACCGCGCGGGCGCCGGTGGCGGGGTCGGGTGCGGCGCCGGCATGCAGCGCCAGCGTGTCGAAACCAGGGTCGGCGGGACCGGCCATGACGGACCTTCCACAGGGGGGATGGCGCCGGATTGTGGGCTATATTGCCCGCATGAAAGTCACCGACATCCTGCGCGTCAAGGGCAACACGACGTACACGGTTTCGCCGGACCAGCTGCTCGCCGAGGCGATGAAATCGATGTCCGAATTCGACGTCGGCTCGCTGGTCGTGATGGAGCACGGCGACCTCGTCGGCATGCTGACCTTCCGCGAGGTGATCTCGGCGGTCGTCGAATGCCACGGCAACGTCGGCACGCGCCACGTTCGCTCGGTGATGGACGACGCGCCGCTGACCTGCACGCCCGAGACCAACATCGACGAGGTGCGCCGCATGATGCTGCTGCGCCACGCGCGCTACATGCCGGTGCTCGACCACGGCACGCTGATGGGCGTGATCTCGTTCTACGACGTCGCCAAGTCGGTGGTCGACGCGCAGGACTTCGAGAACCGCATGCTGAAGGCCTACATCAAGGACTGGCCCGAGGAAGACACGCCGGCGCAGCCGGCGGCCTGAGCGGCCGGCCGGGGGCCCCCGCATAGAATCCGCTGCCCCCAACGCAGCGTTCCCATGTCCGGCAGCACCCTCGGCGAACTCTTTCGCGTCACCAACTTCGGCGAGAGCCACGGCCCGGCGATCGGCTGCGTCATCGACGGCTGCCCGCCCGGCCTGGAACTGTCGGAAGCCGACATCCAGCCCGAGCTCGACCGCCGCCGCCCGGGCACCAGCCGCCACGTCACGCAGCGCCAGGAAGCCGACCGGGTGCAGATCCTGTCGGGCGTCTACGAAGGCCGCACCACCGGCACGCCGATCGCGCTGCTGATCCCCAACACCGACCAGCGCAGCAAGGACTACGGCAACCTGCTGGACACCTTCCGCCCCGGGCACGCCGACTACGCCTATTGGCGCAAGTACGGCCTGCGCGACCCGCGCGGCGGCGGCCGCTCGTCGGCACGCACGACGGCGTCGACGGTGGCCGCCGGCGCCGTCGCGCGCAAGTGGCTGAAGGAACGCCACGGCTGCACGTTCACCGGCTGGATGAGCGCGCTCGGCGAGATCGAGATCCCGTTCGAGGACGAGCGCCACATCGGCGCCAACGACTTCTTCGCCGCCAACACCCGCGACATCCCGCGCCTGGAGGCCTACATGGACGCGCTGCGCAAGGCCGGCGACTCCTGCGGCGCGCGCATCGAGGTCCGTGCGCGCGGCGTGCCGGCCGGCCTGGGCGAGCCGCTCTATGACCGCCTGGACGCCGACATCGCGCACGCGATGATGGGCCTCAACGCCGTCAAGGGCGTCGAGATCGGCGCCGGCTTCGCCTGCGTCGCCCAGCGCGGCAGCGAACACGGCGACGAGCTGACGCCCGAAGGTTTCGCCAGCAACCACGCCGGCGGCGTGCTCGGCGGCATCTCGACCGGGCAGGAGATCGTCGTGCGCCTGGCGATCAAGCCGACGAGCTCGATCCGCATCGCACGCGCCTCGATCGACCGTGCCGGCCAGCCGACGACGGTCGAGACCCACGGCCGCCACGACCCCTGCGTCGGCATCCGCGCGACGCCGATCGCCGAGGCGCTGCTGGCGCTGGTGGTGATGGACCACGTGCTGCGCCAGCGTGCGCAGTGCGGCGACGTCGAGCTGCCGATCCCGCCGATCCCCGCGGCCCGGCCGGCCGGCGCTTGAACCCCGCGCCCACCGGGCTGCGCGCCTTCGGCGCGGTCTGGTTCGTCTATTTCGCCGGCATCGCGCTGTTCAACCCCTACGCGCCGCTGTGGTTCAAGGAGCTGGGCTTCTCGACGCTGCTGATCGGCGCCGTGGCCTCGCTGCAGAGCTGGACACGCGTCGTCGCGCCCTACGGCTGGGGCTGGTGGGCCGACCACGGCGCCTCGCGCGTGCGGCTGATCCGCCTGGCGGCGGCTGCGGCGCTGGTGGCCGCCAGCGGCTTTCTCTTCGTGCGTGGCGAATGGGCGGTGGCGGCCTGCACCGCGCTGCTGTTCCTGGCCAACGGCGCCATCGTGCCGCTGTCCGAGTCGGCGCTGGCCTCGCGGCTCAGCGCCACCGGCGGCTTCGACGCGCGGCGCTACGGCCGCGTGCGCGTCTGGGGCTCGATCGGCTTCGTGGTCTCGGTCGTCGCCGCCGGCGCGCTGCTGCAGCGTGCCGGCATCTCGCTGTTCCCGGTGCTGCTGTGCCTGCTGTACGCGCTGCTGCTGGCGGTCGCGATGCGCCTGCCCGAGCCCGGGGCCAAGGCCGCCGGCGCAGCGCTGCCGCCGCCGGTGCTGCCGGTGCTGCGCCGGCCCGCGGTGGCCTGGTTCTTCGCCTCGGTGGCGTTGACGGTGCTGGGGCACACCGCGCTCTACGCCTTCTTCTCGCTGCTGCTGGACGCGCGCGGCTACCCGAAGTCGGCGGTCGGCGCGCTGTGGGCGGTGTCGGTGGCTGTCGAGATCGTCTTCTTCTGGTTCCAGGGCCAGGCGCTGGCGCGTTTCGACGCCTACCGCTGGCTGCAGTGGGCCGGGCTGGCGTCGGCGGCGCGTTTCGCGATGACGGCCGCGGCCGAGGGCTCGACGGCGCTGCTGGTGGCCGCGCAGCTGCTGCACGCGCTGACCTTCGCTGCCCACCACGCCGCCAGCATCGTGCTGGTGAGCCGTCACTTCCCCGGCGCGCTGCGCACCCGCGGCCAGGCGCTGTACTCGGTGCTGGGCTACGGCGTGCCGGGCGTCTGCGGTGGCCTGGCCGGCGGCTGGGTCGCCGAGCACCACGGCCTGCCGGCGGTGTTCTGGCTGGCCGCCGTCGCCGGCCTGGGCGGTGCGGCCGCCGCGGCGCGTGCCGCGCGCCACGACCGCGTGGTGCACGAAACCGCTTCAGCCGGCGCACCCAACGGCCGATAAACGCCGTGGCGCAGTCCGCGCCGGCCGCGACTTTCCCTCCCCCCCGCCCCTGATGGACACCAGCCCGTCGACGACGCCTGGCAGCGTTGACCGAGCGCACCGCCGCATCCGCTATGCGTTGTGGTTCACTTTCGCGACGCTGGTGGCGCTGGCCGGCTTCCAGTCCTGGTACAACGGCCGGCTCGAGCGCGTGCGTGCGCTGGATGCCGAGCTGATCGGCCTGGCCGGCGCGCAGCGCGGCTTCTGCCAGCAGGTCGGCCGCCTGGCGGCGATGGTCGCCGGCGGCGGCATGACGGGGACCGTGGACACGGCGCTGCTGTCCGAGGCGATCGACCGGTCGCGCAGCACCGAGTTGCGCATCGAGGCGCTGCTGGCGGCGCAGCAGACGCTCTCATGGCACGACGAGGACGAGGTCGCCACCGCGCTGGCGCGCTGGCACGTGGTGCGAGAGCGCCTCTGGTATCGCGCCGACACGCTGGACTGGCACCTCGCGCGCCGTGATGCGGACAACGCGACCCGGGTCGCCGAGACCCTGCAGGAGGAGGTGGAGCCTGCGCTCGCCGGCGCCGACCTGCTGTACCGCCGCCTGCACGAGGCCTCGCTGGAGCGCAGCGCGCGCCAGTCCAGCGTGCTGCAGTGGGGCGTGGGCATGACGCTGCTGGTGCTGGCGGCCGTCGTGCTGCTGGTCGCGGCGCCGACGATGCGCGCGCTGCGCGAGCAGTTGCAGCGCCTGGCGGTGCAGACACGCGAGCTCAAGCGCCTGGCGCTGGTGGTCTCGCGCACCGACAACGTGGTCGTCGTCACCGACCCCGGCGGCCGCATCGAGTGGGTCAACGATGCCTTCACGCGCATCACCGGCTGGTCGGCCGACGAGGTGCGCGGCCGGGCCGTCGACGGCGCGCTGCACAGCCCGCGCAACGCCTCGGCCGACGTGGCGCCGTTCCACGAGGCGCTGCGCAGCCAGCGCCCGGCGCGCTTCGAGGTGCTGACGCGCCGCAAACACGGCGGCGAGGTCTGGTTCGCCATCGACATGCAGCCGCTGTTCGACGAGGACAGCAGCCACCGCGGTTTCGTCTCGCTGGCCACCGACGTCACCGCGCGGCGCGAGCTCGGCGAGCGGCTGCGCCTGGCCGCCAGCACCGACGCGCTGACCGGCCTGCCCAACCGCGCCGCCGCGATCCAGCGCCTGGAGCGGGCGATCGACCATGCGCGGCGCAACCCGGGCTACGGCTTCGCGCTGCTGTTCATGGATTTCGACCGCTTCAAGCAGATCAACGACACGCTGGGCCACAGCGAAGGCGACGAGCTGCTCAAGCAGATGGCGCGGCGCATCGAGCTGGCGCTGCGCCCGGGCGACGCGGTTGCGCGGGCCGGCGGCGAGCACACCGCGGCGCGCCTGGGCGGCGACGAGTTCATCGTCGTGCTCGACGGCGTCTGCCGTGTCGAGGACGCGCGGGCGATCACCGACCGCCTGCTGCGCGACCTGGCCGAGCCGTACACGATCAACGGCCGCTGGGTGCAGTCCAGCGTCAGCATCGGCGTCGTCGTTGCCGCGGCGGGTGCCGAGTCGCGCACGCCCGACGACCTGCTGCGCGACGCCGACACCGCGATGTACGAGGCCAAGCGCGCCGGACGCGACTGCTGCATGGTCTTCGACCCGGCGATGCACGAGCGTGTCAGCCAGCAGCTGCAGATCGAGAACGACCTGCGCCGCGCGCTGCCCGAGGGCGAGCTCTTCGTCGTCTACCAGCCCATCGTCGCGCTGCCCGGTGGCCGCGCCACCGGCGTCGAGGCGCTGGTGCGCTGGCGCCACCCGACACGCGGCGTGCTGACGCCGGGCGGCTTCATCGGCGTCGCCGAGGAGGTGGGGCTGATCGACGCCATCGGCGAGCACGTGCTGCGCGAGAGCTGCGCCTGCTTCGCCGACTGGCGCGCGCGCCTGGGCTCGCGCGCGCCGCGCCAGCTCAACGTCAACCTGTCGCGCGCCCAGCTGCGCTCGCCGGCGCTGCCCGAGCTCGTCGGCGCGATCCTGGCCGAGCACGGCCTGCCGCCGCAGGTGCTGCAGCTGGAGGTCACCGAGTCGCTGGCGGCGCAGGACGAGGTCGTGCAGGCGACGCTGCGCCAGCTCAAGCAGCTCGGCGTGCGGCTGGCGCTCGACGACTTCGGCACCGGCTACTCCTCGCTGGCCTGCCTGCATCTGCTGCCGGTGGACACGGTGAAGATCGACCGCAGCTTCATCGCCCACGCCGAGACCATCGAGTACCACCGCGTGCTGATCGAGGCGACGATCCGCGTCGCCCAGTCGCTGGACATGGCGACCGTCGCCGAGGGCATCGAGACCGCCGGCCAGGCGGCGCTGATGACACGCCTGCGCTGCGACTACGGCCAGGGCTGGCTGTACGGCCGGCCGCTGGAGGCCGCCGCGCTCGAGCGCCGCATCGCCGAGACCCACGCCGCCTGAGCGCTGCCGTCTGTCGCCGTGTCCGGCAGCTGATGCCGCCGCCGCTGCGCTTCGTCGCAGCGCCGCCAGGGTGATCGGCGGTCTTTCTACACTGCAGGCCCCCGTCTCCCGAGGACGGCCAGGAGGCATTCGATGAGAACGAGAACCTGGGTGTCGGCCGCCGTCGTGCTGGCACTCGCCGGTGGCGCTGCCGCCGTCTGGATGAAGGGCGCCGGCAACGGCGCCGCCAAGGAGGCGCCTGCCGGCCCGCCGCCGCTGAAGTTCGTCGCCCGCGAGGTCACGCTGCCGCAGCGCACGACGATGCCCGAGCGCGTGGAGTTTTCCGGCCCGCTGGTCGCGCCTCAGACGGCCATCGTGCGCGCCAAGGCCGCCGGCACGCTGCTGGCGCTGGACGTCGCCGAAGGCAGCCGCGTCAAGGCCGGCCAGGTGCTGGGCCGCATGGACCTGTCCGAGCTGGCCAGCCGCGTCGCCGAGCGCGACGCCCAGCTCGCCGCCGCCAAGGCCACGCTGGTGCAGGCCGAGCGCACGCACGAGTCCAACGAACGGCTGGCGCAGCAGAAGTTCATCTCGCCGATCGCGCTGGAGAACTCGCGTGCCGCGCTGGAGACGGCTCGCGGCGCCTACGACGCCGCCGCCGCGGCCCGCGACACGGTGCGCACGACGATGCGCGAGGCGGCGCTGGTGGCGCCGATCGCGGGCATCGTCGCCAAGCGCCATGCGGTGCCGGGCGAGAAGCTGGCCGAGGAGCAGCAGCTGCTGACGATCGTCGACATCCGCGAGCTCGAGCTCGCCGGCAGCGTCGGCACGCACGAGGTCGGCAAGCTGACGCCCGGCATGACGGCCGAAGTGCGCGTCGAGGGCCTGGCCGAGCCGTTCCGCGGCCGCCTGGCGCGCATCGCCCCGGCGGCCGAGTCCGGCACGCGTTCGATCGGCGTGACGATCGCGCTGGACAACCCCGGCGAGCGCCTGCGCGCCGGCCAGTACGCCGTCGCCGCGGTGACGCTGAAGGACGCCGGCGAACGGCTGACGCTGCCGGTCGACGCGGTCTCGCGTGTCGGCGGCCAGGACCACGTCTGGGTCATCGAGGACGGCGTGCTGGCGCGCCGCGCGGTCAAGCTCGGCCGCCGCGACGACGCGGCCGGCCGTGTCGAGCTGCTGTCGGGCGTGCCCGAGAAGGCCACCGTGCTGGCGCTGCGCTTCGACAACCTGCGCGAGGGCGCCAAGGCGCAGGTCGCGCCGGCCGGCAGCGCCGGGTCGGTGGCGTCCGCGGCGTCGGCGGCCTCGTCACCGCGCGTGGAGTGAAGCATGTGGATCACCCGCGTCTCGATCCGCAACCCCGTCTTCGCGACCATGGTCATGGTCGCGCTGTGCGTGCTGGGCGTCTTTTCCTACATGCGGCTGGGTGTCGAGCAGATGCCCGACATCGCGCTGCCCGGGGCCTACGTCGAGGTGTCGTACCCGGGCGCTTCGCCCGAGGCCGTCGAGCGTGAGATCACCAAGCCGCTGGAGGAGTCGGTCAACGGCATCGCCGGCGTCAAGCGCCTGACCTCGCGCAGCTTCGAGGGCCGCAGCCAGACCAGCATCGAGTTCACGCTGGACACCGACATGGGCCGCGCGATGCAGGACGTGCGCGACCGCGTCGCCGCGGCGCAGGCACGTTTCCCCGACGACGCCAAGCCGCCGCTGATCAACCGCTTCGACAACGAGAACTCGCAGCCGGTCGTCGCGCTGGCGCTGCTGTCGGACACGCGCAGCCAGCGCGAGCTGTCGATCATCGCCGACCAGGTGGTGAGCCGCCGGCTGCAGCGTGTCGACGGTGTCGCCCGCGTCGACGTCAGCGGCCTGGCGCTGCGCGAGGTGCGCATCGACCTCGACCCCGAACGCCTGCGCGCCTACGCGGTGACGCCGGCCGAGGTGGCCAAGGCGCTGGACGAGGCCAATGCAGACGAGCCGGTGGGCCTGCTCAGCAACGAGCGCGCCGACGCCATCCTGCGGGTCGAGGGCCGCGTGCGCGACCCGCGCGAGTTCGAGAACACCATCGTCGCGCACCGCAACGGCCTGCCGCTGCGCCTGGGTGACCTGGGCCGGCTGGTCGAGCGCGAGCGCGAGCCCGACTCGTTCGCCCGGCTCAACGGCCGCACGGCGATCAACTTCAACGTCTTCAAGCAGCAGGACGCGAACATCGTCGCCACTGGCGAGAAGGTCAAGGAGGCGATGGACGAACTCGGCCGCACGCTGCCGCCGGACACCCAGATCGAGCTCGTCTACGCCGCCAGCGACTGGGTCAAGGGCTCGCTCGTCGGCCTGCGCCACACGCTGATCGAAGGCGCGCTGCTGACGGTGGCCATCGTCTTCCTGTTCCTGCACTCGTGGCGCAGCACGGTCATCACCGGGCTGACGCTGCCGATCGCGGTGATCTCCAGCTTCATCGCCGTGCACGCCTTCGGCTTCACGCTGAACTTCATGACGATGATGGCCTTGTCGCTGTGCATCGGCCTGCTGATCGACGACGCGATCGTCGTGCGCGAGAACATCGTGCGCCACGTGCACATGGGCAAGGACCACTACACCGCCGCCGACGAAGGCACGCGCGAGATCGGCCTGGCGGTGATGGCGACGACCTTCGCGATCTGCGCGGTGTTCGTGCCGGTGGCCTTCATGGGCGGGATCATCGGCAAGTTCTTCTACCCGTTCGGCATCACCGTCGTCGTCGCGGTGCTGGTCAGCCTGTTCGTCAGCTTCACGCTCGACCCGATGCTGTCCAGCGTCTGGCGCGACCCGCCGTCGGCGCGCCTGGCGCGGCTGCCGGTCATCGGCGCGATGCTGCGCGGCGTCGACCGCGGCATGGACGGGCTGCACACGGTCTACGAGCGCCTGATCCGCTGGGCCTTCGGCCCCAAGCGCTGGCGCCTGTTCGGCGTGCCGGCCTTCGCCCGGCCTTTCGGCGCCGACGGCCGGCGCGACCGCAGCCAGCGCCGCTGCTGGCGCTGGGCGACGCTGACGCCGCGCGGCGTCGTGATGGCCACCGGCGGCGCGAGCTTCGTCGCCGCGCTGATGCTGGCGCCGCTGGTCGGCTCGGAGTTCGTGCCGCAGACCGACCAGGGCTTCACGCAGCTGTCGATCCGCATGCCGGTGGGCTCCAGCCTGGAGCGCAGCGACGCCAAGGTGCGCCAGGTCGAGGAGATCGTCGCCTCGTTCCCCGAGGTCAAGAACGTCGCCACCAGCGTCGGCGGCCAGGGGGCCGGGCTTTCGACCGGGCGCAACCAGGCGGTGCTGAACATCGGCCTCGTCGACCGCCGCGAACGTGACCGCACGCAGAAGCAGGTCGAGGACGCGATCCGCGAGCGCATCGCGGCGATCCCGGGCATCGAGACCTCGGTCGGCTTCGACCGCCCGATCTACGTCGCCATCCTCGGCAGCGACCCCGAAGGCCTGGCGCGTGTGGCCAGCGACTTCGCCGAGAAGGTGAAGAAGATCCCCGGCATCGCCGACGTCGAGCTGTCGGTCAAGCCCGGCGTGCCGGCCTATGCGGTGCGGCTGCTGCCGGCGGCGGTGCGCGAGCTCGGCCTGACCGCGCCGCAGCTGGCGTCGAGCCTGCGCGCCTACGTCAACGGCGAGGTCGCGACCTACTGGACGACGCCCGACGGCGAGCAGGTCGAGGTGCTGCTGCGCCTGCCGCAGGACGCGCGCCAGGAGCTCGAACAGATGCGCAAGCTGCCGGTGGCCTTCGCCAAGGACGGCACGCCGATCCCGCTGGACGCGGTGGCCTCGATCGAGTCGGTGGTCAACCCGGAAGTCATCCGGCGCCAGAACCTGCAGCGCCGCGAGGCGATCTTCGCCGGGGTGCAGGGGCGCCCGGCCGGCGACGTCGGCGCCGACGTGCAGAAGCTGATCGCCGAGACCTCGCTGCCGCCGGGTTTCACCTTCGACGTCGGCGGCCAGACCAAGGACCAGAACGAGGCCTTCACGGCGATGCTCGGCGCGATGGCGCTGGCGGTGATCTTCATCTACATCGTGCTGGCCAGCCAGTTCGGCAGCTTCGTGCAGCCGGTGGCGATCATGGCCTCGCTGCCGCTGTCGCTGATCGGCGTGATGATCGCGCTGCTGGTCTCGGGCTCGACGCTCAACGTCTTCTCGATGATCGGCCTGGTGATGCTGATGGGCCTGGTGACGAAGAACGCGATCCTGCTCGTCGATTTCGCCAACCACGCCCGGCGCGACGGCGCCAGCGTGCCCGAGGCGCTGCTGCAGGCCGGGCTGACGCGCATGCGGCCGATCGTCATGACGACCGCGGCGATGGTCTTCGGCATGCTGCCGCTGGCGATGGCGCTCAACGACGGCGGCGAGATCCAGGCGCCGATGGGCCGGGCGATCATCGGCGGCGTCATCACCTCGACGCTGCTGACGCTCGTCGTCGTGCCGGTGCTCTACAGCTACCTGGTGCGTGATCGCAAGCCGAAACCGGCGCCGGCGGCCGAGCCCGGCGGCGGGGTGCTGCCGGCCGGGGCGAGTGCCGACCGCGACTGACGCGGGAGCGTTGAACGAGAAGGCCGCCTGAGGGCGGCCTTCTTCTTGGAGGTGGGTGTTATCACGCAGATGGCCAATGTCATGCTAAATCAAGGGCTTAGGTCATTCTGAGACCCGGTCCGCGACGCAATTAGGGGCCCGTGCGGGCGCGCTACGACCTGGGTCGGGTCAGGCACTCGTGGGCATGACGCCCCCGCCATGCCGATCACCTCACCGCGCCGCCACCTCCTGCCGCTCGCGCTCGCCGCGGCTCTCGCCGGCTGCAGCACGGTCCCGCAGGACGCTGGCGCTCCCCTCCCGACCCGGTCGGCGCCCTTGCGAGCCCTGAACCCGGATGTCCGCCCTGAAACCAACCAGCAGACCATCTGCGTGCCGGGCTACACGGTCTCCATCCGTCCTTAGACGAGCTTCACCAACGGCGTCAAGCTGAAGCTGATGTGGGGCGCGAACCTCCCAGCGGACCGCGCCGCCGACTTCAAGCATGACCACCGCGTTGCCCTAGCTCTGGGCAGGCGCCCTCGGGCGCTGGAGAACCTGACACACCAGCCCTGGGAAGGCGAGGCCGGCGCCAAGCGCAAGGACAGGCTCGAGCGCCGGCTGCAGCAACTGGTCTGCTCGGGCAAAGTGGCTCTCGACCGGGCGTAAGGCGCCCCCTACTTCGATTGGGAGACCGCGTACGGCGAGTTTGTCGGCAGCCGATAGCCGCGTGGACTTTAGATAGGCGCACAAGCCGCGCGAATCCAACACCGCATGCCGCCCGATGCACTTAGCGGCTGCAACACCTTCCGTGCCGTCACGAAGGGCTTCCTAAACCGTGTCGAGGAGTGGACACCTTGCTTCCGCGCGCTGAGGCTATCGAGCTGGTTCAGTCGCTCTCCCGGCCGACGCGCTCAGGCCTTCGACCCCGAGGTCTTGTTGTCGCGCCCTGCGTCGATGAGCACGATGTCCTCCCGACCCTGGAGCTTAAGGTCGCGGAGGATGTTGGTCACCTTATCGAGCTCGGCCTCTGAGAAGTACAGGATGACCTTGACCGCCTTCTCAGTCTGGCTGGCCTTGGCATAGACCTCGACCTGCTTCTCAAGATTGCGTCGAAGGCTTGAGTTGCTCGCCAGCTTGAACTCCACAAGGCTGGCGTTTTTCTTCCCCTTCGAAACCTTGTAGTCCACCGGCCCGCGGCCGTTGTTGACCTCAGCGTTGACGTCGTAAGCGGTGGCGTACCAGGTCAGCCGGTACATGATGTGAAGGTCGCTCTCGCGCTTCACCGGCTGACCGTCAACGTAGAAGACCCGGTACCCGTCGTTGTCCTCAATGACGTGTTTCAGGTATTTCACGCGCTGCAGGGCCTCCTCGTACGAGTCACCGCGCTCGTAGAACTCGGTACCGGCTAGGTGCTTCAGCACTAGCTCGCGGATGTTCTCGACGAACTGGCGGTGTGTCTCCTGCACCTTCTGGCTGCTGACGGCGTGGGCTTCGTCAGCGTGCTCTTCCTTCCACTTGATGTAGTGGTCAATCAGCTCAGTGAACTGCTCGATAGTCCGCAAGGCTGCCTTCTTGCGCTCGTCCTGCGTTGACCTGTCCGTGATTTGCCGAAGGAAGTGGTCGTTGACCTGCGCGCGCAGGTGTTCGTCCGGCAGCGAAGTTCGCAGCTGGAAGAACTGGCTGAGCATGTCGCCTTGGTTAATCCAGGCCTCGTCGCGCGTCAGGATTTCGCACGGGGTAAGGATGACGTAGTCGTTGTCATGCCAGGGCAGCGTGAAGTGCCCAGACTGCCACCGACGGGTCTCGTAGTTGAACTGAACTCGGTCGACATGCACGCGCCGTAGCCGTTCAGGCGCGATGTGCCTCGTGGCGAAGTCCTCTGTGTACTTCAGCAGCCAGCCCTTGATGAGGTTCGTCGTGAAGTCGCTGAGGTGGTCGCGGCCAACGCCGCCGCTCAAAAGTCCCAGTTTCTCCAGATGGGAGCTCCGGGTCATGGTCTCTTCGCCGAAGTTGCGGAACACGCGCTTGAAGTTCCGGGTCAGCGCGTCGGCGAAGTGCCGTCCTAAGCCCGTGCCACTGTTCCCTTGCTGGCTGAATCCAAGCCAGTTCTGCTTGACCTCGCGGAAGAACAACCACTGAGAGATGGCGCCCTCGGTCAGCTCGTCGGCCTGTGCGCGGTCTCGGACGAAGACCAAGTACTTGATGATGCCGTCGTGCAGCTCACGCAGCTCGGGTCGCTCGCTGTCGAACAGCAAAAAGGGGTCGACGAACAAGGGCAGGTCGTTGACCAGCGCGATGTTGAAGGCGCCATGCGCCTCGAGAATATCCTGCTCGACGCCGAACACATCGGAGAAGTAAATCATCCGTTCCCGCCTCCTTAAAGTCTTCGGGCATGTGCCAAGGCTTTAGCTCTTTCGGCCCGAACGGATTGTCGCCGAGCATCAAGAGCGGCTCATGCTAACCCGACGTCGGGCCGCTGACAGGGAGGCGGCGACTTAGACGGTCCAGCCCAATCCCAACGCGTCCGATACTCTTTCGAGCATGCGCTTCTTGTTTGGCGTTTTGCAGTGCGTCATGACGAACTGGCCACCCGCTGGTTTGGATCCAAATGGGTACTTGGTCGATTTCGTCTTGGAGACAAGAGGTTCGCCTGCGAAGACGTAGCCGAGACCTGCGACTTTGGTCAGGTCCGCGGCAACAAGTGCGGCGACGAACGTGCCTGCTGCCGTGACTTCTGCGATGACTGTTCCGACCGGTGTCAGCACGCGCAGGAAAGTGGACGTCGCGCTCGGAATTGGAGACGGAGGTGGTGGAAGCACAGGCGGCGGTGGCGGCGGAGTCGCGGGGCGGGTCAGCCCGAGCGCCACGCTGTAGCTGAGGAACTGCTTGACGAGGCCATCGGCCATGGCGACGTGCTCGGCGTCCATGCTTTCCAACCGAAGCCGTTTGACCTCGAGAGAGCTTGACAACGGCGACTGTTCAAGTCGGTAGTCGAGCGCGCTGAGCGTGTCGTACAGCTTTGCTTCGCCGTAGTCGAGATACCGGGAGAGGCCCTGGTACCGCATCATCAGCATGACTCGCCGCTGTCCAATCTTTTCGTTGGTCTTGTGGTTGCGCAGCCGCACCGAAAGGTCGACAGACTTCCCGACGTAGACCGTCGAGTCCTCGGCCTGAAGGATGTAGAGGCCCGGCGAGCCACCGGCGCTTTCCAGCAGCCGCTTGAACTGGTCTTTGGACGCAACGAGTACGACCAGCGAGGTGTGCTGGTCAGTGGATTTGAAGAAGAAGTTTCCGAAGTCCGGGGGTGAGCTGTCGAGGACGAGTTCGGCGATGGGCATGGCGGTTTCAGCAAGGGGCTGCCTCGTCTAGGCACGCCTGCCCAGCCGGGCTGTCCCGTCGTCGTACCCCCGCAGGGCCGGGATGCCTTACCATTGGCGTCAAGGCGTCTGAGCCGAACCTGTTCCCGGGTTAAAGCAGACACAGCACTTCGCGCCACCGAACGGACTTCAATCCGGGTCGATGCGTAATCGGGAAACGTCGACCACGCAGATTGGAGTGCCGTATGGCCGCCACACCACTGTGCGAGGCACCGCTCGCCGCCCTGAAGAAGTCGCTCCGCGACGAGTTCCCCCACGTCAAGTCGTCGCACCTGAGCGAGGCGCTGGCCCACAGCCTGGGCTTCCGGACCTATGCCGCGATGCAGGCAGCGATGGTCGGGCCTGAGCAAGACCGCCCCTTCGCCCTGCTGCAGACGCAGCGGTTCGTGGAGCGCCTGAAACAGCTCGGCTACGAGGTCGACCCGGAGTTCGACTTCGAGATGACCATCCTCACGCCCGTGCCGGGTGTCGTCTCGACGGTGCCGGACTCTGCCTACGACATTGAATACAAGACGACCCGGCAGAAGGCCTGGCGCAACCTGTTGGTCTGCGCCGTGAACGCCGCCCTGGAGCAGAAGCTGTTCACCCTCCGGCCTGGCGACAACCGCTTCCCGGACAAGATGCGCCGAGGCGAGGTCTTCGACTTCGTACTGCCCAACGGTCTGCCGGCCCGTGGGTCGGTCTCAGATGCTGGCTTCAACGAGCTGTCTGTGCACGCCGCGGTGAATCCCAAGGGCGACATGGTCCGCGCCTTCAACGGCGGCTTCGACGCCGGTGACGCCTTCGGCACTACCTGGGTGGAGCGCGAGCGCGGCGCGTGGATGCAGTCGTCAGACAGCTCGTTCAACTGCCGGAAGGGCCTGCTGGACCATCTTGCCGCGCTGCAGGTCGAGCCGATGGGCTACGGCGACCGCGGGCGGGTCATTATGTGAGGCGTAGCGGGCCCGTTTTCACGTCGCGACGGGCCCGCGCACCAGAGCACATCTGGCGCTAACGAGAACAACAACTTCAGGAGGCCTGCTTGCACGCGATTCCCTTCGAAATCCCGCCGCCCAAAAACGAGGCGGACTTCGAACGCATGTGCGCACACGTGTACGGCGTCGTCTTCGATGACCGGATGCCCAAGATGAACGGCCGTCGTGGCCAAGTTCAGGGCGGTGTTGACGTCTTCGTGAAGGAAGCTGGCGTCGGGCGGGTCGGTATCCAGTGCAAGAAGTACACGATGAAGCCTGTCAAGTGGGACGACGTCGTGGACGAGGTCGGAAAGGCCGACAAGCACGGCACGCCCATCAAAAAGCTCATTCTGGCTACCACCGCGCCGAACGACGCGGCCTTGCTGAAGAAGGTTCAGGAACTCTCCGACGCGCGCGAAGCCAAGGGGCTGTTCCCAGTTGAGGTGGAGTTCTGGGAAGACATCTGCAATCACATTGACCGGTTCCCGGTCCTTCAAGACAGCTACGCACCGAACAGCCCTGGCGCCGCCTACCACCGACAGGACGCGGCTCTCAGCAACTTGCAGACCCTTGTCCTGGAGCAGCGCGACACGCTGCTCGGCATGTCTGCGCTTCCAACTGCCCGGCTCGACTCCGTCGACCGGCTCATCTCGGACCAGCTAGACCGAACCAACGAACTCCTGAAGGCGGGTCGATACCGCGACGCGCTCGACCACCTGGCCGTCGTCGGCAAAGACCTTGGGCCCTTCGATGCCCACCAGAAGGCTCGCTGGTACCTGCAGAAGGGCCTCAGCCTATGGTTCATGCGTGTCGATGACGGGGAGTCAGCCCAGTTGTTCCTGAAGGCGTACGAGCTCTACCCGGACGACGAACGCATGGCTGCTGCTCAGGTCCGCGGGCTCATGCTTGAGAAGAAGTTGCCCGAGGCTCGTTCTGCGGGAGAGGCTGCGCTCGAGCGGTTCCCCGATTCCCAGCAAGTCTGGTTCGCGCTGGCCAACGCCCGCCTCGTTCAGGGCGAGCTGGTTCGGATGTCTGACGTGCCTGAGGCGTTAAAACAAGAGCCCGATACGTTGCAGTTCGTGGCGCAGGCTGAGCTCAAAGCTGGGAACCTGGACGCAGCCATCAAGTTCAGCCAGGAGGCGGCCAACCATCCCGCAGCTGCGTTCTTCATCCGGGCCAACGCGCTTCGCATCGCCGCCGAGTGCGGCTCGAGGTTCCCGGTAGGTGCGATGGCGGGCGCGCTGCCGGTGCGTGAGACCAAGGCACTCGAGTTCGCGGTCGCTCAGTTCAACCCGTGGCATGAGCGCCTGTGGCAGGTTCAGTCCGAGTCAGTGACGGAGACTGTCGCCCACCTCGGCTACGCGTTGTTGATGCTGCACCGCTTCGGCGACGCACTGGCTCTTGCCAAGGACGCTGAGGCGCACGGACATCGCTCCGCCGAGATTCTCCGCACCCAGGTGACCGCTCTCTTTGAGCTGGACCGTGAAACTGAGCTTCTCGCTCTTGCGACGGGGCGTCTGGCCGATATGAACGACGCCAGCTTGACTGTCGTGGGTCAAATCGCCGCTAAGAACGGAAATCTGGCGCTGTTGAAGCAGACGCTGGACGCAGCGCTGGCGCGAGACCCCGTCGACAGCGAGACGGCTGAGCTGCTTGCTGCCCTCCGCTGGGACGCGTTGACCCGAGCCGACCAGCAGGACGCTGCCGTCAGCGAGGTGATTGCAGCCAAAGTCGCTGAGACCGGCGGTCTCATTACTGCCTGCGTCGCGGCGCGCGTCCTCAACCGGGCAGGCCGCGCGTTGGAGGCCGACGCCATCGTGCAACGCGCCAAGTCCTTGGTCACCGAGGAGAGCAACGACGGCCAACGGCTGATGCTGGCGGAATTGCTGTTCTCCATGGGGCGATTCTCCAAGGCCGCGGCCCTTTTCGAGCGGCTGGTGACGCCCGGTCGCCTTTCCGACCTGCACAACAGGCTGCTCGCGTGCTACGTGCGGTCTCACAACCGGCGCAAGGCCAAGGAGCTGCTCGAAGGTCTGCCCGCAGAGTGGGTTGACAACGACGAAACCCGCAGCCTCGCCATCGAGCTAGGGCAGCAAGCGGCCGACTGGGCCTTCGTGCGCCCGTTGATGGACGCCCAGTTGAAGAAGCATCCGATCGCGGCTGGAAGCTGGGTCTTCAAGATGGGCGTGAGCCTGCACTCATCGACGCCGCCTGAGTTTCAGAACGACCTTCGCAGTGTCCCGGAGCTGCTTGAGGGCCGCATTCGGCCGATGGCGCAGCTGGCTACGCTTGAACTCCGCTACGGAGAGGCGGAGCGAGGTATGCGCCGGCTCTATCGAATGCTCCGCAGCAATCTGGATGAGCCGGAGGCGCTGTCGGCGTACTTCATTTCGGTCGTCGCCGCACCCGGCGCGTTGCCGCTCATGGACGAGAAACTCCCGGCGGTCGTCCCCGGCAGCTGCGTCACGCTGGTTGACGAGTTCGGACAGGCTACGCAGCTGGTCATCGACCCGTCGGACGTTGGCGAGTTGCCGAAGCGCGCCGGCTACGCGGACCAAGCCGCGCCCGAGGCGGCGGCGATGCTTGGTGCTGTCGTCGGGCAACAGGTCAGCCTTCCAGCCCTCGCGTTTGGCGACACGAAGGCCTATACGGTGACCGCCATCCAGTCTGCGTACCGACACATGCTGAAGGTCGTGCAGGAGCGGGCCAGTGCACTGGGCGGACTGCCGCACATGAAGATGGTCCCTGTCGGCATGACCGGCGACGGGGAGCGCGACCTCGCGCACATGAAGGCCGAAGTCATGCGCTCTTCGGCCATGGTGCGGCAGCTCTTCGACGTTTACGCCACGGGGCACATGACGCTCTCCGGCTTCGCCGAACGTCAGGGTCGCAGCACCGTTGAAGCCGTCTTGGGCTGGCCATCTGAAGGACCGCCGCTCTTTGTCGGTACGGGCATCGAGGCAGAGCGCGTTGCCGCGCTTCAGCTGCTCGCACGACCCGACGCGGTCTACGTCATCGACGCCATGACCATCGCCGAACTCGTCAATCTTGGGGTTCAAGAGGCGCTCGGTCACCTCCCAAAGGTGCTCGTGTCGTCAGTGACCAAGACGATGCTGGAAGGGTTCGTGCGCGAGGCCGAAGAAGACCGAAGTGTCGCGACCAGCACGGAAGTCGAAGGGCAGCTTGCCCTCATCGAGCACGACGCCCGGTACCACGCGCGCCGCATCGAGTTCTTCAAGGCGCTGCTTGTTGCAGTCGAGCAGTACTGCGAAGTGCAGCCGGCCTACGGCGAGCTTCCGAACGAAGGCGAAGTGCCGCGCCTGGCCGAAGTACTCCAGGACGAAGAACTGGATGTCCTGCTATTGGCCAAGTCGGCGGGGGCTACGGTCTTGACGCTGGATGGTCGGTTCCGCTCTGTCCTGGAAGTGGTAGCCAAGGTTCCCGGCGTCTGGCCCCAAGCTCTGCTGATGCACTGCGCAACCAAAGATTTGGTCGACCCGATGAAGCTGGCGGCGGCAACCATTCGCCAGTTTCTGTCCAACCGTAGCTTCGTTTCGCTGGGCTCCGGAGACCTCACGTGGATGGTCTTGCAAGGCGGTGCGTACCTGCAGCAAGGCATGCGCCGCTTCAAGGGCTACCTCTCGTCGCCCGATACCGAGTTCGCTTCGACGGTGAGCGTCGCGTTCGAGTTCTTGTCGCGAATCGCGACTCTGAACATCCATCTCGGCGCCTTCGGGGAATTGTTCGAGCACGTCGTCGAGGCGGCCATGCGGCACAAGCAATGCCCCGCCGACTTCCACCTTGCCGTTTCGAACTTCGTCGAGGAGCTTACGGATTCGCTCAGTGGCAGGGAGCACCTGTACGGGGCTGTCAATGTCCAACGAGGCCGGCGCGTCTACCTGCAACGGCAGTTCTTGGCGCAGCGCTTTGTTCGCGCCCGTGACCGTCTGAAGGAGGCGCCGGACAATCGTCCAGTCGCTGTGCGCGCAGTCTTCTGCAGCCCCATTCCTTGGTTGGTCGCCGACAAGTCGAACACCGCCCCTGATGCCGCGGCGGAGTTACAGCAGCCGGCACCAGGTGAGGGGCAGCCTTCGGGAGAGGCTGCCGCCACTGCCGAGACGGCTACGAAGGCGAGTCACCCTGGCAAGGCCTTCCTGGTTGCTGCGCTCAAACCGAGGTTCGGTCGGGGCTGACCGGGTTGCCCGCTCCCTATGGCGGGCCGTCCCTATGATGTGGTGATGCGTGCCTCCCACGCACCCCACCGTTGCAAGCCAAGACGTGTGCTGCACCCGGACGATGTCCAGCCGCTCGCGGGAGCGCTCTTGGGCCCCGGCCAGGGCGGCACGCTCGTTGAGGAGCCACTTGAGGTCGGGTGGCGTTCGCTGAGACGCCGTCAGTTGCCGCGGCTGGGTCGGTCGGCTCCGCCTGGGGCTGGGCTTGCAGCGAGGTTAGCGAAGACTGGCTGGGAGACGAGGACTGGGGCATGGAGGTAGCGCATGAGGGCACACTACCTCTGTGAAGGGACGCGTTCAGTTAAGGTGGACGCGCCCGGAGACCTGGAAACAGGTTTTCTAGTCCCCTTGGGCCATCAGCGAGATAACACCCTTGGAGGCGCGTCGCGCGCTCAGCGGATGCGCTTGTCGCTCGCCGCGTCGAACAGGTGCGCGTGTTCGGCTGCCCAGTGCAGATGCACCGTGCCGCCGACCCGGCCCTCGGCGGTGCCGGGCAGGCGCGCGGTCAGCTTGCCGGCCACGGTGTGGGCGGTCATGTAGGTCTCGGGGCCGGTCGGCTCGACGATGACGAGTTCGCCCGGCAGGCCCTGCTCGCCCAGGCAGACGTTCTCGGGCCGCAGGCCGTAGATCACGTCGCCGCTGCCGCCGGCCAGCGCCTGGCGCTGCGCGGCGGTGAGCGGCAGCGCGTGGCCGGCGGCCGTCAGGCCGCCGTCGGCGCTGCGCTGGGCGACGATCATGTTCATCGCCGGCGAGCCGATGAACTCGGCGACGAAGCGCGTCGCCGGCCGGGTGTAGATCTCGTGCGGCGAGCCCAACTGCTGCACGGCGCCGTCCTTCATCACCGCGATGTGGTCGCCCAGCGTCATTGCCTCGACCTGGTCGTGCGTGACGTAGACCGTCGTCGTCTGCGTGCGCTGGTGCAGCAGCTTGATCTCGGCGCGCATCTCGACGCGCAGCTTGGCGTCCAGGTTGGACAGCGGCTCGTCGAACAGGAACAGCTTGGGGTCGCGCGCCAGCGCGCGGCCCATCGCGACGCGCTGGCGCTGGCCGCCCGACAGCGCGCCGGGCTTGCGGTCGAGCAGGTGGTCGATCTGCAGCATCTTGGCGACACGCTGCACGGCCGCCTCGCGCTCGGCCTTGGGCACCTTGCGCATCTCCAGCGCGAAGGCGATGTTCTGGCGCACGTCCATGTTGGGGTACAGGGCGTAGCTCTGGAACACCATCGCGATGTCGCGGTCCTTGCTGGGCACGTCGGTGACGTCGCGGCCGTCGATGAAGATGCGGCCCGAGCTCGGCGCGTCCAGGCCGGCGATCATGTTCAGCAGCGTGCTCTTGCCGCAGCCCGAGGGGCCCACGAGGATCAGGAAGTCGCCGGCCTCGACCTCGATGTCGATGCCTTTCAGGATCTCGGTCTTGCCGAAGGCCTTGCGCACGGAGCGGATGGACAGGGCTCCCATGGTTCAGCCTTTCACCGCGCCGGCCGTCAGGCCGCGCACGAAGTACTTGCCGGCGACGACGTAGACGAAGAGGGTGGGGAGCGCCGCGATCAGTGCCGCGGCCATGTCGACGTTGTATTCCTTCACGCTGCTGGAGGTGTTGGCGAGGTTGTTGAGACCGACGGTCACGGGTTTGCTGTCGGCGCCGGAGAAGACGACGCCGTAGAGGAAGTCGTTCCAGATGTTGGTGAACTGCCAGATCAGCGTCACGACGAGGATCGGCGTGGACAGCGGCAGGATGATGCGCGTGAAGATCTTCCAGAAGCCGGCGCCGTCGAGCATCGCGGCCTTGATCAGCTCGTCGGGCAGGCCGACGTAGTAGTTGCGGAAGAACAGCGTCGTGCTCGGGATGCCGGCGACGACGTGCACCAGGATCAGGCCCCAGATCGAGCTGGCGATGCCCAGCCAGCCGAGCACCTGGCTCATCGGCAGCAGCACCACCTGCATCGGCATGAAGACGCCGAACAGCATCAGCGCGAACATCGTCTCGCTGCCGCGGAAGCGCCACTTCGACAGCACGTAGCCGTTGATCGAGCCGATCGCCGTCGACACCAGCACCGCCGGCACGACCATCAGCACCGAGTTCATGAAGAAGGGCTTCAGGCCGCCGCAGTCGGTGCCTGTGCAGGCGCTGCTCCAGGCCCGCGCCCAGGCGTCGAGGCTGGGGCTCGTGGGCAGCGACAGCAGGCTGCCGGCACGCACCTGGTCCATGTCCTTCAGCGACGTGGTGACCATCACGTACAGCGGCGTCAGGAACCAGGCCGCGAACAGCAGCAGGGCCGCCCACAGCAGGGCGCGTTGCACGGCGTGGCGGCTCATCGTTTGGCCCTCAGTTCGCTGTAGAGATAGGGCACGACGATCGCGGCCACCGTGGCCAGCATCACCGTCGCGCTGGCCGCGCCCAGGCCGATCTGGCCGCGCGAGAAGGCCATCGCGTACATGAAGGTCGCCGGCAGGTCGGTGGCGTAGCCGGGGCCGCCGGCGGTCAGCGCCATCACCAGGTCGAAGCTCTTGATCGCCAGGTGGCTGACGACCATCAGCGTGCTGAAGAACACGGGCCTGAGCGTCGGGATGACGATGCGCCAGTAGATCAGCGGCAGGCTCGCGCCGTCGACCTGCGCGGCCTTGATGACCGAGTCGTCGATGCCGCGCAGCCCGGCCAGGAACAGCGCCATCACGAAGCCCGCGCTCTGCCAGACGCCGGCGATCGCGACGCAGTAGATCGCCTTCTCCGGGTCGACCAGCCAGCCGAAGCTGAAGCTCTCGAAGCCCCATTGCTGGACCACGTGCTCCAGCCCCAGACCGGGGTTCAGGATCCACTTCCAGGCCGTGCCGGTGACGATGAACGAGATCGCCATCGGGTACAGGTAGATCGTGCGCAGCAGGCCTTCGGCGCGGATCTTCTGGTCCAGCAGGATGGCCAGCAGCAGGCCCAGGGCCATCGCGCCGCCGATGAACAGCGTTCCGAAGATGCCCATGTTGACGAGCGCGACGTGGAAGCGCTCGTTGTCGAACAGGCGCACGTACTGCTCCAGCCCGACGAACTCGTAGTTGGGCAGCAGGCGCGAGGCCGACAGCGACAGGTAGCCGTTCCAGGCGATCAGCCCGTAGATGAACAGGAACGACAGGACGAAGGACGGCGCGACGACCAGCTTGGGCAGCCAGCGTGCGCCCGCGGGCGATGAAGACGGCATGGAGGCGGCACGGCAGACGCGCCGCGTCCCGCTGGCGGGGAACGCGGCGCGTCGGTTCTACGGCGGGTTTACTGCGCCTTCGCGGCGTTGGCGATGCGCGTCATCGCGTCCTTGGCGCTCATCTTGTCGCTGTTCCAGAACTGGCTGACGACGTCCTTGATCGCGCCTTCGATGGCCGGGGCGACGGCCATGCCGTGGGCGATCGACGGCACCAGGCCGCCGTTCTTCGACGTCGCGACGAAGTCCTTGGCCGACAGCCTGGCGCAGTCGTCGAACTTGTCCATGTTCATGCCCAGGCGCACCGGGATCGAGCCCTTGTTGAGGTTGAACACCTGCTGGAAGTCCGGCGACATGATGGCCGCGGCCAGCGCCTTCTGGGCCTTGGTGTTCTCGGCGTTCTTCAGCTTGAACATCGCGAACGAGTCGATGTTGAAGGTGAAGGCCTGCGGCGTGCCCGGAGCCGGGGCGCAGACGAAGTCCTTGCCCGGCAGCTTGCCGGCGGCGACGAACTCGCCCTTGGCCCAGTCGCCCATCAGCTGCATGCCGGCTTCGCCCTTGATGACCATCGCGGTCGCCAGGTTCCAGTCGCGGCCCGGGGCGTTGCGGTCGGTGTAGCCCTTCACGCGCTTGAAGGTCGTCAGCACCTTCTCCATCGTCGGGCTGTTCAGCGTCGCCGGGTCGAGCTGCACCAGGGCCTTGCGGTAGAACTCGGTGCCGCCGACACCCAGCGCCACGCTCTCGAAGGTGGTGAAGTCCTGCCAGTTCTGGCCGCCGTGCGCGACGGGGATGATGCCGGCCTTCTTCAGCGCCTCGGCGGCGACGAAGAACTCGTCCCAGGTCGTCGGCACCTTGGCGCCGGCCTTCTTGAAGGCTTCCGGGTTGGCCCACAGCCAGTTCACGCGGTGCACGTTCACCGGTGCGGCGATGTAGTTGCCCTTGTACTTCATCACGTCGGCCACCGCCTTGGGCAGCACGGCGTCCCAGTTCTCGGCCTTGGCGACGTCGTCGATGTTGGCGAGCACGCCTTCGGCGGCCCATTCCTGCAGCGCCGGGCCCTTGATCTGCGCCGCGGCCGGGGCGTTGCCCGAGACCACACGCGACTTCAGCACCGTCATCGCCGAGTCGCCGCCGCCACCGGCGACCGCGAAATCCTTCCAGGTGTGGCCCTTGGCCTGCATCGTGGCCTTCAGGGCTGCAGCGGCCTTGGCCTCGCCGCCGCTGGTCCACCAGTGCAGGACCTCGACTTCGCCGGCCTGGGCCATGCCACAGGCGGCCAGTGCGGCGGCGGCCGCCAGGGTGCGGATGGGGGTGTTCTTCATGTCCGTCTACCTCGTGTGCGCCGCTCGTGGCGGCTGTCGTTCGTGGTGGGTCGTGCGAGGTGCCGGGTGCCACGCGCAGTGTCGCCCGGGCCTCGCCGCGACGAGGATGCGCCGCTACGTGGGCCAGATCAAGGGCCGTAACCCCGTGGAATCCGATGAAAGCGCGCGTTGAGGGGCGGGCGCAACGTCGGCCCCCCTGCGCTTGACTCGGGCTGCGGCCTCGCGCTTGGCGGACCGCAGCGGCCTCAGCATTCGACGATGTTCACCGCCAGGCCGCCGCGGGCCGTCTCCTTGTACTTGGTCAGCATGTCGGCGCCGGTCTCGCGCATCGTCTTGATGACCTGGTCCAGGCTGACCTTGTGCGTGCCGTCGCCGCGCAGCGCGATGCGTGCGGCGTTGATCGCCTTCACCGCGCCCATCGCGTTGCGTTCGATGCAGGGGATCTGCACCAGGCCGCCGACCGGGTCGCAGGTCAGGCCCAGGTGGTGCTCCATGCCGATCTCGGCGGCGTTCTCGGCCTGCGCCGGGCTGCCGCCGAGCACCGCGCACAAGGCCCCGGCGGCCATCGAGCAGGCGACGCCGACCTCGCCCTGGCAGCCGACCTCGGCGCCGGAGATGCTGGCGTTCTCCTTGTAGAGCAGGCCGATGGCACCGGCGGTCAGCAGGAAGTCGACGACACCGCGTTCGCTGGCGCCGGGCACGAAGCGTTGGTAGTAGTGCAGCACCGCGGGCACGATGCCGGCGGCGCCGTTGGTCGGCGCGGTGACGACACGGCCGCCGGCGGCGTTCTCCTCGTTGGCGGCGAGCGCGAAGAGGTTCACCCAGTCGAGCACCGCCAGCGGGTCGGCCGGCGTGCCGTCGGGCGCCTGCGCCTGCAGCGCCTCGGCCAGGTCGGGGGCACGCCGCTGCACCTTGAAGCCGCCGGGCAGCGTGCCGCGGGTGCGCATGCCGCGCGCCACGCACTGCTGCATCACCTGCCAGATCGCCAGCAGGCCGGCGTCGATCTCGGCGTCGGTACGCCAATGGCGCTCGTTGCGGCGCATCACGCCGGCGATGTCGCAGCCCAGCTCGGTGCTCAGCGCCAGCAATTCGGCGCCGGTGTGGAACGGGTGCGGCAGCACGGTCGTGTCGGGCGCGATCACCGGGTGCCGGCTGCCGTCGGCCGCGACCTCGTCGCTGACGACGAAACCGCCGCCCACCGAGTAGTAGCGGCGCTCGGCCAGCAGCGCGCCGGCGGCGTCCCAGGCCGCGAAGGCCATGCCGTTGGCGTGGAACGGCAGGGTCTCGCGGCGGTGGAACTTCAGGTCGCGCGTTTCGATGAAGTCCACCGCCTGGCGGCCCAGCAGCGCGAGGCGGGCGCTGGCGCGGATCGCGGCCAGCAGCGCCGGCACCTCGTCGATCGGCACCGTGTCGGGCTCGTGGCCGGCCAGGCCCAGCAGCACCGCGGTGTCGCTGCCGTGGCCCTTGCCGGTGGCGCCCAGCGAGCCGTAGAGCCAGGCGCCGACACGCGCCGTGCGCTCCAGCAGGCCGTCGTGCGCCAGCCGCGAGACGAACAGCCGCGCGGCGCGCATCGGGCCGACGGTGTGGCTGCTGCTCGGCCCGATGCCGATCTTGAAGAGGTCGAAGACGGAAACGGCCATCGTGACCTCCAACGATGGCGGGCGCGGCGCCGGCCGCGCCCGCGGCCTCAGGCGTAGTCGGCCATCGGCGGGCAGCTGCAGCTGAGGTTGCGGTCACCCCAGACGTTGTCCACGCGGCCCACCGGCGACCAGTACTTGTGGCGGCGCAGCGCTGGCACCGGGTAGGCGGCTTCCTCGCGGCCGTAGGCGTGCGGCCACTCGGCCGCGAGCAGCACCTCGGCGGTGTGCGGGGCGTGCTTCAGCGGGTTGTCCTCGCGCGGCCAGGCTCCGGCCTCGACCTTCGCGATCTCGGCGCGGATGGCGATCATCGCGTCGCAGAAGCGGTCCAGCTCGACCAGCGGCTCGCTCTCGGTCGGCTCGACCATCAGCGTGCCGGGCACCGGGAAACTCAGCGTCGGGGCGTGAAAACCGTAGTCGATGAGGCGCTTGGCGACGTCCTCGGCGCTGACGCCGCTGGTCTCCTTCAGCGGCCGCAGGTCGAGGATGCACTCGTGCGCGACACCGCCGCCGGCGATGCCTTCGATGCCGCCGCTGTAGTGGATGTCGTAGTAAGGCGCCAGCCGCGCGGCGATGTAGTTGGCGCTGAGGATCGCCGTCTCGGTGGCCTGGCGCAGGCCGTCGGCGCCCATCATGCGCACGTACATCCAGCTGATCGGCAGCACGCCGGCGTTGCCCAGCGGCGCGGCGCTGACGGCGCCCACCGGCGCGGCGGCGTCGCCGTGGCCGGGCAGGAAGGGCACGAGGTCGGCGACGACGCAGACCGGGCCGACGCCCGGGCCGCCGCCGCCGTGCGGGATGCAGAAGGTCTTGTGCAGGTTCAGGTGGCTGACGTCGCCGCCGAACTCGCCCGGCGCCGCCAGGCCGACGAGCGCGTTCATGTTCGCGCCGTCGACGTAGACCCGGCCGCCGTGGCGGTGCACGATCTCGCAGAGCTGCTTGACGCCCGGCTCGAAGACACCGTAGGTCGACGGGTAGGTGATCATCACGCAGGCCAGGCGCTCGGCGTGCTGGACGCACTTGGCCTCGAGGTCGGCGAGGTCGACGTTGCCGTTGGCGTCGCACTTGACGACGACGACCGACAGGCCCGCCATCTGCGCGCTCGCCGGGTTGGTGCCGTGCGCCGACTCGGGGATCAGGCAGAGGTCGCGCTTCGCGTCGCCGCGCGAGGCGTGCCAGCCGCGGATCGCCAGCAGGCCGGCGTACTCGCCTTGCGAGCCGGCGTTGGGCTGCAGGCTGATGCCGGCGTAGCCGGTGGCCTCGGCCAGCCAGGCGCAGAGCTGGTCGTTCATCTCCCAGACGCCGGCCAGCTGGTCGCGCGGCGCGAACGGGTGCAGGTTGGCGAACTCCGGCCAGGTGATGGGGATCATCTCGCTGGTCGCGTTGAGCTTCATCGTGCACGAGCCCAGCGGGATCATCGTGCGGTCCAGCGCCAGGTCCTGGTCCGACAGGCGGCGCAGGTAGCGCAGCATCTCGGTCTCGCTGTGGTGCGAGTTGAAGACCGGGTGCGTCAGGAAGGCGCTGCTGCGGCGCAGCGCCTCGGGCAGCAGCGGCTCGACGCCGCGCTCGTATTCGTCGATCGACGGCAGCGTCGCGCCGTCGGGCGCGAACCAGCGCCAGAGGTCGGCGATGTCGGCGCGGCTCGTGGTCTCGTCCAGCGCCGCGGCGACACGCGTCGCCGACAGCCGGCGCAGGTTGGCGCCGTCGGCCAGCGCACGCGCCATCACCGCGTCGGCGCGCTCGCCGAGCTCGACGGCGACGGTGTCGAAGCCGGCTTCGGTCAGCACCTCCAGGCCCATCGTGCGCAGGCCGGCGGCCAGCGCCGCGGCGTAGGCGGCGACACGCTGGGCGATGCGCTTCAGGCCCGCCGGGCCGTGGTAGACGGCGTACATCGACGCCAGCACCGCCGGCAGCACCTGGGCGGTGCAGATGTTGGACGTCGCCTTCTCGCGGCGGATGTGCTGCTCGCGCGTCTGCAGCGCCAGGCGGTAGGCCGGGCGGCCGTGCACGTCGACGCTGACGCCGACGAGGCGGCCGGGCATCGCGCGCTTGTGCTCGTCGCGGCAGGCCAGGTAGGCGGCGTGCGGGCCGCCGGCGGCCATCGGCACGCCGAAACGCTGCGTCGTGCCGACGGCGATGTCGGCACCGAACTCGCCCGGCGGCACGAGCAGCGTCAGCGCCAGCAGGTCGGCGGCGACGACGAAGGCTGCCTGCTTGGCGTGCACCGCGTCGGCCAGCGCGCGCAGGTCGTGCACCGTGCCGTCGGTGGCCGGGTATTGCGCGACGACGGCGAAATACTCGCCGCCGTCGTCGGCGAGCGTGGCAAACGGCCGCACGTCGACCGCCAGCCCCAGCGGCTCGGCGCGTGTGCGCAGCACCTCGATCGTCTGCGGGTGGCAGTCGTCGGCGACGCGGATCGTGTCCGACTTGGCGCGCACGCTGCGCCGGGCCAGCGTCATCGCCTCGGCGACGGCGGTGGCCTCGTCGAGCATCGAGGCGTTGGCGATCGCCATGCCGGTCAGCTCGGCGATCATGGTCTGGAAGTTGACCAGCGCCTGAAGCCGCCCCTGCGAGATCTCGGCCTGGTAAGGCGTGTAGGCCGTGTACCAGGCGGGGTTCTCGAGCACGTTGCGCAGCACCACCGTCGGCGTGCGCGTGCCGTGGTAGCCCTGGCCGATGAAGCTGCGCAGCGTGCGGTTCTTCGCCGCGATCGCACGCAGCTCGGCCAGCGCCTGGTGCTCGGGCACCGGCGCCGGCAGCTGCATCGGCTGCGGCCGGGCGATGGCACGCGGCACCACCGCCTCGATCAGCGCCTGCCGCGAGGCGGCGCCGATCACCGACAGCATCTGCCGTTCCTCGGCTTCGTTGGGCCCGAGGTGGCGGGCGGCGAACTCGTCGTGGTGCTCGAGCTCGGCGAGCGTGGGAAGGGCAGACATCAGCATGGGCGGCGGGACTGCTAGAGGGGGTGGGATCAGAGCGTCTTCAGCAAGGCGTCGTAGGCGGGCGGGTCCATCAGCTGGTCGAACTCGGCCATGTCGGCGACGCGGACCTTGAAGAACCAGCCGTTGCCCATCGGGTCGCTGTTGGCCAGCGCCGGCTCGTCGCGCAGCGCCTCGTTGACCTCGACGATCTCGCCGCTGACCGGCATGTAGAGGTCGGCGGCGGCCTTCACCGACTCGACGACGCCGGCCACCTCGCCCTTCTTGAACGTGCGGCCGACCTCGGGCAGCTCGACGAAGACGACGTCACCGAGCGCGTCCTGCGCGTGCGGCGTGATGCCGACGACCGCGGCCTCGTGGTCCTCGATGTTGATCCATTCGTGGTCGGGGGTGAACATGGTGGTCATCGGCTTCTCCTGAAGATTTCAACCGCGGTGGTAGCGGTGGGGTTGGAACGGCATCGCGGTCACGCGCATCGGCAGGCGTTTGCCTCGCACTTCGGCGTAAACCTCGTGTTCGGGGGCGGCGTGGTCACGCGGCAGGTAGGCCATCGCGATCGGACGGTCGACCCCGGGCGCCAGCGTACCGCTGGTCACGCGGCCCAGCGCATGGCCGTGGGCGTCGACGATGGCCGTGCCTTCGCGCACCGGCACACGTTCCAGGCCGACGAGGCCGACACGCTTGCGCAGCGCGCCGCCGGCCAGATGGCGCTCGATCGCCGCCGTGCCGGGGTAGCCGCCTTCGCGTGCGCCGCCGGGGCGACGCACCTTCTGGATCGCCCAGCTGAGGCCGGCTTCGACCGGCGAGGTGTTCGCGTCGATGTCGTGGCCGTACAGGCACAGCCCGGCTTCGAGGCGCAGCGTGTCGCGTGCGCCCAGGCCGGCGGGCTTGACCTCGGGCAGCGCCAGCAGCGCCGAGGCCAGCGCCTCGGCCCGTTCGGCCGGCACCGAGATCTCGAAGCCGTCTTCGCCGGTGTAGCCCGAGCGCGTGACGAAGCAGGGCGCGTCGGCCAGCTCGAACACGCCGCCGGTCATGAACACGAGGTCCTTCACGCCGGGGTTCAGCCGCGCCAGCGCGTCGGCGGCCAGCGGGCCCTGCAGCGCCAGCAGCGCGCGTTCGGGCAAACCGACGACGGTGCAGCGGTGGCCGATGTTCGTCTGCAGGTGGCGCAGGTCGGCGTCCTTGCAGCCGGCGTTGACGACGAGGAACAGGTCGCCGAAGCCGGTGCCCGGCGCGGGGCGCGAGATCATCAGGTCGTCGAGCAGGCCGCCGTGCTCGTTGGTGAAGAAGGCGTAGCGCTGGCGGCCGACCGCGAGGTCGACGACGTCCACCGGCACCAGCGTCTCCAGCGCGGCCGCGGCGTCGGCGCCCGACAGCCGCACCTGGCCCATGTGCGAGACGTCGAACAGCGCGGCGGCGTTGCGGCACTGGCGGTGCTCGGCGATCAGGCCGTCGCGGTACTGCACCGGCATCGCATAGCCGGCGAACGGCACCAAACGTGCACCGAGGCTCAGGTGCAGGTCGTGCAGGGGCGTCTTCAGAAGGTCGCTCACGGCGGACTCCATCGAGGGCATCGTCTTCGGATCGCCGGCTGTCGCCGACGCACGTGCCCCCGCTGTCCGCTTTACCTGAGAGATTCGGAAGCCACCCCGGCGGTGGTCCTTGCCCCTTCGGTGGGCCGCCGCTCGTTGGAAGCGGCAGCCTCTCTCCAGTGAGGTGGAAAGCCAGTCCTTTTGCCTGAGCGTTCGGGCTGGACCCTGCGCCTTCGGCGGCCCGCTCGAGGCGGGCTCTCTCCTGACGGCGCGCAGTGTATCAGCGCCCATCCGGCGCTGCGCACCCGCCACGGCCGTGGGGCCGAGGCAGCCTCGTGTCAGCCGCGTGCTTAACATCGGCCGCGCACCGACAGGAGACCGGGCATGAGCATCTACGAGCAGCATCTGGACCGCAACGCGGCCAACCACGTGGCGCTGTCGCCGACGAGTTTCGTCGAGCGCAGCGCCGAGGTTTTCGGCGACCTGCCGGCCGTGATCCACGGCGCGCGGCGCTACACCTGGGCCCAGGTGCGCGAGCGCAGCGCCCGGCTCGCGGCGGCGCTGCGCTCGCTGGGCGTGGGCCGCGGCACGACGGTCAGCGTGATGCTGCCCAACACGCCGGAGATGGTCGAGGCGCACTACGCGGTGCCGGCGGTCAACGCCGTGCTCAACACGCTGAACACGCGGCTGGACGCGCCGCTGCTGGCCTGGCAGATGAACCACTGCGAGACCGCGGTGCTGATCACCGACCGCGAGTTCGGCCCGCTGATGGCCGACGCGCTGGCGCGGCTGAAGGCCGAACACGGCCGCGAGCCGGTCGTCATCGACGTCTGCGACAGCGAATACACCGGCCGCGGCGACCGTGTCGGCACGCTGGAATACGAGGAACTGCTGGCCGCGCACGCGCCGCTGGCGCGCCTGGAAGGCCCGGCCGACGAGTGGGACGCGATCGCCGTCAGCTACACCAGCGGCACGACGGGCGACCCCAAGGGCGTCGTCACCCACCACCGCGGCGCCTACCTGAACGCGGTCGGCAACGCGGCGACCTGGACCATGCCGCACTTCCCGACCTACCTGTGGACGCTGCCGATGTTCCACTGCAACGGCTGGTGCTTCCCCTGGACCGTGGCGATGCTGGGCGGCACGCATGTCTGCCTGCGCCGCGTCGAGCCGAAAGCGATCCTCGACGCGATGCGCGAGCACGGCGTCGACCACTACTGCGCCGCGCCGATCGTGCACGGCCTGATCATCAACGCGCCGGCCGACTGGCGCGAGGGCATCACGCAGCAGGTGCGCGGCATGGTCGCCGGCGCCGCGCCGCCGGCAGCGATGATCGAAGGCATGGCGAAGATCGGCTTCGACATCACCCACGTCTACGGCCTGACCGAGGTCTACGGCCCGGCCGCGGTGGCGGTGAAGCGAGCCGCCTGGAGCGAGGCCGACCTCTCCGAGCAGACGCGGCTCAACGGCCGCCAGGGCGTGCGCTACGCGCTGCAGGAAGGCATGACGGTGCTCGACCCGGAGACGATGGCCGAGGTGCCGGCCGACGGCCAGACGATGGGCGAGATCATGTTCCGCGGCAACATCGTCATGAAGGGCTACCTGAAGAACCCGTCGGCGACCGACAAGGCCTTCGCCGGCGGCTGGTTCCACACCGGCGACCTGGCGGTCATCGAGCCCGACCGCTACGTCAAGATCCGCGACCGCAGCAAGGACATCATCATCTCCGGCGGCGAGAACATCAGCTCGCTGGAAGTCGAGGACGCGCTGTACCGCCACCCCGCGGTGCTGGCCTGCGCGGTGGTCGCCAAGCCCGACCCGAAGTGGGGCGAGACGCCGGTGGCCTACGTCGAGCTGAAGCTGGGCGTCGACGTCACGGCCGACGAGCTGATCGCGCACTGCAAGCGCGTGCTCGCCGGCTACAAGGTGCCCAAGGAGATCCGCTTCGAGACGATCCCGAAGACCAGCACCGGCAAGATCCAGAAGTTCCAGCTGCGCCAGCGGGCCAGGAGCTCGTCGGCGATCGAATGAGTCGTTCCTCTCCCTCTCCCGCTTGCGGGAGAGGGTTGGGGTGAGGGTGGCGGCAGACCCCGGNNNCNCNCNCNCNCNCGCGCGCGCGCGCGCGCGCG